>CAIVTJ010000188.1 GCA_903908825.1 uncultured Pseudomonadota bacterium | reverse complement strand
TGGCCGATATCGGCCTCATTCAGCGTCTCGGCGCCGGACCTGATGTTGGGGTTCTCGCGCAGCATCGGCGTCTCCACCGTAAGCGCAGCCTGGAGGCCCGTCTACCTGTATCGGGCATTGATATGGTTGGACGGCTGGAGGCATGGAGCTTCGAGCTGACCTTATGGTTGACGTTAACGATGACGCGAAGGCTGGCGGTTACCGCCGGGTAGCGGTGCTGACGGGTCCTGGCCGTCGGCGAGATTGGCCGGACGAGACCAAGGCGCGGATTGTCGCTGAGACATTGGCGCCTGGCGCGGTGGTGTCCGAGGTAGCGCGGCGCTGGCAACTCTGTCCGCAGCAGTTGTTTGGCTGGCGGCGGGAGATGCGGGCTGGGTCATCGGCCCCGCTGGCGTTCATGCCGATCACGGCCGATGCGCCCACAGCCGAGGCGGCGGTCTCGCCGCCGCCGATCGAGGTTGCACTGGCTGGTGCAGTGCTGCGGGTGCCGCCCGGCACCGACGCGGCGCTGCTGACGATGGTGCTGCGCGCGCTGCGGGCTGCGGCGGCATGATCACGCTGCCGGCGGGGGCACGGGTGCTGCTGGCCAGCCGGCCGGTGGACTTCCGCAAGGGCGCGCATGCGCTGGCTGCCATGGCGGCGGCGGTGTTGGGCACCGACCCGTTTTCGCAGGTGGTATTGGTGTTTCGCGCCAGGCGCGCTGACCGGCTCAAGATCCTGGTCTGGGATGGCAGCGGCCTGGTGCTGGTGTGGAAGCAGCTGGAGGGCGGTGCGTTCCGCTGGCCGCCGGTGGTGGACGGCGTCGTGCGGCTGACGCCGGTGGAGTTTGCCGCGCTGTTCGACGGCATCGATTGGACGCGGGTGCAGGCCGCGAAACGGATTCCCACGCCGACGACTGCTGCGTAGACTCTGCGCTGAGATGCACGCCACCACGCCACTGCCGACACTGCCGGAGGATCCCACCGCGCTGCGGGCGATGCTGCTGGCGGTACTGGAGGAGCGCGACGCGGTCATTGTTGAACGCGACGCCGCGGTGCAGGAACGCGACGCGCTGGTGGCGCGGAGCGAGCATCTGCATCACCTGCTGCTGCAGCTGAAGCGGCGGCAATTCGGCCGCAAGTCGGAGCGGTTGTCGCCAGACCAGTTGCTGTTCGCGTTCGAGGAAATCGAGGCAACGCTGGCGGCGAACGAGGCCGAGGCGGGCAAGCGCTCACCGGTGCTGCGTGAGCAGCAGGCCAGGCGACGGCGGTCCAATCGCGGTGCGCTGCCAGCGCATCTGCCACGGATCGAGCAGGTGCTGATGCCGGCGCAGACGAGCTGTCCCTGCTGCCAGGGCGCGCTGGTCGAGATTGGCGTCGATGCTGCGGAACGGCTGGACGTGATGCCCGCGCAGTTCCGCGTGCTGGTGACGAAGCGGCCCAAGCTGGCCTGCCGGCGTTGCGCCGGCGTGGTGCTGCAGGCGGATGCACCGGCCCGCCTGATCGAGGGCGGGCTGCCGACCGAGGCGATGGTCGCGCAGGTGCTGGTGGCGCGCTACGCCGACCACCTGCCGCTGTATCGCCAGGCGCAGATGTTGGCGCGGCAGGGCATCGTGCTCGGCCGCGACGTGCTGGCCGCCTGGCTCGGCACGGCGGCGCTGGAGGTTGTGCCGGTGGTCAGGCGCCTGCACGAGATCCTGCTCACCTCGGCCCGGTTGTTCGCCGATGAGACCACCATGCCGGTGCTGGACCCCGGGCGTGGCCAAGTGAAGAAGGGCTACGCCTGGGCGATCGCGCGCGACGACCGACCCTGGTGCGGCAGCGATCCGCCGGCGGTGGTGTTCCACTACGCGCCGGGCCGCGGTGCCGGCCACGCCAAGGCCTTGTTGGGTGGGTATCGCGGCATCCTGCAGTGCGATGGCTATGTTGCCTACAAGAGCGTCGCCGCGGCGACCGAGGGCATCACGCTGGCATTCTGCTGGGCGCATCTGCGGCGCGAGTTCACCGACCTGACCAAGGACGGTACCGGGCCGATCGCGGCCGAGACGTTGCAGCGGATTGCGGCGCTCTACGCGATCGAGACTGAACTGCGCGGCAAGGCGCCGGAGTTGCGCCTGGCCGGGCGGCAGGCGCGCAGCCGCCCGCTGGTCCAGGCCTTATTCAGCTGGCTCGAGGCGCAGTTGGCCCGGCTGCCCAGTGGCAGTCCGACGGCCCAGGCCATCCGCTATGCGCAAAACCACCGCGATGGACTGATGCGGTTCCTGGACGACGGCCGCATCGAGATGGATACCAACACGGTGGAGCGCGCCATCAGGCCGCTGGTGTTGAGCCGCAAGAATGCCCTGTTCGCCTCTGGCGACGACGGGGGCGCCCGATGGGCTGCGGTGGCATCGCTGATCGAAACCTGCAAGCTGAACGGGGTCAACCCTCAGCGCTACTTCACCGATCTGCTGACCCGCCTGGTCAACGGCTGGCCCAACAAGCGTATCGATGAGTTGATGCCCTGGCATTGGGCCGCATCCGAAAAAAACTGATCGTCAAGCAGCGCAGGAGAGGGTCTCGGAACTGCGCTTACGGTGCTGCCGATCAAGACGCAGGCGGCGGCGCTGTTCTACGGCCGGCTGTTCGAGATAGACCCGACCACCAAGCCGCTGTTCACCAATACGGACATGACGGCGCAGGGCGGCAAGCTGATGGCCGCCATCGCCATGGTGGTGAACAACCTGGCCAACCCGGCGGCGATCCTGCCGGTGGCGAAGGAGATGGCGCAGCGCCATGTCACCTATGGCGTGACCAAGGCGCAGTACGACAGCGTCGGCGCGGCGCTGCTGTGGACGCTGGGCCAGGGGCTGGGCGCCGCCTTCACACCCGAGGTCGCGGCGGCCTGGGGCGCTGCCTACAGCCTGTTGGCCGGGGTGATGGTCGCCGACGCCTACGCCTGATCAGCCGCGAAAGCCGGCCAGGGCGAACAGCAGCAGCAGAAAGCCGATGAAGCCGGCACCCTGGGCCAGGTAGCTG
>CAIVTJ010000187.1 GCA_903908825.1 uncultured Pseudomonadota bacterium | reverse complement strand
TGGTCTGTGCAGCTGGCTCCGGGTACAACCGCCGGCCAGGTCTATGGCTTGCTGCGTGCCGCCAACCCGGCACCGTTTGCGGCGTTGCTGCAGTTTGGCGGGCTGACGTTGCTGTCGTCGTCACCCGAACGCCTTGTGCGCATCGAGCAGGGGCGTGTCGATACACGGCCCATCGCGGGTACGCACCCGCGCGGCGCCACGCCAGCCGAAGACCAACAGCTGGCGGCGCAGTTGCTGGCGCACCCGAAAGAGCGCGCCGAACACGTGATGTTGATCGACCTGGAGCGCAACGATCTGGGACGTGTGTGCACCGCCGGCAGCGTCCGTGTAGATGAATATATGGGCGTGGAAACCTATGCGCATGTGCATCACATCGTCTCCAATGTCACCGGACAATTGCGCCCGGGCTTGGGGCCCGTCGATGTGCTGCGCGCCGTGTTCCCCGGCGGCACTATCACCGGCTGCCCGAAGCTGCGCTGCATGGAAATCATCGCCGAACTGGAAGGCGAGGCGCGCGAGGCCTATACAGGCTCTATGGGCTATATCAACCTCGACGGCTCGGCAGACTTCAATATTCTGATCCGCACCATGATGATGGCCGGCGGACAGATCAGCTTTCGCGCCGGCGCCGGCATCGTGGCCGACTCAGACCCGCAGCGGGAACTGCAGGAGACCCGCGCCAAGGCGCGCGGCTTGCTACTGGCCTTGGGCGTGAGCAGTCCGCGCCCATGAGCGCACCGCTGGCCAGCTGGCTGGACGGTGAGCCACTGAGCGCGGGGTGGCGTTTAGACCGCGGGTTGCACTACGGTGACGGCCTGTTCGAGACGATGATTGTGCGTAACGGCCGCATCCGCTTTGCCGGCGCACACCAGCAGCGTCTGCAACAAGGCTGTCAGCGCCTGCAGATCCACTGTGATGCCACCGCCGCGCTGCAACAGGCGCAGTCGCTGGCAGGCGAAGGCGATGCGCTGCTCAAGTTAATCGTCACCCGCGGCTTGGCCACCGAACGCGGCTACGCGCCCGCCGGTAACGAGCAAGCCCGCCACCTGCTGCTGCGCTATGCGCTGCCGCCTGTCGATGTCGTGGCAGATCAGCCCACCCGTCTGGCGCTGTTACCCGTCACCCTGGGTGAGAACCCGCTGCTGGCCGGCATCAAGCACCTCAACCGCTTGGAACTGGTACTGGCCAGTGCGGCACGGCGCGCACACGGTTGCGATGAAGGGCTGCTGTGCAGCAGCAGCGGCCATCTGGCCTGCGGCACGTCAAGTAACGTGTTCGTGGTCCACGAAGGGCGTTTGCTGACACCCCGGGTGGACCGCTGCGGTATCGCCGGAGTCCTGCGCAGCGTGGTTCTCCGTGAAGCACAACAGCTGGGACTGCCGGCGCAAGAGCAAGACCTGGCGCCCGCGCTGCTGGCCAGCGCCACTGAGGTGTTCATCACCAACGTACGCCTGGGTGTGCGCATCGCCACCGAGGTTGACGGTAGAGTCATGCCGCCTGCACCGTGGGCGCAGGCTTTGCAGAGACGGATTGCCACCCTTGAAGACTAGAACGCGCTGGCTCCTGGCTGTGGGCGTGCTGCTGCTGGCCGGTGGCGCGCTGTTGCAGCAGTTGCAACAGCTGGCTTTGCAGCCCGGCCCGGCCACTGCGGCGCGCAAAGTGGTTATTCCCGGCGGCAGTAGTCTGCGCAGCGCGCTGGCTATCTTGCAGCAGCAGCAACTGGTGGCAAACCCGCGCCTGCTCGAATACTACCTGCGCGTGCAGGACAAGCTGCAGCCGCATCCGGCGCTGCCCCTGCAGGCCGGCCACTATCGTATGGAACCGGGGCTGTCGCCCTTGCAGCAACTGCAACAGCTGCGCGAGGGCCGGGTAATTCTTGAGCAGTTCACCCTCGTTGAAGGTTGGAACCTGCGGCAGCTGCGCGCGGCCTTGGACGCCTTACCGCTGGTGAGGCACGAAACAGCAGGCCTGGATGCTCAGGCGCTACAGCGGATGCTGGCCCTGCCGGTGGCCGACCTTGAGGGTTGGTTCGCGCCCGACACCTATCGCTTCGAAGAGCAGAGCAGCGACCTTACAATCCTGCGCATGGCTTACGACTCACAACAGCGACGCTTGCAACGGGCGTGGGACGAACGCGATGCCGGTCTGCCCTTGGCGACACCGCTTGAGGTGTTAACGCTGGCATCCATCATCGAAAAAGAAACCGGTCTGCCCGCCGAGCGGCCGCGTATCGCCGGTGTGTTCATTAACCGCCTGCGCTCAGGTATGCGTCTGCAGACTGACCCCACGGTGATCTACGGTCTGGGCGAGGGCTACGACGGCAATATCCACACCCGCGATCTGCGCACCGACACGCCTTACAACACCTATACGCGCGACGGACTGCCACCCACGCCTATCGCGATGCCTGGCGCAGCGGCCTTGCAAGCCGCCGTGCATCCTCAAGCCGGTAACGAGCTGTATTTTGTGGCCTTGGCAGACGGCAGCGGCGGGCACCAGTTCTCCAGCTCTCTGGCCGAACACAACGCAGCTGTCAGTCGCTATCTGCAACGACTGCGCGCAACGGCGGCGCCATGACAGCAGCCCCAGGCCCGGGCCAAGACCAAGGCCGGTTCATCACGCTGGAGGGTATCGAAGGCTCGGGCAAGTCGAGCTTGGCCCGCTGGCTGGCCGAGCAGTTAGCGCAACGGGGCCGCACGCTGCGCCTGACGCGTGAGCCCGGCGGCACACCCTTGGCCGAACGCGTCCGCCAGGTGGTGCTGGCTCGCGGCGAGGAGCCGGTACCGCCTGCCGCCGAATTGCTGCTGATGTTTGCCGCGCGCAGCATCCATGTGGACAACCTGATCCGTCCGGCCCTCGCGCGGGGTGAATGGATAGTCTGCGACCGGTTTACCGACGCCAGTCGGGCCTATCAGGGCAGCGGCCGTGGCGTGCCTGCTCAGACCATCGAGGCACTGGCCGAAGTGGCTCACCCGGGCTTACAGCCGGACCTGACGCTGCTGCTCGATGTCGATCCGGCCTTGGGACTGCAGCGCGCACGCGGCAGAGGCGAGGGCGGCG
>CAIVTJ010000186.1 GCA_903908825.1 uncultured Pseudomonadota bacterium | reverse complement strand
GGTGGATATTTGCACCACGGGCTGCGCGATGTAATTACGCGGATTAGCACGCACCAGTTCGGCGAACTGGCGCCGCTCGTCTTCAGTGGACTTGGGGCCCATCAGCATGCCGTAGCCACCGGACTCGTTGGTGGGTTTGACCACCAGCGTGGCCAGATTGGCCAGCACAAACTCGCACTGCTGCGGATCTGCACAAAGATAAGAAGGCACGTTAGGCAACAGCGGCTCTTCGCCCAGGTAGTAACGGATCATGTCGGGCACGAAGGTGTAGACCAGCTTGTCGTCGGCCACACCCGCGCCGGGCGCATTGGCCAGCGCGACCTTGCCGGCGCGCCAGGCACGCAGCAAACCCGGCACACCCAATGTGGAATCGGCGCGAAAGGCCTCAGGGTCCAGAAACAAATCATCGATGCGGCGATAGATGACGTGCACGCGCGACCAGCCATCGATGGTGCGCATAAACACGCAATCGTCATCATCGACCGCCAGGTCACGCCCCTCGACAAGCTCACAGCCCATCTGCTGTGCCAGATAGGCATGCTCGAAATAAGCTGAGTTGTAGATGCCTGGCGTCAGCACCACCACTTCCGGGTGCTCGATGCCCGGCGGCGCGATAGCGCGCAACATGTCATAGAGCTGCGAGGGGTAGTCATCGACCGGCAGGATGTTGGTCTCGGCGAACAACTCCGGGAACACGCGCTTGATGACCTGACGATTCTCGAGCATGTAGGACACACCCGACGGCACGCGCAAATTGTCTTCCAGCACATACATGCTGCCATCGCCACCGCGCACCAGATCTGAACCACACACGTGGGCCCACACACCCAGCGGCGGACTGATGCCCACGCACTGACTGCGGAAGTTGGCCGAATCAAGCAGGTACTGCCGCGGAAACATGCCATCGTTGACGATGCGCTGGGCGTGATAGATATCGTCGATAAACTGATTGAGCGCGCGCGCGCGCTGCCGCAGACCCGCTTCGATACGGCGCCATTCACTGGCTTCGATGACCCGCGGGATGATGTCGAGTGGCCAGGCCCTATCGATAGATCCGCCTTCTTCGTGATAGACGGTAAAGGTGATGCCCATGCCTTTGACCGCAGCCTCGGCAGCCTTTTGTCGCACTGAAAGCTCGACCGAGCCCAACTGCTCTAAATGACGGGCGACCGTCTCGGCGCCGGCGCGCGCAAGGCCGCCCGGAGCGATGAGCTCATCGTAATGCGGGGCCGCAGGGTATTGACTCCAACGTATCGCCATACCCGTACCTTATCAGGCCACTTGCACATTGGGACAGGGCTGTTTCGAGTTGCAAAAGCCAACTAATTGACCGGCGACCGAAAATCCATTAACGTGTTAATGAAATGCAGAAAAAACAAAATAACAATCGCACAGCCTTTGCACAGTCTCCCCCCGATGTTGCTGCTGCGAGCACACGAGAGCGTGGTGCTGGAATACCGCCCGGTCCTGCGCCATCACGGCGTTAACGAAGCGCAGTGGCGCATACTGCGCGTGCTATCTGAAGTTGAAGCCATCACCGCCAGCGAACTGGCCCACCGCGCCAACCTGCTGCCGCCTAGTCTCTCGCGCATCATGCCTGTCATGGAAGCGCGCGGCTGGCTGCGCCGCAACAGCAACGCGCAAGACCAACGGCAATCTGTCGTCAGCCTGGGCGCCACGGGCAAAGCCTTGCTGGCTCGCGCTATGCCCGACGTCACCGCTGCTCACGCCGCGATGAGCAGCGCCTTTGGCAAGGAGCGGCTCGAACGACTGCTGCTAGAGCTGCAGGCCTTGCAAGGCCTGCTGGCTGAGCGCCGCCTCGCGCAAACTTAAGTTCAGAGCGGGCGCGGGCCCGGCGGCACCAACAGCTTGACCGCGGCCAGCGCGTGCACGCTGAGACCCTCGCCGCCTGCCGCGCCGTGGGCAATCAGCGCACTGCGCATACGCGGATCCCAAAAGCGGGTGATGTGGCTGGCGATCTGCGCAGCTTCATCGCCGGGCAAAGCCTCGGAATCAAAAAACGAGCCGATGCTGTTGGCCATAGTGACCAGATGTTGAGTGTTCATGCCAGACGTTCCGGATGCGTGTAGATGACCTGTTGATGTTCGCGGGCGAAGCCTACCAGCGTGATGCCCGTAGTTTGCGCCAACCTGATAGCCAGAGCGGTCGGTGCGGAGACCGCAACCAGCATACGTATGCCCAGTTGAGCCGCCTTTTGCACCATCTCGTAACTTGCGCGACTGGTAATCAGCGCCAAGCCTGATTGAAAATCGAGCCCTTGGCGCAGCCTCGCACCGATGACTTTATCGAGGGCATTGTGGCGGCCCACATCCTCGCGCACCAGTTCGATGTCGCCCTGCCAGTTGACCCAGGCCGCCGCATGCAAGCTGCCGGTCTGCCCGCCCAAGGGCTGAGCCGCCCGTAAAGCGGCCAGCGCCTGCGCCAACTGCTCGCGCCCTATCTGCCCGCCCGGCGCCACCGGCGGCTGCGGCCGGATGGCATCTGCAATGGTCTCGGCACCGCACACCCCGCAACCGGTGCGACCGGTCAGGTTGCGGCGGCGGGCCAGCAACACTGCCAGACGCTCTTGGGTGACCGACAAGCGCAGTTCGTGGCCCTGCTCTGTGGGCTCAGCGACCACCGCGCGCAACTCGTGCAGGTGCTCGAGCAAGCCTTCACTCAAGCTAAAGCCCACGCCCAAGTCTTCAAGGTCCGCGGGCGTGGCCATCATGACCACGTGCGGTATCGAATTGAACAGCAGAGCCACCGGCGATTCTTCGGCGACGCTGTCCTGCGTCACCTCCCACTGCCCGTCTCGCCAGCGCCGCACCGGGCACTGGACGACGGGAGAACCGCCTGTGTCTGTCACTGCGTGGCGCGCGAACTCGAGGCACCGCGCAGCAGCTCCAGCTGCCGCTCGTTCTGCTCATGAAAGCGCTGTTGCCAGTCAGAAGGCTGCTGCACCTTGGTGATCTGCACCGCAGTCACCTTGTACTCGGGGCAATTGGTCGCCCAGTCCGAGTTTTCGGTGGTGATCACGTTGGCGCCCGACTCCGGGAAATGGAAGGTGGTAAAGACCACGCCCGGCTGCATGCGCTCAGACACTAAAGCGCGCAGCACCGTCTCGCCTGAACGACTGGCCACTCCGACCCAATCACCGGTGGCGATGCCGCGCTCTTCTGCGTCATGCGGATGCAATTCGAGACGGTCCTCGTCATGCCACTGGCTGTTGGCCGTACGGCGTGTCTGCGCGCCCACGTTGTACTGGCTGAGGATGCGGCCGGTGGTCAGGATGAGCGGGAAGCGCGCATTGACCCGCTCTTCGGTGGCCACGTACTCGGTAACGTAGAAACGACCCTTGCCGCGAATGAACTCACCCACGTGCATGGTCTGCGTGCCTTCCGGCGCCTCGTCATTGCAGGGCCACTGGATGCTGCCCAGACGATCGAGCTTTTCATAGCTGACGCCGGTGAAGGTCGGCGTCAAGCGCGCGATCTCCTCCATGATCTGCGACGGATGCGTGTAAGGCATGTCATAGCCCAAGGCGCGGGCAAAGCCCTGCGTGGCTTCCCAGTCCGCCAGACCCGCCAGCGGCTTCATGACCTGACGGATGCGCGAGATGCGCCGCTCGGCATTGGTGAACGTGCCGTCCTTCTCGAGGAAAGAGGCGCCCGGGAAAAACACATGGGCGTACTTGGCGGTCTCGTTGAGGAACAAGTCCTGCACGATGACGCACTCCATGGCCGACAGCGCTGCCGTCACGTGCTGCGTGTTGGGGTCGGACTGCGCGATGTCTTCGCCATGCACATACAGGCCCATGAAGGTGCCATCGAGTGCCGACTCAAACATGTTGGGGATACGCAGACCCGGCTCAGGGTCCAAGTGCACGCCCCACTGGCTGTCGAACAGGTTGCGCGTCGTCGTATCGGACAAGTGCCGGTAGCCGGTCAACTCGTGCGGGAAGGAACCCATGTCGCAAGCGCCCTGCACATTGTTCTGGCCGCGCAGCGGATTGACGCCCACGCCTTCACGGCCGATGTTCCCGGTGGCCATCGCCAGATTGGCGATGCCCAGCACCATGGTGCTGCCCTGACTGTGCTCGGTGACACCCAAGCCGTAGTAAATAGCCGCATTGCCGCCCGTGGCATAGAGGCGCGCTGCACCGCGCACCAACTGCGCTGCCACGCCTGTGATGTCGGCCGTGGCCTCAGGTGAATGCTTGGGGTCTGAAATAAATGCGCGCCAGCGCTCGAAGGGCGCCGGCTCGCAGCGCTCGGCCACGAAGGCCTCATTGACCAGACCTTCGGTCACCACCACGTGGGCAATGGCATTGATAAGTGCCACGTTGGTACCCGGACGCAGCGGCAGGTGATAGTCGGCTTCGATGTGCGGGCTGCGCACCAGATCGATGGCGCGCGGATCGGCGACGATGAGCTTGGCGCCTTCACGCAGGCGGCGCTTCAGGCGCGAGGCGAACACCGGATGACCATCGGTCGGGTTGGCACCGATAACCAGCGCCACATCCACTTGGGTGACCGAGTCGAAAGCCTGGGTGCCCGAAGACTCGCCCAAGGTGTGCTTGAGACCATAGCCGGTGGGCGAATGGCAAACACGCGCACAGGTGTCGACGTTGTTGGTGCCCAGCGCAGCGCGCACGAGCTTTTGCACCAGGAAGACTTCTTCGTTGCTGCAACGCGAGGAAGTGATGCCGCCGACGGACTGGCGGCCGTACTTGCCCTGAATGCGGCGGAACTCGGAGGCGGCGTGTTTGAACGCCTCATCCCAGCTGACCTGCTGCCAAGGATCGGTGATCTTGGCGCGGATCATGGGTGTGGTGATGCGATCGGTGTGCGTGGCATAGCCATAGGCAAAGCGACCCTTGACGCAGGCATGACCGCGATTGGCCTTGCCATCGCGGCTGGGCACCATGCGCACGACCTGCTCGTCCTTGACCTCGGCCTCGAACGAGCAACCCACGCCGCAATAGGCGCAGGTGGTGGTGACCGCTTTTTGCGGACGACCCACCAGCGTCAAACCCTTTTCGCTCAAGGCCGCCGTGGGGCAGGACTCGACGCAAGCGCCACACGAGACGCACTCGGAATCCATGAACGACTCGTTCTGGCTGGCCGAGACCTTGGAATCAAAGCCGCGACCGGAGATCGTCAGTGCAAACGTGCCCTGCACTTCATCGCAGGCGCGTACGCAGCGCGAGCAGGCGATGCACAGCGACGGGTTGAAGTCGAAATAAGGATTGCTGCTGTCGCAAGGTGCATCCTGGTGATTGGCGCCATCGAGACCATAGGGGCTGCTGGTCACGCCCAGATCGGCGGCGACGCTTTGCAATTCGCAATGCGTATCGGCCGGGCAGCCTTTGCAATTGAGCGGATGGTCGGACACATACAGCTCGACCACGCCCTTGCGCAGTTGCTGCAGCTTGTCGCTCTCGGTGCGCACCTTCATGCCCGGGGCCACCAGCGTGGTGCAGGAAGCCGGATAGCCGCGCTGGCCTTCGACTTCGACCAGACAGACACGGCAGGAACCGAAGGCCTTGAGCGTATCGGTGGCGCACAGCTTGGGGATGGCACCACCGGCAGCGGCGGCAGCACGCATGATAGAGGTGCCGGCAGGTACGGTGACTTCGGCGCCATCGATGGTCAATGTGACCGGTGCGCCGTTAGCGGCCGGTGTGCCGTGGTCTTCTCGGTTGATCGCGAACATGGGTCGACTCCGGTAGCTTCAGCGCTTGCGCGCGAAATCATCAGGGAAATGTTTGACGGCGCTCATGACCGGAAAATGGGTCATGCCGCCCAAGCCGCACAGCGAGCCGTGCTGCATCGTCTCGCAAAGGTCTGCCAGCTGCGTCATATCAGCCGCGCGGTTGGTGCCTTCGATGATGCGATCGATGAGTTCGACGCCACGCGTCGAACCAATGCGGCACGGTGTGCACTTGCCGCAGGATTCGTGGGCGCAGAACTCCATGGCATAGCGGGCCATGTGCGCCAGATCGGCGGTGTCGTCAAAGGCGACGATGCCGCCGTGACCCACCAGCGCGCCCATGGCCGCAAAGGCCTCATAGTCCAGCGGCGTATCGAATTGCGACTCGGGTATGTAGGCGCCCAGCGGACCACCCACCTGCACTGCACGGATGGGACGGCCCGAGGCCGAGCCACCACCGAAGTCATACAGCAACTCGCGCAGCGTGACGCCAAAGGCCTTTTCGACCAGGCCGCCTTGTTTGATGTTGCCGGCCAGCTGTATGGGCAGCGTGCCGCGTGAACGACCCATGCCGAAGTCACGATAGAACGCCCCGCCCCGTTGCAGGATGACCGGCAAGGAAGCCAGCGAGATAACGTTATTGATGACCGTGGGCTTGCCGAACAGACCCTTGATGGCCGGCAGCGGCGGGCGATAACGGACCTCGGCACGCTTGCCTTCCAAGCTCTCGAGCAAGGAGGTCTCTTCGCCGCAGATGTAGGCACCGGCGCCCATGCGCACTTCGAGTTCGAATGTCTTGCCGCTGCCACAGACGTTGCGACCCAGAAAGCCGCGCGCCTTGGCAGCAGCAATAGCCTCTTCCAGCGCAACTTGAGCATGCGGGTATTCGCAGCGCAGGTAGATGTAGCCCTGAGTGGCACCCACCGCCACACCGGCGATAGTCATGCCCTCGACCAGACACAGCGGGTCGCCTTCCATCAGCATGCGGTCAGAGAACGTGCCGGAATCGCCTTCGTCGGCGTTGCAGACCACATATTTCTGGTCCGACTGCTGGTCCAGCACCGTCTTCCATTTGATGCCGGTCGGGAATGCAGCGCCGCCACGGCCGCGCAAGCCTGAGTCCGTGACTTCCTGAACGACCTCGGCACCAGTCAGGGTCAGTGCGCGGCGCAGGCCGGCAAAACCGTCATGCGCCAGGTAGTCGTCAATGTTGACCGGGTCGATGATGCCGACGCGGGCAAAAGTCAGCCGCTCTTGCTTGGCCACATAGGGCAGCTCCTCGACCCGGCCCAGGCGCAGCGGATGCGCCGCCGCCTGCAACAGCCCGGCAGCCACCAGTGCGGGCACCTGCTCGGCCATGACCGGACCATAGGCAATGCGCTGGCCGTCACCGTCGACGACCTCGACCAGCGGCTCGAGCCAGACCATGCCGCGTGAACCGACACGCACCACGTCCAGCGTGATGCCAGCCGCTGTGGCTGCCGCCTGCAGGGCCAGCAGCGTTTCGTCCGCGCCCAGCGCCTGGGCTGCCGCGTCACGGGAAATATAGATACGGGTGCTCATGAGCGCTGCCTCCAGGTGGCCAGAACCGCGTCGAGCCGATCAGGCGTGACCCGACCGTAGAGTTTGTCGTCAACCATGACCGACGGGCCTGCGGCGCAATTACCCAGGCAATAAGCTGCCTCGAGCGTAAAGGTGCCGTCGGCGCTGGTACCGCCGTAATCGACGCCCAGAGCCTGTTTGGCATGGGCTTCGGTGGCTTGGCACTGCACAGCTTGGCAGGCCTCGGCCCGACACACCTGCACCACATGACGACCCACCGGATGCTGGCGGAAATGGTGATAGAAACTGATGACCCCGTGCACGTCGGCGCGGGAGAGGTTCAGCCCTTCAGCGATGCGGACGACCGCTGCCGGCGGGATGTAACCCAAAGAGGCCTGGACTTCCAGGAGGATGGGCAGCAACGGCCCAGGCTGGCCGGCGTGGCTGGCCACTATGCGGTCTACTGCCATCTGTTGCTGGTGTTCGATGTCGGACATTTAAAGCTTCAAGCCTCTGTCAGTCGGTCTTAGTTTCTACACAAATGCGGGCGGCAGACTAGCCGATAGTCGGCGGCGCTACCAGTCAGCCGGTCACACCGCTAATCGTGGCTGTCCGCCCCGCCATAGATGATGACTGACAGCATGCGTACCGGCAGTTTCAGCAGTTTATCCGGCCCGTGGGGGACATCACCGCGAAAAGTAAGCGAATCACCGGGCTTTAACAGATAGCTTTCGCTCCCGTGACGGTAGCGTAGCGAGCCCTCCAGCACATGAATGAACTCGACGCCGGGGTGGTCAAACTCGGGAAATATCTCGCTTTTGCTGGTCAGTGTGACTAAAAACGGTTCGAACACCCGCTTGGGGCCGCGCTCGGAGGCCAGCAGGTGATAGGTGTGGCCGCGACGCGTGCCGCGGCGGACGACCTCCAGGCCCTCGCCGCGCTTGACCAATTGAGCATCGCTGAGCGAAGCCGTGCTGTCGCGGAACAGGGCGGCGCAGTTGCTGCCCAAGGCGGCCGACAACGCAGCCAGCGTATCGAGGCTGGGGCTGACGTCCCCGGTTTCCAAACGGCTGAGCATGCCGGGGCTGATACCGGCGCTCTGCGCCACTTCGGTGAGGGTGAGCCCTTGGGCCAGGCGCAGGCGCCGTGCACTGCTGCCGACCTGCGCGGCAACGGACGCAGCAGCCGGCAGGGGGCTATTGAGCGCCGGCGCAACAACCTTGACGGCACTCTTGCGGGCAGGACGGGTCTTGCTCTTGGCTGTGATCACTGTGACCTCTGCATGTATTTTACCCTCACGAAACTTTCTTGACCAACAGTAAACAAACCGGTAATCATGCCAATGCGGCGGAAGTGACCGCCAAACCTGCACTGAGCGCACTCGATGGCCTGGCGTCTGCTGAAAATAGGTCTCTCTAAGAACTACCCGGAACCCCGGATGTTCACGCCACCGGCACGGCTGGCGCCCACCTATGACGCGGTCATCATCGGTGCAGGTGGTCATGGCCTGGCCACCGCCTATTACCTGGCTCGCGACCACGGTCTGCGCAACATCGCAGTGATCGAAAAAGGCTACATCGGCAGCGGCAACACCGGCCGTAACACCACCATCATACGGTCTAACTACCTCACCCCAGAGGGCGTGCGTTTCTACGACCGCAGCATACAGTTGTGGCGTGACCTGGGCGATGACCTGGACATCAACCTGTTCTATTCCACGCGCGGTCACTACACGCTGGCGCACACCGATGCCACGCTGCGCACCATGCGTTGGCGCGCCGAGGTCAATAAGCATCTGGGCGTCGATTCTGAACTGGTCGATGCCGCAGCGGTCGCCCGCGCCCTGCCCATGATGGACATGAGCTGTGCCGGGCATGCACCCATACTCGGCGCGCTCTATCACGCGCCCGGTGCCGTGGCCCGTCACGATGCCGTGGCCTGGGGCTATGGCCGCGCGGCTGATCAGCGTGGCGTCGAAATCCATCAGCAGACCGAAGTACTGGGCATAGAAACCACCGGCGGCGAAGTCAGCGGTGTGCGTACCAGTCGCGGTCACATCGCCACGCGCTGCGTCATCTCGGCAGTGGCCGGTTACACGCCGCGCATCCTAGACATGGTGGGCCTGCAAAGCCCCATCTATATCCACCCGCTGCAGGCCATGGTGTCCGAGCCGCTCAAACGCTGGCTCGACCCCATCATCGTCTCAGGCTCACTGCACGTTTATGTGTCGCAGACCGCGCGCGGTGAGTTGGTCATGGGTGCCTCACTCGATCCGCGCGAACTGCACAACACGCGCTCGGCTATCGAGTTTGCCACCTCACTATCAACGCACATGCTCGAGTTGTTCCCGTTTTTGGCGGGCGTCAAAGTCAATCGCCAATGGGCTGGCTTGGCTGACATGACACCGGACTTCGCACCGGTCATGGGCTTGACGCCGGTCAAGGGCTTTTACTTGGATGCCGGCTGGGGCACTTGGGGCTTCAAGGCCACACCTGTGGCCGGTAAGACCATGGCCGCCACCGTGGCCAGCGGTCGCAACGATCCGCTGATCACCAGCTTTGACTGGTGGCGCTTCGAACGCTTTGAGCTCACCGGCGAGAAAGGCGCCGCTTCGGTGGGACACTGATATGAAGCTCATTCCCTGCCCCCTCAACGGACTGCGCCCCGCCGACGAATTTGTTTACGGCGGTGAGGTGCGGCACATGCCCGATCCGGCCACCAGCAGCGATGCGCAATGGGCCCGCTATGTGTTCAATCGCAGCGGCATCGCCGGTGTGAAGCACGAATGGTGGTGCCATATCGCCTCGGGGTTCTGGTTCATCCTGGAGCGCGACACGCTGACCGACGAAGTGCGCAGCAGCCAGCACGTGGCGCAGTGGCATAGCACGGTGCACGTCTGATGCACCGCCTGCCACACATCGAAGGTGAATGGCTGGACCGCAGCCGCAGCGTAACCGTGTCTTTTGAAGGTCAGACGGTGCGCGCTCTGGCTGGCGATACGATCAGCAGTGCGTTGGCTGCCAACGGTATCAAGATCACCGCCCGCAGCTTCAAGTATCACCGTCCGCGCAGCCTGTATTCGGCCGCCGGTCACGACGCCAACAACCTGTTTCAGGTGGGCGATGAGCCCAACCAGCGCGGCGATCAGATACAGGTCAGCGAAGGCCAGCAGATCACCGCCGTCAACACCTTCGGCGGCGTGGCGGCTGATAAAGCGCGCGTGGTCTCCTTGCTGGGGCGCTTCTTGCCGGTGGGCTTTTACTACAAGGCGTTTCGCGGCAAGTACAGCTTCCCGCTGTTCGAACGGCTGATCCGTTATCTCAGCGGACTCGGGCGCATCGATGTCAGTCTGAAACCGGCGCGGCGCACACGCGTACATGAGTTCTGCGAAGTCGCCGTTGTAGGCAGTGGTATTGCCGGATTGTCAGCGGCCCTGCAGGCTGTTGCCGACGGCGCGCAGCGCGTGGTGCTGATTGATGAGAACGCCCACCCCGGTGGCAGCGGTTTGTGGCTGCGCCAGGCTGAGCCCGAGCGCAGCGAGCTCACCCGCACATTACTCGATCAAGTTGCCGCACAGCCGCGCATCCGCGTGCTCTCCTATCACTGTGTGGTCGGACTTTATGCCGACAACGAATTAGCGCTATCGCGTATCGATAAAGCCGAAGGCGGGCTGATTTTGCTGCGCGCGCAAGCCATCGTGCTGGCCACCGGTGCCATTGAACAACCGCCGGTGTTCCGCAACAACGACCTGCCGGGCATCCTGCTGGCCTCCGGTGCACTGCGTCTGTACTACCGTTACGCCATCGCCGCTGGCGATAACATCGTGGTGCTGGGCGCCAACAGCGATGCTGTCCAGACCGCACTCGACCTGGCCGCGCAAGGGCTCAAGGTCAGCACGCTGGCGCTGTTGGCCGGCAGTCCCTTGTCTGCTGCCGATCTACCGCTGGACGCCATCAAGGCCGCGGGTCTACAACTGCTCACCGATGTCGTACCCGTCGAGGCCTTGGCCGGGAGCGACGGCTGTCTGCAAGCGCTGAGCTTGCGCACCGCCGCGGGCCCGGTACACCTGAACTGCGATGCCTTACTGCTGTCGGCAGGTTGGATGCCGGCCTTGCATCTGGCACTTCAAGGTGGCGCGACGCTACGTCACGATGACGGCCTGCAACAACATGTGCCGGCCACACTGCCGCACGGCGTGTTTGTGGCAGGACGCGCTAACGGCCAGTACAGCATCACCGGTAAAGCCGCCGACGGTC
>CAIVTJ010000185.1 GCA_903908825.1 uncultured Pseudomonadota bacterium | reverse complement strand
TCCTGCGGCGAGGAGGCACACTTGCGCGTGAAGTTGTGGACTTGCAGGCCGTACGACGAAAGCCTGCCCGTCGCAGCGCCGCCGTTGAAGACAAACGCGCCGCGCACGCGGTGGTCCTCCTCATCGGCCAGCGCCGCCATGCGGGCAAATTTGGCCACCGACGACGCCCATAGATCGTCGGCCGACTGGACGACCTCGCGCACATCCGGGTCAAGATCGTCGCAGGCTAGCAGGTTGGCGCGGACGGTCTTGTCGATGCTGATCTTGTCCTCGACCGTCATCAACTTCAACTGCTCGGGCGAGACGCGGTCTTGTACCCACTGGCGCATGCGCGGCGAGCGGACGGACCGCACGGCGCCTTGCGTCACCTTGGCGACATTGTCCTGTATCTCAACCAGTTCAGCACTAGCGTAGCGCACGGCTGACTTAGCTAGCGCAACATCGACTAGCACACCGCGATCATTGATGCGCTCGTTGACATGGTAGTCGAGCAGTTCATCGTCGGACAGACCGCGCATGCCCTTGCTGATGGCTCGCATGGCGCGGACGTCCTGCGCGCAGTAGTCGAACAACTCGGGCAGCAACGCGGTGTTATACGGCGGTATGCAGCACTGGCGCACTAGGTGGCCACCGCGATGGTCTTTGCGCATCGACGCGCCGGCGAAGCGGCCAGCGTCTTCCAGACTGCCAGGCGCACAGTTGGCGCGGGCCTGCGCGGCGGTGCAGTAGAACTGCTCCAGCGGGTAGTCCTGTTGCAGGACGTACCAGAAAATGAGCCGCTCAAAAGCGGCGTTCCACGCCCTGATTTGATGACCTGTGAAGTCGGGCAACGGCCCGCCGGTCCACATCTGGACCTCGCCGTCATCATACGCATACGCCATGCACAGTACTTCTGTGGACAAGCTCTGCGCATAGTTGTAGACGCCTGCGGTTTTCAGGTCGCAGGCGCTCTTCGTTTCGAAGTCACAGTACACGATGCTCATAGCAGGTGGGAGCTGACTTAGCAGCCCCCAGTCCTCTTAGGCCCGACGCCGACGTGTCGGCTCGGTTGACTCCGGCGGGGGCGCCTCTTCCTCACCCTCCATACCGATCCACGACTGCACCTCAAACAACGGCGTGTAAATCTTGCCGTACGACTTGTGCTGGTAGAACTCCTTGCCCAACGTCACCACCGGCACTGGCTTGCTCGGGTCGGCCTCGACCTGCGCCGCGATCGCCACGGCAATGGTCTGGACACCGCGCTTGCCGCCCACTGACGTAGATGAGTAGCGCACCTCCAGACCCTTGTCCTCGCCGGTCAGGCACTTGAGCGACATGCCGACCTGCTGCTCCCAGCCCTTCTTGGCGCCAGCAGGCACCGGCCCGTGCTCTGGCAGCGGCTCGGACACGGACGCCATCATCTCACCCAGAACTTCACCATCTCCCCACGCGATCCAGCCGTGGACAAACGCGAACGGGTTGACCGCCCAGGTCGAGCCGGCCTCGACTTCGTCTTGGTCGGAACCAAACACCCAGTGACCAGTGCGGTCCATCTTCAGGATGGCAACACCAGGCGCCTCACGCGGCGCGATGGCGCGCAACGATTGGGCAAGGGAAGAGACTGCCGGCAAGCCGGCTGATTTGAATGCTACGAGATTGGACATTACAGTACCTTTTTCAAAAGCTGACCCAGCTGGAGGATGGCAGGCCGGGGGTCAGAATCCGGTGCCATTGTGTTGCCCGACGACACGCTGACAGTGAGGCCGTCCGGGAGCTTTTTGAGCTTCTTTTCGGCCACTGCTGGCGAGACCAGCGTCACAACGTCGGGGTCTTTCAGGCCGGCCTCGATCAAGGCCGCACGCGCCTTGTCCTCATCCAGCCATTTTCTTGTGCCGCGCTTGGCGACCAGTTTGTAGCCTGGGATCACCTGGCCGTTGTCTAGAGCGCGCTGCGCCAACTCGCGCAGGCCGGCGATCCAACTGTCGAGCAAGTCGGCCTGCTGCAAGTAGATGCTGATCTGCTGCTTGTCCAGCGCGTCGAACTGCACCTTGACGGCGCGGTCGACTGCGCCAGTCAGGATGGGACAGACAGGCTTGGCGGTACACCAGCGGCAGTGGTCACCGCTCTTCAACGCCGCGTCAGGCTTGACCGCCTGCTGCACCGCGTCGAACAGTTGGTCTTCGAACCGGCTGATCCGAGCGCGGGTGGTGACCCAACGCTTGATCATCGGCGGTTGGATGATGACCAACTCTACCTCGGTCACGCCCTCAAAGGCCCACGGTTGCGAGCGGCGCGCAGCAGCAGCGTAGAACATCAGCTGCATGTTCTCCTCGGCCTCGACAATCACGCCGTCGCCGAACTTCCAGTCGATGATGACGGCGCGGTTGCCGATCTTGCCCAGCACATCGACGCTGCCAAACACGCCGGGAATGAAGTCGCCGAAGTCCACCCGCACCTCGACCATCAACTCCATCGTCTTGTCTGGGTCGACCTCATCCAGCAGCGCCAGCGCCGGCACGATCTTGGTGTCGTGCAGCTCTTCGCTGATCTGCTTGGGCGTCTTGCCGTCGATGATGGCCGCGATCACATCGTGCAGCAGCGTACCCTCGGCGGCGTACTTGCTCTCGACTTGGGGCGGCATCTTGGCCGTCAGGGCGACGGAGCCAGGGCAGTTGATGACCCGGCTGGCGGTGCTACCGCCGACGATCTTACTGTGCTGAGTCATCTTCAGCCTCCAGCACAAAGGTAGCGGTCGGAGCGTAAGTGTACGTCTTC
The DNA here is from genome assembly GCA_903908825.1 of uncultured Pseudomonadota bacterium. GTDB lineage: Bacteria > Pseudomonadota > Gammaproteobacteria > Steroidobacterales > Steroidobacteraceae > ZC4RG30. The sequence continues at coordinate 2,031 of CAIVTJ010000185.1, read as the reverse complement.
AGTTCGTCCAACTCCATCAGTGGACTGAAGTTGTGCCTGACGTAGTCAGTCAGGATGGTCTTGATGTCTTGCTCGTCTAGGATGATCTTCATGGTTACCCTACTAGTTGATGGAGACTGAACTGTAGTCGCTGAAAAAAGACTTGTCAAGAACTTTTTTACTGTGTTACAGTTGATGCCTCAACAGGAGCAGACATGATCACTTTCAAGACCGCCCCGCGAGGGACCGCCACTGTAACAGAGGCCCACGCGCAGTCAATGCGCGATCTTTTCGCGGGCCTCAAGCCGCTCAAGCCGACCAAGATCAAGGCGCACAAACGGCGTTTCCCAAAAATTTTTAGCTCGACCGAGGACTACATCAAGCAGTACTTCGAACTGAACAGTCATTGGGCGCTTGCGGCCTACGATAAGAACTCCGATCACATCTCGCTGTACCACCCGTTGCCCGATCGCGTTGCGCGTCTTAACCCGGCCGAGCCTGAAGTTGAGGGAGTCTGACGTTGAGCGGCACCTTGTCCGTCTGGTCGAAAAGGCCGGCGGCAAGGCGTACAAGTTCGTCAGTCCGGGCCGCGCCGGTGTGGCCGACCGCCTGGTCGTGCTACCTGGCGGGCGCGTCTGGTTTGTTGAACTCAAGGTCAAGGGCGGTCGCTTGTCGGCGTTGCAGCAGGTCTTCGCGGCCGACATGGCTGCGCTAGGTCAAAACTACACAGTACTCTGGAGTAAAGAAGATGCAGCTGCGTTCGTATCAATCCATTGCGGCTGACTTCCTGTACGAGCATGACCGGGCGATGATCCTCGCGCCGGTTGGCGCGGGCAAGACAGCTATCACCCTGACCGCCATGCGCGAGATGCTGCGCGACGGCCACGCCAGTCGGTTCCTCGTGCTGGCGCCTAAGCGCGTAGCCGAGCATGTCTGGCTGGAAGAGAAGGCGAAGTGGGCGCCAGAGATTACGATGGCGGTCGCCGTGGGCACCGCCAAGCAGCGCGCTGCTGCGCTGCGGGCGCCCGTGCAGGTGGTGGTGACCAACTACGAGAACCTGCCCACGGGCGGCTTTGACGGGGTGGTGTTCGATGAGTTGACCAGGCTGAAGAACCCGAGCGGCCAGCGGTTCAAGCTGCTGGAGAAGTTCTTGCGCGAGGTCAACATTCGCTGGGGCCTGACCGGCAGCTTCACCAGCAACGGCCTTGAGGACGTTTTCGGCCAGTGCAAGATTGTCGACACGGCGTTGTTGGGCCGCACCAAGGGCGCCTTCCAGCAGCAGTACTTCATTCAGATCAACAAGGAATTCAACCAGTGGGAACCACGCGCTGGATCGTTGGAGCAGGTGATGGAGCGCATCAAACCGGCCACCTTCCTGCTTGAGTCCTACACGCTGCCAGACCTGAACGTGGTCGAGGTGCGCTGCCAGATGGATTTGAAGCAGTACAAGCAGATGAAAAAGGACATGGTGCTGGAGTTCCCTGACGCCAAGGCGATTGCGGTCAACGCTGGCGTGGTGACGGGCAAGCTCCAGCAGATGGCCTCGGGGTTCGTCTACGCCGATGGCGCGCCGCAGTGGATGTCACCCCACAAGTTCGACGCGCTGGACGATCTGCTGGCCGAGAATCAGCGCGCCAACACGCTGATCGCGTACAACTTCAAGGCCGAGTTGGCTGAATTGAAGCGGCGCTACCCGCACGCTCAGACGCTGGACGATGACAACGTCATCGAGCGGTGGAACAAGGGCGAGGTTGAGCTATTACTGGTTCACCCCAAGAGCGCAGGGCATGGGTTGAACTTACAGTACGGCGGGTGCAAAGTGGTGTTTCTGTCGCTGCCCTGGTCGCTTGAGTTGTACGAGCAGACCATAGGCCGGCTGCACCGCAGCGGTCAGGCGCATCCGGTCTGGGTTTACCTGATGATCACCGACAAGACGGTCGATGAGAAGATTTGGCGCGCACTGCGCGACAAGCGAACGATTTCTGACATAGCCATAGAGGAGCTGAAATGAAGTTGACTTGGAGAAGCATGCACGAGGTGCTGACGAAACTG
>CAIVTJ010000184.1 GCA_903908825.1 uncultured Pseudomonadota bacterium | reverse complement strand
GTGGCGGCCGATGCCGAACTGCGCGTGCCTTCGGCGGTGTTCAACCTGCCGCCCAAGGTGCTGGCCGCGGCGGCACTGGTGGATGGACGCGGCAGCCTCAAGCGCGCCAAAAACCGTCAGGTGCATGTGGTGGCGCGCGGCGATTCGCTGTCGGCCATTGCGCGCAAGACCGGTGTGCCGGTGGCGTCCTTGATGAGCCTCAATGGCCTCAAGCCCAGCGCCACGCTGCGCGCCGGGCAGACGCTGATGCTGGGCAGCACCGCTACCGTGCCCGATAAGGCCCCGGCCGCCGTTGCCGACAAACCAGCTGACAAGGCGGCTGACAAAGCGCCTTTGAAACTGGCCAAGGCTGACAAAGGCAAGCCCAAGCCAGCCAAGGTGAACGCCAAAGCAGCACCGGCGAGCGCACCGGCAGGCAAGCAGGTCACTTATGTGGTGCGCGCCGGTGACACACTGTTTGCCATCGCGCGGGCGCTGGAAGTCAGCGTCGCTGACCTGCGTAACTGGAACCGCTTGAGTCAGGCCGATGCCATACAGCCCGGCCAGAAACTGGTGGCCTTCAACGCCGGCAAGGTTCGCTAAGATGCGGCCGCAACGATTTGCAACGCTATAGTCATCTCGCAGAGGTTTTCATGGGCATTCTGACTGGCAAACGCGCACTCATCGTCGGTGTCGCCACCGACCGTTCCATCGCCTGGGGCATCGCTCAGGCCATGCACGCGCAGGGCGCGGAACTGGCCTTCACCTATGGCAATGAGCGCCTCAAAGATCGCGTCGAGCCGCTGGCCGCCTCGGTGGGTTCGTCCATCGTGTTGCCGCTGGATGTGAGCTTTGACGAGCAGATCGACGCGGTGTTTGCACAGCTGACCGCGGTCTGGGGTCACTTCGATATTCTGGTGCACGCTGTGGCCTATGCGCCGCGCGAGGCGCTGGCCGGTGACTTTATCGACGCCACCAGTCGTGAAGCCTTTCGTCAGGCCCACGACGTGTCCAGCTATAGCCTGACCGCCCTCACCCGTGCTGCCGCGCCGCTGATGGCCGGTCGGGCGGGCGCTGTGCTGACGCTCAGCTACCTGGGCGCGGTGCGCTCTATCCCGTCCTACAACGTTATGGGTCTGGCCAAAGCTAGTCTCGAGGCCAATGTGCGCTTTCTGGCGGCCGACTTGGGTCCGCGCGGCATCCGCGTCAATGCTATTTCGGCAGGCCCGATCAAAACGCTGGCCGCGGCCGGCATACCGGGTTTGCGCAAGATGATGAGTCAGGTGGCGCAGGTGGCGCCGCTGCGTCGCAATGTGACGCTGGAAGACGTGGGTAACTCAGCCGCCTTCCTGTGCTCGGACATGGCCAGCGGCGTGACCGGCGAGATTTTGTATGTGGACGGCGGCTTCAGTCACGTCGGCATGAGTTTTCCGGGCGAGCCGGCGGCCGGCTGACCCGACAACACGCCCGTCTCGCCACTGAGACGGGCGACGATGACCGCGCACGTGGCATCGGCCAGCACATTGACCGCGGTGCGTGCCATGTCCAGCAAGCGGTCTAAGACCAGCAGCACCCCGATGGCCTCGGCCGGCAGGCCCACGGCTGCCAGGATGACGGTGATGCCCACCAGTGACGCTGCCGGTATGCCGGCGATGCCCATGGACGTGACCAGCGCCAGTACCACGATGGTGAACTGCGTGATCAGCGACAGGTGCAAGCCATAGGCTTGGGCGATGAACAGCGCCGCAGCGCACTCGTACAGCGCACTGCCGGCATGGTTGATGGACACGCCCAGCGGCAGCACAAAGCCCGCGATACGCGCCGACACGCCGGCACGCTGCTCGGTGCACTCGATGGTCAGCGGCAGCGTGGCCGACGACGAGGCGGTGGAAAACGCTGTCAACAAGGCCGGTGCCAAGGCAGGGAACAAACCCCAGGGCCGCACCCGGCCGACCACGCGGATGAGCAGCGGCAAGGCAATGAAGGCATAGAGCGCCAGGCTCGCCACCACACAGGCGCCGAACAACAGGATGGGCCCTGCCGAGGACAAGCCTGCACGCGCCACCACCTTGGCGGTGAGACCGAACACGCCCAGCGGCGCCAAGCGCATGACAAAGCCGGTCATGCGCATCATCACGCGGAACAGGCCTTGCCAGAAGTCGCCCACCGCCTCGCGATACGGGGACTCGACCTGCGTCAGGAACAGTCCGAACAGCACGCTGAAAAAGATGAGCCCCAGCAGTTTGGTGCCCGAGGCCGCCTCGACGATGTTGGTGGGCACCATGCCCAGGAACAGCTCGAGCAGCCCGCCGTTGGCCTTGGCGCGCACGCTGATGTCGACCGTGGAGGCGTCGGCATGCAGGGCCAGCAGTTCACGCGCCGGCTGGCCGTTGACCAAGCCTGGCTGCACCACGTTGAGCACCAGCAGCGCGATGAGCACGGCGATGAGTGTGGTCAGGACATAGAACAACACCGAAACGCCGCCTAAGCGGCCCAGGTTGCGCGTGCCACCCATGCCAGCCACACCGGTGATGACCGAAGCCATGACCAGCGGCACGATGAGCATCTTGAGCAGGTTTAAAAACAGCGTGCCGAGAAAGTCGCACAGCCGGATGACATCGAACCCGAACAGCGTGCCTTGGCTGCCGACCGCAGCACCCAGCAGCGCCCCGAGTGCCATGGCACCCAGGATGTAATAGACCTTGACGGGTTTGTCGTGCATGGGGCCCGTCCTGTGCAGTTTATTCGAAGGCCTTGCTGTTCCTGGTGACCTTGGCCGCGTTCATCAGCGCGGTGAGATAAGCCTCGGTGACCAGATTACCTTGACGCTGCTGCTCACGCGCCATGCGCTGCGACTGCACGCGGGCATCGCTGGCGGCAGCCTCGGCCACACGGGTGCCGGTGATAGCCAGCAGCGCCGCGCCGCCCTCATCCAGCGTCAAAGCTTTGCGCACGGGCTTGTCGGCAGACGGCGCGCGACCGGCAAAGGCCGCCTCTAGCACCTGTACCGGCAGACCCGGATCGACACGCCCTACATAGCGGGCCGGCTCGGACTTGAGTTTGAGTTCAGCGATGATCTTGTCGAAGGACTCGCCGGCGTTCAAACGCTGCACAGCGGCATCGGCTGCGGCACGCGCGGCGCTACTGCCGCGCTGACGCAGCAGTTCGGCGACGATGCTATCGCGCACGTCGGTCAGCGGTTTGGCTTGTGCCGGGTGATGTTCGATAGCGCGGAACACGACCAAACGGTCTTCGCCCAGCGACACCGGCCCACCGACAGCCTTCTGGCCGATGACGCGATCGCTGAACACGGCCTGATTGAGACCGGCATCGGTGCCCAGCGAGCCACCGCCGCTGCCCTTCAGGAAGGCCGGCACAGTGCCCGGTTTGAGGCCGAACTCGGTCACCAGTTCATCGAAGTTGCCCACGCCGCGCTCGATGCGCTGCTGCAGCTGTTCCTGCTTCTCGCCAAACCGTTCGGCGGCCTGCTCGCGCGCCAACTGCGTCAGCAACTCGCCGCGCACTTCATCCAGGCTGCGGCTCTTGGTCGCCTCGATGCCTTCGAGTTTGATGATGTGATAGCCGAACTGAGTCTTGACCGGCGCGCTGATCTGGCCTGCCTGCAGGGCAAACAAGGCATCGGCAAAGGCCGGCACATAAGTGCTGCGATCGGCCCAGCCTAGGTCACCACCGCGACTGGCGGAACCGGCGTCCTTGGAGTTGGCCTTGGCCAGTTCTGCAAAGTCCTTGCCCGCCTGCAGTTGCTTGTACAGATCGTCGGCCTGAGCTTTGACTGCTGCTTCGGCTTCGGGCTTATCGAAGGTGAGCAAAATGTGCCGCGCTTGACGGCGCTCGGCGCTGACATAGCTTTCGCGGTTCTTCTCGTAACGCTCGCGCAGTTGCGCATCGCTGACCTTGATAGCAGCCGCCACGTCTGACAAAGACAACTCGCCAAAGGCCAGATTGACCGACTCGGTGGTCTGATAGTCGGCGGTGTGCGCGCCGTACCAAGCCTCGATGGCTGCCGGGGCGACCGGCGCGGTGCCGGCAAACTGCTGCGGCGTCAGCAAGGCAAAGCGCAGTTCGCGCTGCTGGTCTTCCAAGGCTTGCAAGCGTGCCAGCTCGGTGGGCGTGAGAAACTCGCTGAGTGCGACAGAGCTGGCCACCTGGTTCATCGCAAGGTTGCGACGCTGTTCGGCATCGAAGGCCGCAGGCGAAATGCCGGCCGCAGCCAGCGCCGCGCGGGCAGCCTGCGGTGAGAACTTGCCGTCGACCTGAAAGGCAGGCTCGCTTTGGTAAGCGCGCTGCACCTGGGCATCGGTGACCGCAAACCCCAGACGTTCGGCCTGCTGATAAACCGCAGCGTTGCGGATATAGCCCTCGAGGATGCGCGCCTGCAGCAAATCACGCTGCGCAGCGGGGATGTCACCGCCAAACAGGCGCAGATATTGCGGCTCTTGTTGCTGCCAGGCCCGCTTGACTTCGGTCAGCGAGATTTCTTCGCCGTTGACCTTGGCCGCGAAGTTCCCGGTCTTGTTGGTGAAGTCAACGATGCCGTACGCGCCCCAGGCCGCGAACACCAACGCGAGCATGCCGAGCATGACGAAGGCCAGCCAACGCTGACCCTGAAGTTTGTCACCAATTTTTTGCAGCATAGGACACGCGGGTGATCCGGAAGGGACCGAGATTGTACCCGCACGTCGCGGCAGTAACAGCACTGCGCGCGATGATGTTTGCCAACAGCCAGCCTGTTCAGTAAGGACTGGCGGAGCGGACGGGACTCGAACCCGCGACCCCCGGCGTGACAGGCCGGTATTCTAACCAACTGAACTACC
>CAIVTJ010000183.1 GCA_903908825.1 uncultured Pseudomonadota bacterium | reverse complement strand
TTCGAACGGCAGGTGACCGCCGAGCCGCGCATGCAGGCGCGTCCATCGGGTGGCTTTACACCGTTGCTGTATGCCGCACGTCGTGGGTGCACGGAGTGCGCACAGCTACTAATCCGCGCCGGCGCGGACGTCAATCTGACCGATCCGGACAACGTCAGCCCCTTGCTGCTGGCCACGCTTAATTTCAGTTTCGATACGGCGGCCTTGCTTCTTGCCCAGCATGCTGATGTGGACAAGTGGGACACCTGGGGGCGTACCGCGCTCTATGCTGCAGTCGACATGAACACGCTGCCCACCGGCGGCCGTGCTGATCGCCCCTCGCCCGATCGCACCACGGGCCTGGAACTCATTACGCAGTTGCTCAAAGCCGGTGCCAATCCCAACCTGCAGCTGAAACTGTTTCCGCCGTATCGCTCGCTGCGCGATGACCGGGGCGCCGATGGCTTGCTGTCTATCGGTGCCACGCCCCTGCTGCGCGCGGCCAAAGCCGGCGACATCGAGGTCATGAAGCTGTTGCTGGCGCACGGCGCCCGCACCGACCTGCCCACGGCCACCGGCGTCACGCCGCTGATGGCTGCGGCGGGTAATGGCTCGACCAACCTGGACACGCGCGGGCGCTTCAAGACAGAGGCACAAGCCGACGAAGCCGTGCGTGTGCTGCTCGCAGCCGGTGCCGACATCAACGCCCGCGATCGCGGCGGTCAGACTGCCCTGCATGGCGCAGCCAGCTGGGGCTACAACACCTTGGTGCGCACACTGGTGGCCAACAAAGTCGAGCTGACCGCCAAAGATGCGCAGGGTCGGACCGCTGCCGACATCGCCAAGGGTTCATCCACAGGGTCGGGGCGCGGCGCGATACAGCCGCATCCGGACACCGAAGCGCTGCTGCGCGGGCTGATGTCCGGCAACACCATCGTCGGACAAAATAACTGACATGCAACGCCGTCAGTTCATCACCGGCGTGCTGCCCGCAACGGTCGCGGTGTGCACACCCTGGGTCTCTTTGTCATCTGCTAGCGCTGCCGAAGTAGGCCTGCAAGTCACTACGCTCGCGCCCGGACTGTCGCTGATCAGCGGCGGCGGCGGCAACGTAGTGGTGCTTGATACCGCTGCAGGGGTACTGCTGGTCGATGGCGGCTCGCCGGAACAGTCGCCCAGCGTGCTGCAAGCCGTGCGCAAGCTGACAGGCAAGGCGACGGTGCACACGCTGTTCAACACACACTGGCACTGGGATCAGACCGGCTCCAACAAAACGCTGGGTGCAGCCGGTACGCGCATCATCGCGCACGAAAACACGCGGCTGTGGTTGGGCACTGAAGCCAACGTCAAATGGCAGCAGCGCATCTATCCGCGACTGCCCGTGCAGGCACGGCCCAACAAGACGTTTTATACCAACGACACGCTGCAGTTCGGAGGCGAGCAGATCGACTACGGTTATCTGCCGCAGGCGCACACCGATGGCGATATCTATGTGCATCTGCGCAAGGCCAACGTCATTGTGGCTGGCGATGTGTTGTCGCGCGACAGCTATCCGGTCATCGACTACTCGACCGGCGGCTATATCGGCGGGCTGACCGATGCCGCAAAGGCCTTGCTGCAATTGGGTAACGAGCAGACGCGCTATGTGCCGGGCAGCGGCGCGCTGCTGTCACGCACCGACCTGCAGGCGCAGGCCGACATGCTGGCCGCAGTGCAATCACGGCTGAGCAAGTTGTTGGCACAGGGCATGAGCGCGCAAGACATGGTCGATGCCGCACCCACCCAAGACCTGGATGCGCGCTGGGGCGATGCCACGCTGTTCGTACGCAACGCCTGGCCGGGTCTGGTGGCCCGCGCACGCGAGCTCGGTGTGTCCATCGTCTGAGGCTGCAACATGATCACTCTGCCCACACGCCCTGAACCCCTACAGATCGATTTAGCGCGTGCCGCCATCGTGGTGGTCGACATGCAAAACGCCTTTGCCAGCGCGGGCGGACTGCTGGATCTGGCAGGCGTAGACATCAGCGGGGCAGCTGCTGTGACGCACGCCATCGCCGGCTTGTTGCCTGCCGCGCGCGCCTGCGGTGTGCCAGTGGTTTATCTGCAGACCGGCTATAAGCCCGACCTGAGCAACGGCGGCGATGAGCGCTCACCGAACCCGCGCAAAGAGACGGCGCTGTGTCTGATGCGGGCCCGGCCCGAGCTGCGCGGGCAGCTGTTGGTCGAAGGCACCTGGGACTTTCAGATCGTCGATGAACTCGCTCCGCAAGCCGGTGATCTGGTGGTCCTCAAAACCCGTTACAGCGGTTTTGCCGGCACAACCCTCGATGCCTCGCTGCGCGTACGCGGCATCCAATACCTGTTCTTCGTCGGCATCGCGACCAATGTGTGCGTTGAGAGCACGCTGCGCGATGCTTATTTTCAAGAGTACTGGCCGCTGCTGGTCACCGATGGCGTGATGCAAGCCGGGCCGCCCGAAGCCCAGGCGGCCACCATCTTTAACGTCGAATCGTTCTTTGGCTGGACCTTAAGCGCATCGGCATTACACGATGCGCTGACCGCCCAGACTTAGCGATAAGCCGCCGGCAACGGGAACAAGCCGTCGTAAGGCGGCCAGTTGGGCACAGGGCGGTCTTCGGGCGCGTAATAGAACGCCGCATGGATGTCGCGGATCTTGCCGTGATCGAGGTGAAACACCTCGGTGAAGTGGTTGCGGCGCTTGGGGTTCCTGGCATCGCGCCGGAACATCCCTGCCGCCATCACCACCTGCGCCTCATCGTCGATCACATAAAAATTGCGGATCGCCACAATAGCCACACCAAAATCGCCCTGGGTGCGGCAGTCGGTCTTGCCGTTGTTGCCCAGGTCCATAGCCGGTGTCATCGGCGTATTGAAAGTCGGGAAGCCATTCTCGTAGCGCGAGCAGCCCGGATGTCCTTTGACGATGTAGCTGTTGTGACTGGTAATGCCGTCGAAATAGCTGTTGACCACGGCCTGCAGGGCCTCATGTTGCATGCGCTCTGAGCGGGGCACCACGCGCTGTGCCGGCAGTGTGGCTTTGAGCGTATCGATATTAAACGGCGTCTTGCCGGGCTCTCCGGTCATGCCCGGGTCACCCTTGCGTGAGATGAACCACTCGGCCTCGGTGGTCTGGTTCCATTGCACCTTGAGGCGCAGCGCGACTACGGCTTCTTCATCGCCCATCTTCACCGTACCGAAGTAACCGGCCTGGCCTTGCACGGCATCAAAGTAGCGACGCTGTATCGAACCTAAGCCCGTGACGTTCTGCCACACGCCCTGCCCTTCAGGCACCACTACAGAGTTCTCGGTCTGGCGGAAGCCCACCCACAGCTTGGCAGCTTCGGGCTTGTGCGCTGCAACGGCATTGAGATAGGTGTCGAGATGTTGCTGCAGGCAGCTGCGGCTGCAGCTTTGCGCAGTGGCGGCGGCAGAGCACAGCATTGCGGTTAGCAAGGCCAAGACCAAGGTCGTTCGTTTCATGGATCCCCCGATATTCTTCTTAGGGCTAC
>CAIVTJ010000182.1 GCA_903908825.1 uncultured Pseudomonadota bacterium | reverse complement strand
GGGCGATGACGTCAAGCCGGGCTTTATTGCCCGTGGCACGCCGGGCTTCTCGGGTGCGGATCTCGCTAACCTGGTCAACGAAGCGGCTTTGTTTGCTGCCCGTTCCAATCTGCGTCTGGTCGGCATGGAGCAGTTCGAGCGCGCCAAAGACAAAATCCTTATGGGTGCCGAGCGCCGCTCTATGGTCATGAGCGACGAAGAGAAGCGCATGACCGCCTATCACGAGGCCGGTCACGCCATCGTCGGCCTGACCGTGCCCGAGCACGACCCGGTCTATAAGGTCACCATCATCCCGCGCGGCCGTGCCCTGGGCGTCACACAGTTCCTGCCCGAAGCGGACCGCTACTCCATGAGCAAGCGGCGCATTCAAAGCCTGATCGCCACGCTGTTCGGCGGCCGCATAGCCGAAGAGCTGATCTTCGGCAACGATGCGGTGACCACCGGTGCCTCCAACGACATCGAACGCGCGACTGAATTGGCCCGCAACATGGTCACGCGCTGGGGCCTGTCCGATCGGCTCGGGCCGCTGAGCTATTCCGAAGAGGCCGGCGAGGTCTTCCTGGGTCGCAGCGTCACCCAGCACAAGCAGGTGTCCGACGTCACCGCGCATGTCATCGATGAAGAAGTGCGCAGCGTAATAGAGATCAACTACACCCGCGCCAAAGAAATCCTGGTCGAAAAAATCGATTTCCTGCATGCCATGGCCGATGCCTTGGTCAAGTACGAGACCATCGACAGCGATCAGATCAAAGAGATCATGGCCGGTCAGCCGCCGACGCCGCCGCCGGGTTGGGACAGCACGGTCGGCGTGACACCGCCCAAGGGTGGCTCCGCTGACGGTCGCCCGGCCTTCGGTGCGCCGGCCAGTCAGCACTGACAGGCAGCCTTGAAGCTGCAGTGCGCCGGTCGGCTGCTCGACCTGGCCCAGCCGGTGGTTATGGGGGTGCTCAACGTCACCCCCAATTCCTTTTCTGACGGCGGTCGTTACCTCGACACCGAGGCCGCGCTGATGCAGGCGCTGGCCATGGTGAGTGACGGCGCGGCAATCATCGACGTGGGCGGCGAATCTACCCGTCCGGGCGCCGAGCCTGTGCCCCTGCAACAGGAGTTGGACCGGGTTCTGCCGGTCATCGAGCGCCTGCAGGGTGAATGCGACGCCGTGCTGTCTATCGATACTCTCAAGCCCGCCGTCATGCGCGCTGCCGTGGCTGCGGGGGCGGGCCTTATCAATGATGTGAACGCGCTGCGGGCCGAGGGAGCCCTTGAGGCCGCAGCCTCAGTCGATGCCGCCTTGTGCCTGATGCATATGCAAGGCGAACCCCGCACCATGCAGCAATCACCGCATTATCAAAATGTCGTGATCGAGGTCGGCGATTTCCTGATGCAGCGGGCTCAAGCTTGCCTGCAGGCTGGTATCAGCGCGCAGCGTCTGGTTCTGGATCCGGGGTTCGGCTTCGGCAAGACCACTGCGCACAATCTGGCGGTATTGGCGGCCTTGCCGCGACTGACCGGCGGCCCTTATCCGGTGCTGGCAGGCCTGTCGCGCAAGTCCATGCTGCAGTCATTGACGGGCAGGGCAGTGGCTGAGCGCCTGGCCGGTAGTCTGGCGCTGGCCACGGCGGCGGTGCTGGGTGGTGCACGCATCATCCGCGCCCATGATGTGGCGGCCACTGTCGATGCAGTACGCGTGGCGCAAGCAATTAACGAAGCACGCAGTGATGCGTTGCACTCAGACAGGAACTGACACATGGCACGGCAATATTTCGGTACCGATGGTGTGCGCGGTCGCGTCGGACAGCATCCGATGACCGTGGACTTTGCGCTGCGCCTGGCCAGTGCTGCAGCCCGTGTGCTGGCACCGGACGGCGGTACGGTGTTCATCGGCAAAGACACGCGCCTGTCCGGCTATATGTTCGAGGCTGCGCTCGAGGCGGGGTTTGTCGCCGCCGGTGTCGATGTGCAACTGCTGGGTCCGCTGCCCACCCCGGCCATCGCTTATCTGACCAGTCGCGTGCCAGGCAGCTTCGGTGTGGTCATCAGCGCCTCGCACAACCTATACGAAGACAACGGCATCAAGTTCTTTAACTCGCAGGGCGGCAAGCTCTCCGATGAACTCGAAGAGCGCATTGAGGCCGAGATGGAGCACGGCGTCGTGACCCGCGAGTCCAACCGCTTGGGTCGGGCGCGGCGCAACGATAACCTGCGCGAGGATTACCAGCGGTTTTGCGCCTCGACGGTGCCCGAGGGCTTTGACCTCAAAGGCATGAAGGTCGTGCTCGACTGCGCTAACGGCGCCGGCTACAAAGTGGGCCCGCGACTGCTGGCCAGTCTGGGCGCTGATGTCATCCCCATAGGCTGTTCGCCCAACGGCCGCAATATCAACGACGGCTGCGGCTCCACTTCTCCTGGCTTATTGCAATTGACCGTGCCGGGCGTGGGCGCGGCCGTGGGCATTGCCTTGGATGGTGATGGTGACCGCCTGATCCTGGTCGATAACTTCGGCCGGCTGGTCGATGGCGACCAGATCCTGTATCTGATCGCCTGCGACCGGCAGGAGCAGGGCACGCTGACCGGGCCGGTGGTCGGCACGGTCATGAGCAATCTGGGCTTGGAACTGGCCTTGCGCGATAAGGGCATCGATTTCCGCCGCGCCAAAGTCGGCGACCGTTATGTGCTGGCCATGTTGGCCGAGACCGGTGGCACCATCGGTGGCGAATCCTCAGGACACATTTTGTGCCTCGATCGCACCACCACCGGCGATGCGCTGGTCAGTGCCCTGCAGGTGCTGTCCATCCTGGCCCGCAAAGGCCGTTCACTGGCCGAACTCACCACCGGTATGCCGCGCTTCCCGCAGGTTTTACTGGGCGTCAAGGTCGCGAAGCGGTTTGATCCGTTCACCGTGCCGGGCATTGTCGCTGCGGTGCGCGACGTCGAGGCCCGTTTGGGTGATCAGGGCCGCGTTGTGCTGCGCGCTTCGGGCACCGAGCCCTTGATCCGCGTCATGGTCGAAGGCGTCGACGAAGACGAAACCCGCGCCTGTGCCGAGCAGATCGTCTGGGCAGTCAAGCAGGCGGGCGAGACGCACGGTTCCGAATTGCGTGGCTGACAGCCTGTC
>CAIVTJ010000181.1 GCA_903908825.1 uncultured Pseudomonadota bacterium | reverse complement strand
TCCGAAGTTTGTGGAGTGCACTGCCAACTGCCAGACGGCAACAGACAACAAGCTCTATTTCACGGTTAACGATAATCACGTTGCCGGTGAGATCTTGCTGGATGCCTCGATCACCAAGGGCTTTGACATGGGCGCGGGCACGGGTGAGGTCTTCCTTGCAGCCAGCAACCTGCTGAACAAGGATCCGCCTCTGGTGGTCAGCCCGGATAACGCTGCGGCAGAGAATACGCCTGCCTACTTGCCTACAGCCCGTAACCTGTATGACGTCATGGGTCGTACCTTCCGGCTCGGCATGCGCTACAGCTTCTAAGAGCTGTCTCGGAGTCTGCCGCCACAATCGGTGTGGCGGCAGATGAGCTGTCAGTTGCCGCCCGTTTTCATGCGCTGTGCGCCGGTCACCGGGTCGGCGTACTCGCGGTTCTCTTCACAGACGTACTCGTACATCTTGTAGTTCGGGCGGCGCTGATACACCCACTTCCACGACCACGGTGCAGTCAGCGTCACCGGGTCGGTCACGGTCACCGTGTTTTCAAAGTGATCAGGGGTCAGCTTGCGGATGCGCTCATGGATGCGCATCTGGTCTGAATGCGGCGCATTGCGAAAGCGCACATAGTCTTTGATGCCCACGGTGTCGACCACCAGCGTGTCGCCTTCCCACTTGCCTACCGAGTGTCCCCAGAAGCCGGGTTCGGCATCGTCTATGGCCGGCAGTTGCTCGTCTAAGTAGATGCGGCGCACCTGGTTATAGGCCTCTTGAATGATGGTGACCTGGCGCTTGGACTGCAGCACTTCCATGGGGAACATGGCCATCATCATGGTGGGCATGCCATCGGGCTGGCAGTTGGTATAGCCGTTGGCGATGGGTTCACCGCGGGCATTGGCCTCGGCGATCTTGCGCGTCTCAGCCGCAAAGGCTGCTTGGTACTGCGGCTTCAGCGGTGGTGGCGGTGCGTCGGTGGGCAGCGGCACTACGGTCGGGTCACGGCGCGAGTCGATGGACTGCGGGTAACGATCCCAGGTGCCGGTGAAGTCGCGACGATCGAACTTCTGCGTCGCGGCCTTGGGTAGCGGGCCGGTCTCTTGTGCGACCGCGGCGCCCGAGCTCAGCAACAAGGTGAGCGCAATCGCTGCAGCGATAGATGTGTTTTTCATCAGCAGGTCTCCAGCGAATTATTCGATGTTGGGCGGGCCAGCGGGGCCGCCGTTGCCGAACTTGCGGCCATCGGCCAGCGTGACCTGCTTCAGCAGTGCGCCGGGCTCGCCCGTGCGCAGCGGTGCCATGATCACCACGATCTTGTCGGTGGGTTTGATCATGTTGAACTTCCAGCCGATGCGATTGAGGATGCCCGGGTTGGCGCACTCGATGGTCCAAGTCTTCTCTTCGCCGCCCTTGGCATCGACTCCGGTCAGTTCGATGTAGACGTGCGGGTTCTGCCAGCGGAAGTCTTTGACGGTGCCGGCGACCTTGATCTGATGCTCATGGTCGAACATAGCGAATGAATGGTGCGCAGCGGCCGGTAAGGCGCAGCACAGCAGCGAGAACGCAGCCAACAAGGCAGCGATGGGTTTGCCGATCACGTGTTATCCCCCGATGTACTGTCACCCCGACGCGGGGTTCAGGCTGACGCTCATGGCGTAGCCCCAGCACATTGCCACAAAGCTGCAGTGGGCTCAAAGCCCGATGGCACAGCCTTTAAGGCGCGGCGACATCCGGTGCATACACGCTGCGCACGCTCAGCGTCTTAAGGCCCGGCCGTTCGATGGTGCGGGTGACCACCAGCCGGTTGCCCTTGGGTGCAACCTTATACAGCTCGCGATTGCTGCGGCTGCGGCCATAGTCTTCGCTGACCAGCAGTTCGTCCGGCTGGCGGCGGATGGTGATCTTGGCGGTGCCTATCGAATCGACGCGTGAATAAGGCTCGCCGGCCTCAAAACGTCGCGGTGAGCCGCGCTGTTCATCGACTACCACGATAGTCTCGGCCAGACTCACGCGCAGGTGTTCAGGGATGACCAGTTGCTGTGTCAGTTGCTTGTGCAGGTCGTCGCGCTGCGGCCGCATGCGCAGCGGGCCCAGGCTTTCTTCCAGCTCGGCCTGCGCCATGACGGCCAGATCCGCAGAGCGATGCCGCACGGTGCGGATCTTTTCTTCTTTGTACCCCGCCACAGCATCGGCGATGACCGCTGCTACATCGCTGCTCTCGGCTTCGACCAGCGCCCATGATCCACACAGCTTGCCGCAGGGCGCCTGTGCTGCCAGCGCAGTGCCCAGGCCACCCGCCAGCCACGCCAGCGCGAGCAAGCAAACGGGCCAGCGGCGAACAGGCGAGGACACTGTGGTCATAGGGGCAACCTGCCGGGCGAGTTATTTACGGAAGACGACTTCGCCGCCCTTGATGGTGATTACGACATTGACCAGGTCATAGGGGTTCCGCAACGGGTCGCCATCGACCACCACGATGTCGGCCAGCTTGCCGATCTCGAGCGTGCCGATCTCCTGGCCGTGCATCGTCGCCTTGCCGGCGTCCTGCGTCAGGATGCGCACGATCTCCTGCGGCGAGAACACCAGCGCCAAGCCGCGCAGCTCGTCGACTAGCGTCTGCTTGGGCGGCCATTGGGTGTCGGTGCCATAGCCATAGGTGGCAAGACCTGCATCCCACAGCTGGCGCGCATTCACCGGGCCTTGGCCTGCGCTGGACAAAGTGTCTAGCGGAAACGGGCCACGATCGCGGAACAGCGGCTTGCTGTCGCTGCCGAAATGCGGGATGAACACCGACAGCGTCGAGGTCATGGGGATGTGCGCGTCCACGATCTTGCGCGTTGCAACCGGGTCGGCGCCCAAGTCGCCGATGTGCGGCGTGTGCACCAGCAGTGCCGGGCCGCCTTCGACAGCGGCCAGGGTGTCACGGATGCTGACCGCATGCGTGATGGTCGGCAGGCCGCGCTTCTTGCCTTCAGCGACAACGAACTTCAGCGTCTCGATCTCGGGACCGCCGGTGGTCGCGTTCATGATGGTCTTGAGGTAGTCGTAGCCGGCGGCCTTGGCGGCGTCTATGGCCTTGAGCGTGACCTCACGCGGGATGGCCGGTGCCACTTCGGGGCCCAGCGGCCGGCGCGCCGGGTCGGTGCGGGCCGGGTCCACAAAGCCACCGGGGGCGGGCTTGGCGTTGGCGGGCGGCGGCACTTGGCCGGCCAGCGGGATCATAGCGGCGGCAAACAGGCGCGGGCCTTTGATTTGGCCCGACTGCACGCGGCGACGGGCTTCGAGCAGCTGCGGCGCGTCGATGGCCGACAGCACGGTGGTGAAGCCCGCGTCCAAAAACTCCTGCAGCTGCGCCGGCGCGGTGTTGGCCAGCCACTGGTCCGGATTACCGGTGACCAGGTGACGGTGGGCGTCGATATAGCCCGGCATGACGGTCTTGCCCTGGGCATCGATGACCGTGCCCACGCGCGCGGCCGGTGCGCCGGCTGCCACGGCGGTGATGCGCCCGGCCCGCACGCTGATGCTGCCGCGGTCGATGACCTTGCCTGTGCCGTCAAGGATGCGGGCATTGATGACGGTCATGTCCTGCGCGCCGGCGAGCGAGGCGCCCAGCAGGCCGATGACTAGCGCGATGCGCCGGAAGGTGCGTGTGTTCATGGAAGGGCCCCTGACGTTCTTGTGATTGCCGCCAACTTGGTGCCCCCACTCAGAATCGAACTAAGCTCTGCGGTTTACAAAACCGCTGCATCACCACAATGCTTTGGGGGCTTGGGGGCGCAAGTATAGCCGTCTGATTCAGGGCGTGGTGACGGCGGTCAAACTCTGCGCATCGGTCAGCACCACCAAGCCCCGCAGCACCAAGTCGGCCAAGTGCCGGCAGGGCGCATTGACCCTGGGCAGCACCGCCGCAGCGCCCCCACCTGTGATGAACACCTGCGCGTCCTCGCCGTGTTGCTTGCGCAGCAAGCGCGCGCTGCGTTCGACCAGCGCCGCAGTAGCCTCGAGTGCGCCGCTGTCTAGGGCGTTGGCTGTGTCGCGCGCCCAGCCACGTTGCCGCATGCGTGCTGTGCCCGCCGCGCGCACGGCAATGCCGCGTGTACCGCGCAGCAGCGCGTGCACCATCAAGCCCGGGCCCGGCACGATGAGCCCGCCTTCGTGTTGACCCGTGGCGTCGACTACATCGACCGTGGTGGCCGTGCCGATGTCGATAACCGCCACCGCGCAGTCGCGCCCGGCCTCATGCCAGCCTGCGATAGCCGCGACCCAGCGGTCCGCGCCCAAACGCCACGGCTCGCGATAGCCATTGCGCACGCCCGCTGCCAGCATTGTGCTCTGCACGAACTGCGGCGACGGTAAGCCCGCTGCCCGCAGGCTGCGTGTCAGCGTGCGGTCTCGCTGCACGCCCGCCACGCTGACCACGTGCACCGCGCTGACGCGCTTGAGCCCCGCGGCCCAGGTGCCTATGACGTCTTGCGCATCGCCGGCCAAGTCCACCGCACGCATGCGCCCCAGCGTGCTGCCGCGTTGCAGCGCCCACTTCAAGCGGCTGTTACCCATGTCGACCAGCAAAATGCTCATGCGCTCGCGTCCTGTGTTTGCGGCCTTACCGACACATCACCCGACACCACGCGCTG
>CAIVTJ010000180.1 GCA_903908825.1 uncultured Pseudomonadota bacterium | reverse complement strand
CTTTGACGATGTAGCTGTTGTGACTGGTAATGCCGTCGAAATAGCTGTTGACCACGGCCTGCAGGGCCTCATGTTGCATGCGCTCTGAGCGGGGCACCACGCGCTGTGCAGGCAGCGTTGCCCTGAGCGTATCGATATTAAACGGCGTCTTGCCGGGCTCTCCGGTCATGCCCGGGTCACCCTTGCGTGAGATGAACCACTCGGCCTCGGTGGTCTGGTTCCATTGGACCTTGAGGCGCAGTGCAACCACGGCTTCTTCATCGCCCATCTTTACCGTGCCGAAATAGCCTGCCTGACCTTGCACGGCATCGAGGTATCGGCGCTGTATCGAACCCAAGCCCGTGACGCTCTGCCACAGGCCCTGCCCTTCGGGGACCACCACGGCGTTTTCGGTCTGGCGAAAACCCACCCAAAGGTTTGCCGCTTCGGGCTTGTGCGCCGCAACAGCAGCCAGATAGGTGTCGAGATGTTGCTGCAGGCAGCTGCGGCTGCAGCTTTGCGCTGTGGCCGCGGCCGAGCACAGCATTGCGGTTAGCAAGGCCAAGACCAAGGTCGTTCGTTTCATGGATCCCCCGATATTCTTCTTAGGGCTACGATGCCAGCCTGAGAGCTTACGCCGTGAGGCAGGGTCAGTCTGTACAGCGGCCTGCGGACAACACCGGTTCAACAGGCTTAGGTGGCATGGTGCCAGCGGCAGCGGCGTCTTCTTTGCGCAGTTTGACCCAGGCGCCGACGTCCTTCTGCCATTGCTTTACAGCAGATTTGTAAGCGGCCAGCTGCGCGCGCTGCTGCGGGTTGTCATTGCAGTAGGCCAGCGCGATGCGTACGCCCTCGAACTGCGGTTCAGGTGGCGCGGCCTCCGACAAGTTGGCCACGCGCAGTTCAAGTTCTGCTGCTGAGACCCAGCGTACACGTGGCCAGTCATCACGCGAACGCGGCACCGGCATGATGAACACACGCTTGCTGCGCTGCTCATCGTGGCTGGCCTCGATAATGACGGTGATGCCGGCCGCAGCACCGGTAGCCGTTGTGCAGACCTCTTCTTGAACCTTGGCCACCCACACGCCATCGGGTGATGGCGTCAGGCGTGACTCGGAGCGGTCGCAGACCTGCTCTGCGCCCTGAGCGAACACCGGCCACAGCAACAAGGCCATGGCCGGCAGCAGGGCTGCGTTACGCACACTTGCTGCGTTACGCACGCTTGCTACGCAGTGCGGCCAGCGCCAAACGCTCTTCGCGATTGGGGTCATTGGCCACACGCACCGACGAGCCGAACATCATGGTCGGATGTGTGGCCGGGTCGAATGCAGGCCAATGCGGCATGTCCGCGTGGTTGGGGTTACCGGTGCGCGCAAAGGCAGCCCAGGCCGCGCTCATCACATGGCCCAACTGATAACGCGACTGCGCCGAACCGGTCATCGATGCACCGATGTCCAGGTTGTAGAGCACGAACGGAATGTCGAGCGTGTGATAAGAGCCCATGCGGTCATCGTGTACCGGTGACTGCCAGTCAAAGAAGTACAGATAGCTGGCCGCCGTGCCTTGTTCATGTTTGAGGCGGCACAACGATTGCGCACCGGCGCGACGTTGATCATCTGCCTCGGCCATCAACCACAGCATCTGGTTGCGCGTGGTCGGATGCAGCCGCTTGTACAGCGCCAGCAACTTCTGGCCCTCGGCGGCATCTTTGTTGGCCAGGCGGGTGGTGAACCGGTTCAGCAGTTCGTCATCGGCCAGTTCATAGGGCGGAGGTCCGAGCCAGCCGTTTTCGTTTTCGACCGAGCCGGCCAGCAGCGGCACCTTGGATGACCACGAAGGCGCAGTCGGGTCCCACTGATGACGCGGCAGGATGTGTCCGTCAATGACCGGTCCGCCGCCCAGACGCGGGATGGCCGGCGTGCTGTAGTAGGCCGCCTGCAACTGCCGCATATCGAGTTGCGCGAGCTTGTCGAGCTGGTTTTTGTTGAGCCCCAGCTTGGCCAGAAAGCGCTCGGCCACTTCGCTGGCATCATCGGCTGATTGACCGCGAAAGGCGGAACCGCTCTGTGCGATGGCGCGATGGAATAAGCCCTGCGCCTGCGGCATGGCCATAACGGTGGTGGTTTTACCGCCGCCGCCGGACTGACCGAAGATGGTGACGCGTGACGGGTCACCGCCAAAGTTTTCGATGTTGTCGCGCACCCATTGCAGGGCCGCGGTCAAATCTTGAATGCCCGCGTTGGTCGCGCCGGCCCACGCTGCACCGCCGATGTCTGCCAGATGCAGAAAGCCAAACAGGTTGAGGCGGTGATTGACCGACACGACCACAACGTCTTCTTTCTTGGCGAGGTTGGTGCCGTCATACAGCAGGTAGTTGCCTGACCCTGCCGAAAAGCCGCCGCCGTGCATCCATACCATGACGGGGCGCGACTTCTTGTCTAGCGCCGGGGTGAACACATTGACCGTCAGGCAGTCCTCGCTCTGCGGCGTCAGACGATTGAGTGCTGTGACCACAGGGGAAGGCTCAACGCCACCCGGCTCCATAGGCGCAGCGAAGGTGATCTCGAAGTGATCGTGCACACCAGACCAGGGTGCGGGCTTTTGCGGCGCCCGGAAGCGATTAACGCCGCCGGTGGGCGCGCCATAGGGCACGCACCAGAACTGCTGCACGCCATCTTTGAGCAGGCCGCGCACACGACCAGCCTGGGTGCGTGCAACGCCACCGACTGTGGTGAGGCGACGCTCTTGGGCCAGCGCCGACAGCGGCAGTGTGGCCATGGCAAGGCCGGCGCCGGCCAAGGTGGTGCCGAGAAAATTGCGCCGGTCAGGCGAGTGGGTGTGCTTGCTAGGCTTTGCTGTCATGGCCAGGTCCCCTGTTGTTGTTATGTCCTTGCCGCACTGTGCATCGACGCTCGGGGGCCGTGCAAGTGCGTTGCCGCCCTAGATGCACTCCACTGCGCCGCCGTAGGCCAGCAACAGGCGAATCAGAGCACAACAGGCCCCGAATGGGGCCTGTTGGAAGGTGCTACAGCCGGTCAGGCCGTGCAACACGCTTACTTGCTGACAGCAGCCTTAGCGGAAGCCACAGGTGCGGCAGTCGCAGCAGCCGCCGCATCGATGTGCTTGTGCACCTTGGCTTTGTGGGCAGCAGCCTTGTCAGCAGCCTCATCGACAGCGGTGGTTACGGGTGCGACAGACTTCACAGCGGCAGGGGCAGCGGTTGCTGCCACCGGTGCGGTTGCCACAGCAGCAGTCGCGGCCGCGGTCACCGTAGCCGACTTTACCGGGTCGGCCGCCAAAGCCACACCGGCCATGGCCACGGTAAGAGTAACAGTCGCCGACATCAGTGTAAGGGTCTTCATGTGTCATTCCTCGTGCGGCAGTGGCTGCTGTCGGACATCGCCAGCTGTTGCCCCTGCCTTGGATACCGTTATAGACGCGGCTTCCTATACAGAAGCTGAACGGTGCAGATCGAATTTATTGCGGCTTCCCAAGACCGGCATAAGGGTCGGGAGAGAGCAAGGCTTTCATGCCGAAGTTTTTCGAACCCGGGCCCTGACGACTGGCGCTATCCAGCAGCAGCATATGCGGCAGCGTCAGCGCGGCCAGACTCACGAACACCAGCTGCATGACCAGCGGTGAGACCGGCTGATGCCGGAAGACATAAGCGCCCAGCCCCAGCAGCACAACCGTTGCTACCGTCGGCCATAGCGCCAGTGCAATGGCGCGCTGCCGCGCAGCAGGGGCTAAGGGCGCCAGCGTGCGCAGCAGGTGGCGGGGGCTGTGCATCACACAGAAATACACAGCGAACGCCGCCAGCGGCGGAGCCAGCACAGCGACCGCAACCAGCGCCGCGAATTCCAGCGCCGACGCAGATGAGCGTCGCAACTCATAGACCGCCAAAGCGAGTGCCACCACCAACCAAGGCACGGCGGCCCACTGCAGCACAGAGACCACAGAGTCTGCGCTGGGTGCGCCGGCAATCCACCCGAACAGCAGCCGCAGTTCAGTGGCGTGCCACACCGCAGGCAGCACGATGATCGCGCCGCCATAGGCCACCCGGGAGGCCGGATGTACGCCGGCGGCCAGATCGGCGGCAAAATGCATGGCTGACATGGCCAGAAAAACCAGAAGAAATGCAGTCGGCGCCCACCACCACAGTCCGGCGACGCCCAGCGCCAGCGTGACGTAGAGCAGCGTAAACAGCGCCCACCCCCGGCGGGTTGCAATAGCGAACAGCTGCTGGGCAAAGACTGAATCTAGCGCGCCATGCGGCATGCCGAGTGCGACGACCAGCAGTCCGATAAGCGGTATGTTGCGCTCTGACGCGAAGTCAAAGCCCAGCGCCACGCCGAGCACCAGTACGCACACGAGCAGCGCGAACAGGCGTCCCTGGCGCACGAGCAACGCGCTCATGGGTGTGCTCGACCAGTCGCCGGCCTAAAGCCGGTACGCAGCAGATGGCGCAAGAACAGCGCCGGTGGCAGCGCTGCCACCACACTGGCCCGATCGGCGAGCGTTGCCTTATCGGACAAGAAACGGATCAGCCGCGGCGCCGGCACCCGCGCAAACAGCCGCACGAAGAGATCTGCCGCCCGCTCCGGCTCGGCCGCCAGGACCTGCAAAAACAGCCGGTCCATCTGCTGCGTTAACCAAGGGTCGGACGCGTGCGGTATGGGGTTGCCGCCGAGGCGCAGCGTCGCAGCGCACGCCTCGGCCCAGCGCTGGATGCGCTGGAACGCGTAACCGGTGGCCGGTCGCGCTGCGCCACTGTGCAGGCCTGCTGCGCAATAACGCGAACTGGAGCCGTCAGGCGCTGTCTTGAGATCACCCATCGGCAGAATGCCGTTCTCGGTGCGCACGAGGCTGTGGGCTGCGCCCCGCACACGCTTCAGCACCGCGCTGTGCTGTCGCGCTGCCAGATCGGCCGGCCCATAGGGCTGCGGATCAAAGACCGTGGTCTCGACCAGCGCACGGTCAGCGGCCAGCGGCAATACATAGGTGAACTCCACGGTGCCGGGGCGTCCGTCAGCAAAGTCCATGAGCTCAACGCAGCCAGGATCAAACACTGATCGGTCGCAGAGGACCTCGTGGCCCAGAAAGGACTGCCAGAGCAAGGCATCGCCTTTGACGGGCCGCCGGGCTGGACGCGTATCGACGATGCGCGCGGCACGCAGCGTCCCTAGAGGCGTTTCGATACGCCAACCGTCAGGCTGTTCCGGTGGCAAGCCGCTGAGTGTGACCCCAAGGTGCAGCTGCACGCCGTTATGGGCGCGGATGACCTGCTGCGCATGGTCATAAAACACGGCCGCCTCGAGCAATTGGTAGGGCGTAGCTGCACAACGCAGGGATGCGCTTGAACGGGAGGAGCGAACCGCAAGGTGGTTCCAGCGGTACGTGACCAGCGTATCGAAACGGTCCGGCCGGTCCTGCCAAAAACACCAGCTGCGATCGTTCTCATAGCGCTCACGCGCTTCGAGTACGACAACACGTCGGCAGGCACCGGGGTTCTCGGCAAGACGCATCGCCAGGCTGAGTCCGGCGCAACCGCCGCCGAGGATCAGCAGGTCAACATCAGCCGGCAAGGCCCGCCCCTGCCAGGCGGCTGCGCACGCCTGCGGTCATCGTCGAACCGAGGGCACCCAGCGTGACGCCGACCTTGCCGGGGCCACCGACATAAGCGCGGGAGGTCCAACAATCGGCGTTTCGCCGGCGCAGGACGACACCGATCTGACGATAGCAACGCGCGGCGACGAGGATGCCAAAGCGCGCTCCCCGCGGCAGGTATTTAAGACCCGCCTCACCACTGGCGTAGTAACGATCGGCGAGGTCGAGCAGCGTATGCACCGCCCCAACTGCCGTTGCACGCGTTGCGCCCGTGGGTGCAATGAGCTCAGCGGGCTCGAGCGCCCCAACCAGTGCCGCGGGCAGGTAGCGGCGGCCTTGCATCGCGTCTTCACGCACGTCCCGGCAGATGTTGGTGAGCTGCATGGCAATGCCGAGATCAACAGCGTGCGGTAGCGCCTCGGGCGTGGTCACATCGAGTGCTGCGGTCATCATCAGACCCACGGTACCAGCAACCCGGTAGCAGTACTGCTCCAGCTCGGCCATGGTCGCCAAGCGCACCTCGCCCAGATCACTCTCGACTCCGGTGATCAGGTCTAGCGGAATAGCAGGATCGATGTGGCAGTCGCGCATCAGCGTCAGCATGTCGCTGAGGGCCTCGTTCGCCGAGGCGCCCGACTCCAGCGCAGCGCGGACGGCAGCCAGCGCGGAACCGGCCGACAGTGCGCAATTGTTGTCGTCTGCCAGATCGTCCACACGACGGCAGAACCCATACAGGCGCGTGGCTCGCTCACCATGGACAGGGCTTAGAAAGCGCCGCGCCCAGTGAAAGCTGTTGGCGCGATGCGTTAACAGCGCATCGGCGGCCGCGTAAACGCCCTCGGCCGGACCGCTGGACGCTACAGCGTTCATTTGACGCCAGGCACCAGTGCGTCGAGGACCTTGGCCGAGCACAGCACGCCGGGCACGCCCGCACCGGGGTGGGTTCCTGCGCCGACTAAATACAAGTTGCGCACGCCCTCAGCCCGGTTGTGAAAGCGAAACCAGGCCGACTGCCTGAACAGCGGCGCAACAGAAAACCCGGCGCCGTGGACGCTGAGGTAATCGCTGCGAAAGTTCTCTGGCGTCATGTAGAAGTCATCGGTGATCGACTGCGACAGACCCGGAAGAATGGTGCGGTCCAGCGCGGCCACAATCTTGTCGCGCAGACGCGGACCCTCGACAGCCCAATCGAGTGTCGCCTGCAGGTTTGGAACCGGACACAACACATAAAAGCTATCGCAGCCGAGGGGCGCAAAACTGGGGTCAGTTGCTGTCGGCCGATGCACGTACAGCGAAAAGTCATCACTCAAAACATGCCCGCTGAAGATATCGTGCAGCAGCTCTTGGTAACGCTTGCCGAGCCAGATCGTGTGATGAGCGACGTCTTCGTAGCAGCGCCGTGTACCGAAGTACAACACGAATAAACCCATCGAATAATGCGCGGCCGCGAGCTTGAGTCGCGGCGCCCAAGCTTGGCTAGGGCGCGGCAGCATAGAGCCATAGAGGTGGGCAGCATCGGCGTTAGAGACGACGATATCTGCGGCAAGAACGGTTCCATCGGCCAGACGCACGCCGGTCGCGGCCCCTGCGGTGACCTCGATGCGATCCACCGTGGTACCCAGTTGCAGCGTAATGCCCTGCCGCTGCATCAGCGCGCCAAGAGCAGTGATGATGGAACCCGTGCCGCCCATCGCAAAGAACACGCCGTAGGCGCGTTCCAGATAGTGAATGAGGCCATAGATGCTGGTGGTGTCAAACGGATTGCCTCCCACCAACAGCGGCTGGATAGAGAATGCACGGCGCAGCTTGTCGTGCTTTAAGTAGGCCTTTACCAAGCCCCACACGGTGCGGTAACAGCGCAAACGAAGCAGGCTGGGGACGGCCTTGAGCATGGTTATGAACCGATCAAAGGGTTGATCTGCCAAGTTCACAAAACCCGCGTCAAAGATCTGTTTGCTTTGCGCCAGCAGCCGTCGATAGCCTGCCTCGTCTTGCGGTGATATCCGCCGGATCTCGGCCAGGGTGTCGTCCAGCGTGCCGCCGTAGTCGAAATGATCACCGTCATCGAAGTGAAAACGGTACCAGGGTTTGAGCGGAACCAGCGTTACGTGGTCCGCGAACCGTTCGCCAAACAGGCTGAACAGTTCTTCAAAAAGAAAGGGGGCTGTGATGACCGTGGGACCGGCGTCATGCCGGAAGCCACCGCGTTCAAACACCTGTGCCCGACCGCCAAGCGCCTGACAGCGGTCAATGAGTGTGACGTCGTAACCTTTGGCTTTTAGTCGCAGCGCTGCTGCGATACCACCGAAACCTGCGCCGACAACAATAGCCCGCTGTCGCCCGCCGCTTTGGTGTGTGCCCGGATGCGCTGTTGTTTGAGCGTTCACAGGCACCCTCTAGAGAACGGACACCGGGTTGCCCCGGTGTCCGCCCGCGACTCTTAGTGAGAAGCCTGCTCGGACTCGCTCTTACGTGCAGCGATCATGTAGATCAAGATTCCGAAGACGGCCTTAGCGACCACGTCGGCAATCGTGTAGCCCACCTGCACAGCGGTGGTAGCCGCGCCGCCGGTGAAGCCGATCATCGGGAACACGAACACGACCGGGTAGAACAGCCAGGACACGACAGTCAGCGAACGTGCTGTGCTGACCAGACCACGGGCCGCTGCCGGCTGCGATTCGATGGAGTTACGCAGACCGATGAAGAGGTCATACACAATCACAACGAACGGCACCATGGCGAGAGCCCACCACAGCCAGCGCGTGCCGGCGTCAGACGACACCTCACCCGGATAGCCGAGGACAACCATCAATGCGGCCAGTGTACCGAGCTTCCAGGCCTTGGCCTGAGTCTCGGCACCCGACAAGCGCATGACGAGAATGAGCTCGACCAGCAGCAGCGGAACGGTCAACAGCCAGTCAACGTAGCGGTAGGCATCGTTGAATTGGACGTCGGTATGCTTCATAGCGCCGTCGACCAGCGTGTAAGCACCTTCCCAGCTGTTGAAGATCCGGAGGTAGTGATAAAAGGCGATGAGCGTAACGATGCCGCTGATGGTCAGTGCCGTCCGGTAGGCGGGCGCCACTTGCGAGCGGTTCAGGAACAAGAAAGCAGTCGCGGCACCCATTACGGCAATCGCGAAAGAGAACGCGTTATAGACAAGGCCGTACTGGGCCGGCGAAATAATATCCATCTGACTCCCCTATGGTGTTGTGTTTTGGCAGGCT
>CAIVTJ010000179.1 GCA_903908825.1 uncultured Pseudomonadota bacterium | reverse complement strand
GTGTTCGGCCATCACGGCTTCGTCGATGCCGCGCCGGCCCAGCAGGCCACCGTGTATGCGCGGATGCAGCGTCTTGACGCGCCCGCCCATGATCTCGGGAAAGCCGGTGTGTTCGGCCACTTCGCGCACCGGTAAACCCTGTGCCGCCAACAAGGCCGCGGTACCGCCGGTGGACAGCAGCTCTACGCCCTGTTGCAGCAGTGCCCGGGCCAGTTCGAGCACACCGGTTTTGTCGGACACCGACAGCAGCGCGCGCCGCACCGGTACAGGCTGTGCAGGCATCAGAGCGACAGACCGAACTGACGCAGCTTCTTGCGCAGCGTGCCCCGGTTGATGCCCAGAATGACGGCCGCTTGGCTCTGGTTGCCGCTGGCATAGTCGAGCACAGCGCGGAACAAGGGCTCTTCGATCTCGCGCAGCACCAGGTCATACAGGTGTGCAGGGCGATGGCCGTTGAGGTTGGCGAAGTAGCTGCTCAAGGCGCGTTCGGCGTGGTTGCGCAGCGGCAGGTCGCGTGAGGGTGCGGCCTGCGTGGGCGCAACCCAAGTCGTTGCTTTAGGGGTCGTTGCTTTAGGCGTGACCGCAACTTTGCGGTCCGCTGTGTTTTTCTTCTTTGTCGCCATCACAGGGCTCCCCGTACTCATCATCTAAACCGGCCCATAAGTCGAAGCACTCGCGCGCTGACGCGAATTGCACAGATGACGATTCCGCGGCCATCAGAGATGACCTGGCTTCAAGAGTCTGTGTGTGTTGCTGGCAGTACCAGCCGAGATGCTTGCGTGCGATCCGTACCCCGGTGACTTCGCCGTGGAAGTCATACAGGGCCGTGAGGTGGCTAAGAATGAGGTCTCTTTTTTGGCGACGCAAGAGCGGCGTGGGTAAACGGCCTGTTTGCAGGTAAGCGTTGACATCGCGAAAAATCCATGGGGCCCCTTGCGCGGCCCGACCCAACATAACCCCGTCTGCACCAGTATGGTTCAGCACCTCGCGGGCCTTGTGCGGTGAGGTGATATCGCCATTGGCAAACACCGGGATGCGCGCATCGCTGCAGATCTCGCGGATGGTCTCGTATTCGGCCTCACCCGTATAAAAATCGGCGCGGGTGCGGCCATGCACCGCCAGCGACTGTATGCCTGAGGCGATGGCGATCTGCGCGATACGCGCGCCGTTGATGTGCTGACGATCGATGCCGGTGCGTATCTTCAGCGTCACCGGCACGTTCACTGCATTCACTACTGCTTCGAGCAATCGGCCCACCAGCGCTTCATCGCCCAGCAGCGCAGAGCCGCACAAGCGTCCATAGACCTTCTTGGCCGGACAGCCCATGTTGATGTCGATGATCTGCGCGCCCATATCGACATTGGCGCGCGCGGCGTCGGCCAATTGCTGCGGATCGTTGCCGGCCAGTTGCACCACGCGCGGCTCGGGTTCGCCCTCGTGGTTCATGCGCTGACGCGACTTGGTGGTCTTCCACAGGCTCTGGTCGGCGCTGAGCATCTCGGAGGCGGCAAGGCCTGCGCCCAAGCTGCGGCACAGCACGCGAAACGGCCGGTCGGTGACGCCGGCCATAGGTGCCAGCACTGCCGTAGCCGGCACCTCCCACGGGCCTATGCGCAGCGCCATCAGGGTGTGGCCGGTTCGGGCGGGCACTGCAGCGCGCCGCTGGTTATGCTCAGGCAGGCGTCTATCTCATAGCCCTCGGCGTTGCGACCGGGGTCTGGCACAACAATCTGGCTGTCCAAGCGCTGGCCGGGCTTCAGATGCTGCAGGCTGCGGCCGCCAAGGTACTCAAGGGCGCTGACCGTGCGCTGACCCACACGCACACCAAAGCGATCGGTCAGTCGCAAGCGCAGCACCGGCAAGGGCAGTGTTTGTTTGCCCTGATTGGCGATGCTCAAGCGCATTTCCAGTCGCGGCGGTTCGTTATTGGCAGACACGGCCTGCAGCACGCGCACGTCCAGCGCAGACAGGTCCCAGTGCGGCTCTAAGGTTAGGCCCATCCAGCCATACAGCTGGCCCAGGGGCCGGGTGAGCAGCGGCTGTTCGACCAGCTCCTGCCGGAACCGGTGCACCAGCAGCAGCGCCAGCACCACCGCCATGACCACCGCCAGCGATCGCCAACGCTGTACGGGCAGCGCTTCGGGCGACTCATAGCGATCGGCCGGATCGGCAGCGATGTCGGTTGTTGCCGTGCCGGGCGCGGGCAGCGGCGTCACAGGCAGCACGTGCGGCTGGACGAGCACGGGCTCTGCAGCCGGCATGCTGCCAGGCGTGCTGGCCAAACTCAGACTTTCGGGTGGCAGGGTTTGCAGCAGCTCGGGCGGCAGCACCGGGTATTCGCCGGTGGTGGCGTTGCCATCGATGACCTCGTCGCTGTCGACGATGACCGGCGGTCCGGCCGGCAGCGCGGCATCCAGGCGTTCGACCGCGCGCGCACTGGCGGGCCCATCGACGGTCAGCGTGGCTAGTGCGTTAAAGATGCTGTAGCAGCGGCAGCAGCGCACATAGCCTTGGCCCTGACGCAGGTCGCCCACCATCACGGCCATCAGCAGTGTGCAGTGCGGGCAGGTGGTGAACATGGATGTCAGCGTTGACCGGTCAGCGCAGTCCAGCCGTCGCGCTGACCCGTGGTGTGCAGGGCGATGAACGGCGCAAAGCCGACGATGACTTCATTAACCTGTTCATCGAGTATGCCGGCCAGCACCAGTTGCGCACCGGGGCGCAGCAACTGTGCAAAGCGCGGTGCCAGTTCGCACAGCACACCCGAGATGATGTTGGCGATGAGCACATCGCAATCCAGCGGCAGGGTGGCGTCTGTTTCATGCAGCACCAAGCCGTC
>CAIVTJ010000178.1 GCA_903908825.1 uncultured Pseudomonadota bacterium | reverse complement strand
TGGACTCGGGCAGGTGGAAGTTGGTGATCAGTGCGTCGACCACGCGAAACACAAAGCCCGGCGTGATGAACAAACGCGTGTCCCCACTGCCGGCACACAACTGGCCGCTGACGGCAGCCGATTCGAGTGCACGGGCGACAGTCGTGCCGACCGCCACCACCCGGCCGCCGCGCGCGCGGCAGGCTTGCACCGCGGCGAGCAGCTGTTCATCGACCGCATAGCGTTCAGCGTGCATCACGTGCTGCGCCAGATCATCGACGCGCAGCGGCTGAAAAGTGCCGGCGCCCACATGCAAGGTGATGTGCGCCGTGTGCACGCCGCGCGCGCTTAAAGTCTGCAGCACAGCTTGATCAAAATGCAGACTGGCGGTGGGCGCTGCAACCGCGCCCGGCACCCGCGCGAACAGGCTTTGATAGCGCTCGCGATCGGCGGCGTCGTCAGGGCGGGTGATGTACGGCGGCAGCGGCACATGGCCCTGCGCCTCGAAAAACGTCAGCACCTCGCAGGGCAGCTCGATGTCCCACAGGTCATCTTGTTTACCGATGACCGTGACCACACCGCCACCGGTGTGCACCTGCAGCCCGGGCTGTATGGCCTTGCTGGCGCGCATCTGCACCAGTGCGCGGCGCTCGGCCGTCTGGCGTTCCAAAAAGATTTCGACACGGCCGCCGCTGGGTTTGCTGCCGTACACGCGGGCCGGCACCACGCGCGTGTCGTTGAACACCAGCAGGTCGCCGGCCTGCAGGTGCTTGGCCAAGTCGGTGAACAGCGCATCTTGCAGCGCTCCCGAGCCACCCCGCAGGACCAGCAGGCGGCTGGCCGAACGTTCGGGCAGCGGGACCTGAGCGATCAGGTCCGCTGGTAAGTCAAAGGTGAAGTCTGAGCGGCGCACGGGCCGCGGATGTTAGGGGGCCTTGCGCGGCGGAGCAACGTCGCGACGCGGCTGCCGGAACTCACCCTGCATCGGCCGCTCGGGCATCGGCCGTTCGGGCATCACGCCCTCAACGGTGAGGGCCTTGCGATCGCGCATCAGCTTGAAGCTGATCTTTTCGCCCGGTGCATAGCTGTGCAGGATGCGCTTTGCCTGCTCTGCCGTGGTGGGTTGGCGGCCGTCGATGGCGGTGATGACATCACCGTCTTCGAGCTTGAGCTCGGCCTTGTCGCTGTGCGCGACCAGCACGCCGGCCTTGGCGCCAAAATAACCGCCCAGACGCGGCGACACGGTCTCGAGGCGCAAGCCCATGCCGGGACCTGCGCCGTTGCCGAACTGCATCCGGCGTTCGATGACGCGCTGTTCGTTGCCCGGACCCTGCATAACTATCTGCATACGGCGCATGCCGGGCATGTCCGGCATACCGGGGGCAGCCGGCGCATCGGCGGCAGGCGCGTGGTTATGACTGGGGGGCGGCGGCGCCGGAGGCTGCGACTGCGCCATGGCGGGTGCGGTGATGATGAGGCTGGCCGCCAACAAGGACCAAAGAGGCGTGTTCATGACGAGGTCTCCGGGGTGG
>CAIVTJ010000177.1 GCA_903908825.1 uncultured Pseudomonadota bacterium | reverse complement strand
TCAGGGTCAACCCGCCACCATTGAGCAGGCGTCAGTTCTTCGAACCAGAAGGAAAGTACTTTTGCATACACGAGAGACTTAACCTTTTTTGAAACGAGCAAACATTGAAAACCCAGACAAGCGGTGAGGTGCATGCCATGTTTCCAGCGCTGCGCCTGGATAGTGCGCCAACCGCAGGAGACGTTCTTGCCAGCGTGGCGTCTGTGTATCGACCCGTTGTGTATAGCTGGGTTGCCGGATTGCACGGGCCCACAATTGGTTACTCAGTGGCCAGGGCTCGTATTCAAAGCTTCGCAACGCCCAGCCTGTTTGGTTGCCGATGGCTTGCAGTGCCGCGCGCGTCCATCGGGTGAGGTGATGCGGGGGTTGATCCAGAAAATCGGTCTCGCCATAAACGCGCGACATGCGCCGGTCACTGGGTACGCTCAGCAGAATTTCGCCAGTCGGCGTCGTGCTGGCTGCGGCCAACCTGAAAAACCAGATTGGATCATCCAAATGTTCGAGGACATGGAAGCTGGTGATGTGCGAATAGGGTGTAACGTCAGACTCTGGTAAACGATCGCTGCCCACGCTTTCCAGTACTTGGGCCTGCAGTCCCTGCTGGTGGCAGGACGCGATGGCTTCAGGCGAGAAGTCAAAACCTGCGGCAGTCAGCCCGGCACCGCGGCAGGCCTGCAGGAACTTGCCCGAACCGCAGCCGAAGTCAGCAATTCGGTGCGAGGCGTTCAGTATTGAGATGCTGCGGTCAAACTCCCATCGATGGGTCGGATATAGCGACAGCGCACCGTAGGCCAGGCCGTACCAGTCACTGCCGGGATTGACCAACGGGTGAGCCGCTTCAAGCCCACATTGGCCGCAGCGCTGCATCTGATAGCCGGCCGTGTGTTGGCGGACTGCGGCAGTCAGCGCTGCGCGCAGCGGCGCATCGTCTGCGGCATAGATCGTGTGCTGGTGGTCAAAATCGATGGTTTCCAGCGCTTGCCAGCGCGAATCACCACATGCGAGACAGATTTGCCGGCTGACAGTCATGACTGGTGCTTTGTTCTACTTAGGTCATGAAGATTACCTGCCTTGCAGTTGCCAAGTTGTGGCAGTTCAGTGACGATGCCAGTCATAACTAGAGGGGCTTGCCATGATTCGTATCTGCTGTGGCCTTGCGGCTGCTTTGCTGATGGGTTTTTGGACTCCTGCCGCGAGGGCGGCAGACGCTTCCCGGTGTGCACAGATTGCGGATTCGCAAGCCCGGTTAATCTGCTACGACGCGGTCTATCCGCCCAAGGCCGCAATGGCGGCGCCGGCAATGCCGCCGCCAACGCCTGTTGCAGCGGCACCCGCAGTTGCCAAAGGGGGCGTGAGTACCCTGTTTGGTCTGTTGCCCAAGAAAGATAAACCCAAGAAGGCAGACACCAGTCTGCATGCTGTTGTCACTGAAGTGCAGATGCGTGCTGCCGGGCAGCTCATCACTTTAGACAATGGTCAGGTCTGGCAGCTGACCGAATATCAGCGCGATGCTTTCGTGAAGGCCGATGAGGGCGTGGTCATCGATCCGGCCAGCTTGGGCTCGTTCTTAATGTCTGCCGAGCGCGGTGGTTTGTCGGTCCGCGTTAAGCGGGTGCGCTAACTCATTTTCATTGTTGGGGGGTGTATGAAAATAATTAAACGTGCTGCCGGTGCGGCAGTGGTGTGTTTGGCGCTGCTGTTGCCGGCTCTGGCCCGCGCCGAAGTCTCTTGCACGCGCGGTGGCTTGCAGGAGGCGGTCAACCTGTATCTGGCGGCCCAGACCAAGGGTGATCTGAGCGGCTTGCCGCTGGCAGCTGGCGTGGGCTATTGGGAGAACATTGCGCCCGCCGATATCAAGCAGGGCCTGCTGACTAAAGCACTGAAGATCGATTTCAGCCGCAGCGTGTTCGATACCGACTCCTGCCAGAGCTATACGGAAGTCATCGTCAACGACAAGACGGCTCCCTACGTGCTGGGCACCCGCTTGCGCGTCAATCACGACAAAATTGCCGAGGTCGAGATCCTGTGGACCACGACCGGCTATTGGCTGTTTAACGCCGAGGCTTACCTTAAGTACTCATCCACTGAAAAGTGGGAGCCGATTGCCGCAGAGCGACGCGATACGCGGGGCACCTTGCTGGCCGCTGCCAACGCGTATCTGGATGCGTTCCTCGAAAAGAAGATCGATCGCGTGCCCTGGGGTTTCCCCTGTGTGCGCATCGAAGGCGGGGCCTACACGGGTAAGGGCACAGCTGCTGACAGTTGCGAGGTCGGCGTGCCTGGCGGTGTCAATATC
This sequence comes from uncultured Pseudomonadota bacterium, assembly GCA_903908825.1. Taxonomy (GTDB): domain Bacteria; phylum Pseudomonadota; class Gammaproteobacteria; order Steroidobacterales; family Steroidobacteraceae; genus ZC4RG30. The sequence continues at coordinate 891 of CAIVTJ010000177.1, read as the reverse complement.
GCCAATCGCCGATTTGTGGTCGATGAAGTGATGGGCACGGTGACGGTGTTCTGCACGTTTGGCGCCGGTGGTCCCAACGGCGGCAGTGGCGCGCCGGACATGCACCTGTTTCGCATAGAGGGCGGCAAGCTGCGCTATGTGCATACATTGACCCATCTGTTGCAGTCGGCTTTTAAAGGCACCAACAGCGGTAGCGCTCGATAAAAACAATGACTAACCCGGGGGTATGCGATGGCTAAGCTCACTGAGATTGCCGGTCGTTCTGTTGCACTGGTCCTTACAGCTTGGCTGTGCGGCGGCAGCGCGCAGTCCGCCCAGATGGGTTCGGGTGATCCATCACCCACCAACGACACAGAGTTGGGGTTCATCGTCTTCCAGCAGAACTGCACCTCCTGTCACGGCAATGCGGCCGTGGAGCGTGCGCCTACTCCAGCTCAGCTGCGCAGCATGTCGCCGGAGCGCATTCTCACCGCATTAACCACCGGTCTGATGAAGACGGTGGGCGACACTCTGACAGACACCCAGCGTCGCAAGGTGTCTGCTTCGCTTGCGGGAAGGCCCTTGGGCAGTGATGTGGCTGGCGATGCCAAGCACATGCCCAATCGCTGTGCCCGTGACAACTCACCCATAGATGCCGCGGCCGGCCCGCAATGGAACGGTTGGGGCTTGGACCTGGTCAACTCACGCTTTCAACCGGCGGAACAAGCGCAGTTGTCGGCTGCTGATGTGCCACAACTTAAACTCAAGTGGGCCTTCGGCCTGCCGAATTCCAGTTCTTCATACAGTCAGCCGACTGTGGTGTCGGGTCGTGTGTTCGTCGGAGCCGATACCGGCTACATCTATGCCTTAGATGCCAAGACCGGTTGCGTTCATTGGTCTTTCAAGGCCAAG
>CAIVTJ010000176.1 GCA_903908825.1 uncultured Pseudomonadota bacterium | reverse complement strand
TACCGGCGAGTACGTCTGGCACTACCAGGAAGTGCCCGGTGATTCGTGGGACTACGACGCCGTCAGCCCGATGATGACTGCAGACCTGATGCTCGGCGGTGCCAAAAAGCACGTGCTGTTGCAGCCGTCAAAGAACGGGTTTTTCTATGTGCTCGATGCCGCCAACGGCAAGCTGCTCAGCGCCGATCCGTTCACCGAAGTTAACTGGGCGACCGGTATAGACCTGACCACCGGCCGGCCCCTTGAAGTGTCAGGTTCGCGCTATGAAAACGAACCGTGGAACCTTGCGCCGGGTGTGCAGGGCGGCCACAGCTGGCACCCCAATGCCTTCAGTCCTAAAACCGGTTTGGTTTACATCCCGGCTTGGGAAGCCTATTTCACGATGGCAGGCCAGGCGCCCAGCGCCCGTCCGGCCAATGGTGGCTTCAGCTTAGGGATCTCGATGGGCACGCGCGTCGATGCCGACAAGCTCAAGCCGTATGCGCGCACGGGTGTGCGTGGCCGGCTTAAGGCGTGGGACCCGATCGCCCGCAAGGTCGTGTGGGAGACCGAATCGTTCGCCAACGGCGGGCCGACCAGCGGCGTGTTGGCCACGGCTGGCGATCTGGTGTTCATGGGTAACGGCGGTGGCAAGGTGCTGAGTGCCTACGATGCTCAGTCCGGCAGCAAACGCTGGAGCTTTGATGCGCAGACGGCCGTGTTTGCCGCGCCCATCACTTATCAGCTCGATGGTGTGCAGTACGTTGCAGCCAGTGTCGGTGGTGCGGCCCAGGGCAATTACTTCGCCCCCAGCTATGGCCGCATGCTGGTGTTTGCGGTCGGCGGCAAGGCGACATTGCCCAAGCCCGAGCCTTACACACCGCCGCAGCTTAATCCGCCGCCGTCCACCGCCAGTGCCGAGGTCATCAACCACGGCGGTGAGGTGTATACGCAGCACTGTTCGGTTTGTCATGGCGCCAATGGCCTGCAGGCGCGCACCAGCTTTCCTAACCTGACGGTGTCAGCGCTGCTGCATGTGCAGGAGGGCTTCGACTATGTGGTGCTGCAAGGTGCGCGCACTGACAAGGGCATGGGCTCGTTTGCTAAGGAACTCACACCGGCCGATTCGGTAGCGGTGCGCGCTTACCTGATCTCACGCGCCAACGCGCTCAAGACTGCCTCGGTGCCGGCCCCAGCCGCAGCGCGTCAGGAAACCGGTCATGCCGAGAATTGATCGTCACTCGCTGACCACCTGAATGCCTGCGATCTTGGCCTTCCATAGGGCCGGGCCGGTTTTGTGCACCGACTCGCCCTTGGAATCGACGGCCACGGTGACCGGCATGTCCTTGACCTCGAACTCGTAGACCGCCTCCATGCCCAGTTCAGCAAAGGCCACCACGCGGCTGGCCTTGATCGCCTTGGACACCAGATAGGCCGAACCGCCGACCGCCATCAGATAGGCCGCCTTGTGCTGGCGGATGACTTCGATGGCCGCGTCGCCGCACTCGCTCTTGCCGATCATGGCGATGAGCCCGGCCTTGCCCAGCATGGTCTCGGTGAACTTGTCCATACGCGTGGCGGTGGTCGGACCGGCAGGGCCCACAACCTCGCCATGCACCGGGTCAACCGGGCCGACGTAGTAGATGACGCGATTGGTGAAGTCCAATCCGTCGGGCAGCGGTTTACCGGCCTCCAGCAGGTCGCAGATGCGTTTGTGCGCGGCATCGCGGCCGGT
>CAIVTJ010000175.1 GCA_903908825.1 uncultured Pseudomonadota bacterium | reverse complement strand
TGTGCCACGAACTGCCTGGCCTGACCCGAAGCTCTCGCCCCACTGGGTATCACCCATCTTCTGCAGATTGTTGGGTGCGGCGAAGTTCGCCAGCGCCAACTGGCCCAGCGCCACCGCTTTACCGTTGGTGTAGCGCGCTTGCGCAACGCCGGTCTTATCGATGTCTATGGAAGTCAGGCGGCCGGTGGTGTAGCCATCTTGCGAAATGGAGTTCACACCGAAGGCACTGCCGTACTGCGTCGAGCCGCTGTAATTGACGTTCAGGACGATGGGCGCGCCGCCAGTCGCCGGCGTATAGGCCGGGAAGGTCAGCGTACCGTTGGTCGGGCTGGTTAACACGCCAGAGTTGTTGAAAGTTAACTGCTGCGCAGGGCCGGCTGACGTACCGTCTATCGACAGATTCATGTTCCAGATGCCAGGTGCAGCGGTCTTGCTGTAATAGGTCGATGCGGTGTGCGCAGCGCCCAGAGAGTCATAAACCGTCAGTGCCGTGGCGCGGTTATAGGAAGTCGGATCTGCAGCGTTAAACGGTGTGGTTGTCGGTACTGTTGAATCCGACGGCAGGTTCAGCAACACAGAGACGTTGCTGGTTGCAGCCGGTGCACTTTCCGAAGTGACCAAGCGCAGATCACTCAGCACGCCGGTGTTAAAGCCGCCAATGCCATTGGGCGGGTAGACCTGCAAACGCTGACCCTCACCGTTGACAACAAAGCCGTTGGCATCGGGACGGAATGAACCATCCCGCGTATAGCTCAGCGCACCACCCTGGCTCAGCGTAAAGAAGCCGGAGCCGCTCAAGGCCAGGTCGAGGTTGTTGCTGGTGGACTCAATATTGCCCTGCTTGAACTGCTGGGCGACATTGGCCACGCGCACACCGTTACCGACGGTATTGGCAGCCAAGGCCTCTGAAGAAGTGGAGAACAGCTCTGCGAACTCTGTACGCGACTGCTTAAAGCCAGTCGTTGCCGAGTTGGCAATGTTGTTGGCGGTGACGTTCAAGTCAGTCGAAGCGGCGTTAAGGCCACTCAAGGCGAGGCGGAATGACATGTATTGGTTTCCTTACATCACGCGGCGAACAGACTTCAGGGCGATAGGCCCGAAATCGGTGTTGAGGGTCAAGTCATGGGAGGTCGGATCGATAGTCACAGAGTTGATGACGCTGGCCATTTGCGTCTCGACCTGCTGATTGGCACCGCCCACATTGGCGACAGCAGCGATGTGATAGGTGCCCGCCGCAGCGCGAGTGCCGCCATCAGTGTTACCGTCCCAGGAAAAAGCATTCAGACCGGTCTGAGTAGTCAGCGGCATCTTGCGCACCAACTGCCCGCTGGCATCAGTCACAGTCAGCATCGCCGAGCTGGTACCGTCCGGAATATTCACGGCTCCGTCCACACTGCCGGCCGCGCCCAGAGAGGCTGAGTCGGTGGCCGCCATAACGTTATGGCCAACAAGTGAAGTGCCATCGATGACTTGCGACGAGCGCAGTGAATCACTGAGCGAAGAAATATCTTTCTGCATAGCCTGCGAGCTGCTGACCGTGCTGAACTGCGCCAACTGGGCAATGAAGGCACCCGGATCCTGCGGCTTGAACGGGTCCTGGTTTTTCATCTGCGACAACATCAGTTTCAGGAACTCATCCTGACCCAACTGACTGGTGCTGGACTTCGCACCGGTGGCGCCGGTCAGGGCGCTGGTGGCGGCAGCAGAAATGGCACTGGTAGACATGTGTTAGGCGTTCCTTGCGTTACTGGCCGAGCTTCAGCGTGGCCAGCAACAGCTCTTTCGAGGTGTTCATGACTTCAACGTTGTTCTGATACGCACGCGAGGCGCTGATCATGTCGACCATCTCCTCGATGCTGTTGACAGCCGGTGCGAACACAAAGCCATCACTGTTGGCCAAGGGATTACCCGGCTCATAGCGCTGCGTGGGTGTCGCATTGGACTGCATGATGCTGTTGATCTTCACGGCGGCATTGGCATCGCCGAACTTGCCGGCGACATCAGCACGTACTGCCTCAAATACCGGGTGACGGGCTTTGTAAGTGGTCGCCGGATCACCGCTGACGCTGTCGGCATTGGCCAGGTTGCTGGCGACCGTATTCAGGCGTACCGACTGGGCGGACATGCCCGAACCGGCGATATCAAAGACTTTGAAGGAAGACATGCGGCAACTCCTTTATGGGCTTACTGGCCGGTGATAGCCGTCATCAGCGAGTGAAAGCGCGAGGACAGGAACGACAGCGTTGCCTGGTAGCGCACGGAGTTGTCGGCGAAGGCAGCTTGTTCAAGCTGTGCATCGACGGTGTTGCCATCCAGCGAAGGCGCCAGCGGCACGCGATACTTTAAGAAGGATTCTGTAGAGCCGATGCTGCCGGCCGGATGACCGGTGCTGGCTGCACCCAGATGTTTGGCATTGGTGCTCAGCGGCGCATTAGCCGATTGCGCCGGTCCAGTGACTGCATCCAGCGCACTGCGAAAGTCGATATCGCGCGCCTTAAAGCCTGGCGTGTCGGCGTTGGCCATGTTCGTCGCCAACAACTCAGTACGACGCCCACGCAGCTGTAACGCTGCGGCGTGCACACCAAGATATGAGTCGAGATCCATCGCCACGATTTGCTCCGTCAAAAACCTGTCTCGGTAATGACTTGAGCAAGTGGTGTGCCAGAGGGGCACTTAGGGCCTTAAGGCGGCCAAATGCGCATCAACGTACGCAAAAGCTGTGAACGGGTTCACACAGCGCCGGCAATAGGCTGCCGCGTGTAGCCGCCGGCCATCTGGTTTATCGGCCGCTGACGCCAGAACTTTAGCGCTATGGCGGCTCTACACCAGAAATAGCTGCTGGCATGGCATTTGCTTTATGTATTCGCAGATTCACACAGCGAAGACAGCGTCATAAAACCGGCGCTGCAGGAAGATACGCACATGGCACAGTTCAAATCACTGACCTTGCTGGCACTGGTTGGCGTCGGCGCAGTCTATGGCGAGTCACTGCAAGACCTACAGGTCCTGCGCGATGTCGCCACCGATTTTATCCGCGCGCAGATGCCGGCACCCGAGGCGGGCTGCAAGCTACATATAGAAGCGTCCACCTTAGATGACCGGCTACGGCTGCCTAACTGCCCTGCCCCCGAGGCCTTTCTGCCGCCAGGCAGCAGCCCTGCGGCACGCACCACAGTTGGTCTCCGTTGCAAGTCGCCGGCCTGGAGCGTCTATGTGCCAGTGACCGTCGAGAGTGAAATGCCGGTGCTGGTGTTGCGTCAGCCTGCAACCGTCGGGTCGGTGCTGACCGCCAACGACGTAGACCTGCGTACGCAACGCGTGCCCGGCTTTACGTCGCGCTATGTGAAAGACATCACAGCGCTGACCGGACATCATATGAAGAATGCAGCAGGTCCGGGCACTGCCCTGACGACCGACCTGCTGGTTCCCGATCTGCTGATCAAGCGCGGCCAACGCGTTATGTTGATGGCAGCGGTAGGCGGCATCGAGGTGCGCGCTTTAGGCGAGGCCATCGCCGATGCCACACCGGGTGGCCGGGTGCGCGTACGCAACCTCGATTCGCAGAAAATTGTTGAAGGTCGCGTCGAGTCCGGTGACCTGGTCCGCATGGGCCTGTAAAAAATGTTACCTGCGTCACTCAAGTTCACCGGTACGCTGCCGTTACACTCCACGACAGAACCGAACACAGCGTCAGGAGACCGGAAAGTGAGCAGCAGGATCAACGGCTTTGATACCCCACCAGTGCGCGTCGCCACTGGCAAGGCGGCATCGCGCGTTGCCTCCGAGCGAGGCTCCAGCGGTTCCGGTGACACCGCAGCCCCCGACTCAGGCAGCAACGACAGCGTCAGCATCAGCACCGCAGCGCGCAACCTCGCCAGCCTCAACCAGCTGGTGCAGGAGCAGCCCGGAGTCGATACGGCCCGCGTCGCCGTCATCCAGCAGCGTATTGAAGACGGCACCTACCAGGTGAACCCGCAGCGCATTGCAGACAAGCTGATGCGCATGGAACGTGACTTGCCCCAGGGCGGTAAGAACGGCAAATGAACGCCGCCATAGATCCGGCGCTGTGCCGTGACAGCATCGCGCGCTTGCTGTCGGACGAAGCCCAGTGGCTGGTGCTACTCGAACAGCAACTGACTCGCGAGCACAAACTCATTACCGATGATGATGTCGACGGCCTGCAAGAGGCCGGCGTTGCACGCCAGTCCTGCGTCAGCAAACTGGTGCGCATCGAAGACGAACGATTGTCGATCTGCCGGCAGCTGGGTCAATCAGCCGATGTCGTAGGCCTGCAAGCCATATTAGGTTGGTGTGATCCGCAAGGCAGCTTGCAGCCCGCGCTGCAAAACACCACCCAGTTGGCCACACGCTGCCGCGAACAGAACACCCGCAACGGCATGCTGGTCAGCGCGCGATTGCAGCGCATCTCGGGTGTTGTCAGCCTGCTCAACAGCAACGCGGATGCACCGCGCACTAACGTGTATGGCCGCTCCGGCGGCAACAACGGCTATGCGACCGCCACCGGTCGCATGCTGAGCTTTAGCGCTTAAACGTTAAACGTTAAACCTGAAGTGCATGAGGTCACCCTCGCGCACCAGGTACTCCTTGCCTTCCAGCCGCAGCTTGCCGGCTTCCTTGGCACCCGCCTCGCCCTTGCAGGCGATGTAATCGTCATAGGCAATGACTTCAGCGCGAATGAAACCGCGCTCGAAGTCCGTGTGAATGACGGCCGCAGCCTGCGGTGCGGTGGACCCGGCCTTGACCGTCCAAGCGCGCACTTCTTTCGGGCCGACGGTGAAATAAGTCAGCAGACCCAGCAGCTGATAGGCACCGCGGATCACCCGGTTAAGGCCTGGCTCATCGAGCCCCAGGTCTTTAAGGAAATCCAAACGCTCGGCGTCCTCTAACTGCGCGATCTCCGCTTCGATGGCCGCACAGATGGCCACCACCACCGCGCCTTCGTTAGCCGCACGCGCACGCACCGCATCGAGGTGCGGGTTATTGGTAAAGCCGGTCTCGTTAACGTTGGCCACATACATGACCGGCTTGAGCGTGATCAGATGCAGGTCGCGCAGGTCTTTGCGCTCTTCATCGGTCAGGGTCATAGACCGGGCCGGGTTGCCGTTGTTCAGGTGCTCGCGCAAACGCTGCAACAGATCACGACGGCGCACGGCTTCTTTATCACCCGACTTGACCAGCTTGGCAGCGCGGTCAACGGCCTTTTCAACACTCTGCAGATCAGCCAAGCCCAGCTCGGTGTCGATGACGTCGATGTCGGCAATGGGGTTCACGCCACCGGCCACATGGATGATGTCGTCGTCCTCAAAGCAGCGCACCACATGCGAGATGGCATCGGTCTCGCGGATATGCGCCAGGAACTGATTGCCCAGACCCTCGCCTTGCGATGCACCAGCCACCAGGCCCGCGATGTCCACAAACTCGATGGCTGTGGGCAGCACCCGTTCGGGCTTGGCTATGGCTGCCAGTGCATCAAGGCGCGGATCGGGCACACCGACCACGCCCACGTTGGGATCGATGGTGCAGAACGGATAGTTCTCGGCCGCGATCTGCGCGCGCGTCAGCGCATTAAAAAGAGTGGATTTGCCGACGTTGGGCAATCCGACGATGCCGCACTTGATGCCCATATGTCTTAAGCCTTTGGTTTAGTGTCGCTGGAATGGAGTGATTTCATGGTCTGCTGCGCGCCCTGCTCGAGCACAGGCGGCAGGCAATCGGCGGCGGTCAGCACGCCCTCATCGAGCACAGCCTGCTCGACTGAAGAAGCGCGCCCCAATACAAAGCCGGTCACCAGCTCGCGCGAGCCGGGATGACCGATGCCCAGCCGCAATCGCCAGAACCCCTCGCCCAGACAGGCGATGAGGTCTTTGAGTCCGTTGTGGCCGCCAGCGCCCCCGCCCTGCTTGAGGCGCACCGCGCCGATGGGCAGGTCGAGTTCATCGTGGGCCACCAGCACCTGAGCGGCGCTGATCTTGTAGAAGTTGGCCACGGCAGCAACGACGCCACCGCTGCGATTCATGAAGGCCTGCGGCTTGACCAGCCACAGTTCGTTGCCGGCTATGCGCACGCGCGCCAGCTCGGCATCAAACTTAGCCTCGCGCCGCCAACTGCCGCCATGCCGCCGGGCCAGCTCATCGACGAGCCAGAACCCGGCGTTATGGCGCGTCTGCGCATAGTCCTTGCCCGGATTACCCAAGCCGGCCACGAGTTGCAGGTCGGTGCCCGGCATGGGTGATCAGGACGCGGTAGTGCGCAGTGCAGTCTTACTTCTTGGCCGGTGCCTTGGCGGCAGCAGCCGGCTTGGCAGCGGCCGGCTTGGCAGCACCCTTGGCCCCAGCCTTCGGTGCAGCAGCCGCTGCAGCGGCTTCGGCCTCGGCTTCCTTGTCGACGCGCGGCGGGTGGATGACCACCACCGGCGCATCGTGGCCATGAGCCAACTCGGGGATGGTGACACCCTCGGGCAGCTTCAGGTCCGACAGCTTGACCGGCTCGTTGAGGCCCATGGCACCCATGTCGACCTCGACCGACTCGGGCAGGTCTTTGGGCAAGCACGAGATCTCGATATCGCTACGCATGTGCGAGACGGTACCGCCGCGCAGCTTGACGCCCGGGCTGGTGGCCTCATTCAGGAAGTGAATGGGCAGGTGCACGCGGATCGGCTGGTCTTCGAGCACGCGCTGCAGATCGACGTGAACGATGGCGTTCTTAGCCGGGTGCATCTGCACGTCCTTGATGATGACCGGGTGCTTGGCCCCATCGAGGTTGACCATGACGATGGTCGAATAGAACTTTTCGTTATCGACCACCAGCAACAGCTTCTGGTGATTGAGCGAGAGGTTCGCGGGGGTGGCGGCACCGCCGTACATGATGGCCGGAACCATTCCCGCATGACGCAGGCGGCGGCTCGCACCTTTGCCCTGATCATTGCGTGGTTCGGCGTTGAGTTCAAAAATGCTACGCATGGTCTTCTCCTGACGTTGACACAACGACGCACCGCCGCGACCTGCGGCACGTCACCTAAAAAAATTAATCGATGTACAGCGAACTGACCGACTCTTCATCGCGCACGCGGCGGATGGTTTCGGCCAGCAGTGCCGCGACAGACAGCACGCGGATGCGCGAGCAGCCTTGCGCCTCGGCAGACAAGGGGATGGTATCGGTGACGATCAACTCGTCTAGCTGCGAACTGCTGATGCGCTCGATGGCCTTGCCTGACAACACCGGATGGGTGATGTAGGCGATGACCTTGCGCGCGCCCTGGTCTTTGAGTGCCGTGGCGGCCTGACACAGCGTGCCGGCGGTGTCGACCAGGTCATCGATGAGGATGCAGGTGCGGTCACGCACATCACCGATGATGTTCATGACTTTGACTTCGTTGGCGCGGGGCCGGCGCTTGTCGATGATGGCCAGGTCGACGTCGTCGAGCTGTTTGGCCATCGCGCGTGCGCGCACCACACCGCCGACATCGGGTGAGACCACCACGATGTTTTCGTGAGCCTGACGCCAAGCATCGCCCAGCAGCACCGGCGCGCCATAGACATTGTCGACCGGGATATCGAAGAAGCCTTGGATCTGATCGGCATGCAGGTCGACGGTGAGCATGCGGTCAACACCGGCGCCCGAGATCATGTTGGCCACGAGCTTGGCGGTGATGGCCGAGCGCGTGGCGCGCGGCCGGCGGTCCTGACGGGCATAGCCGAAGTAAGGCACCACGGCCGTGATGCGCGCGGCCGATGCACGGCGGCAGGCATCGACCATGACCAGCAGTTCCATCAGGTGATCGTTGGCCGGCGGACAGGTGGACTGGATGATGAACACGTCGCGACCGCGGACGTTTTCCATCAGTTCGACATTGATCTCACCGTCGCTGAAGCGGCCCACTGAGGCGCGGCCCAGCGGCAAGGTGAGATGACGCGCTATATCATGGGCCAACGCCGGATTGGCGCTGCCCGTGAAAAGAGCCATGGTTTGCTCGCTCACGTCCGATAACCTACTAAAAACCTGCTGCGGAACCCGTAATTATAGCGGACCGTCGCACAGACGTCACAGCAATACAGGCGTCAGGCTTGACAGGCTGCCATGGCATTATTATAAATATAATAATAAAGTGGGAGTAGTTGTGAGCACACTCAAGCTGACGTCTATCGGCACCTCGACCGGGGTCATCATCCCCAAAGAAATGCTCAACCGCATGAAGGTTGGGCGCGGCGACCTGCTGCATGTTGCCGAGACGCCGGGTGGCTATGTCATTAGCCCTTACGACCCTGCCGTTGCGGCGCAGGTCGAGGCCGGGCGCGAGTTCATGAAGGAGTACCGCGACACCTTCAAGGTGTTGGCCGAGTGAGCAGCGAACCCCGCTGGCTCAATAAAGCCGCGCTGGTTCTGCTGCACAACGAAAGCCTGGCCCTCTTCGGCGGCCCCAGCGGACTGCGAGACGAAGGACTGCTGGACTCTGCCTTGGTCCGGCCGGTTAACCTGCTGCTCTACCGGCCAGACGCCGACTTGGCCAGCTTGGCTGCCGCCTATGCCTATGGTCTGGCGCAAAATCACCCCTTCATAGACGGCAACAAGCGCGCAGCCTTTTTGGCCATCGGCCTGTTCCTGCACATCAACGGCCAGCGCTTACGCGCCAGTCCGGTAGAGGCCATTCAAACCATCTTTGCGTTGGCCTCAGGCCAACTCAGCGAGATCGAACTCGCCGACTGGATACGCGCGCATCAGGCGCCCTGACCCCAATCGTAACGCCCTGCCAATCCACGTCCTTTCCGGCGACAATAAGGGCGCGCAGCGTCTCGATTAGCGCGGCGCTTGTCGATTCCAACCCACCCACAGGCACACCATGAACAAACCCTTGCTTACGCTGGCCCTGACGCTGTCTTGCACAGCCGCCGGCGCGGCCTCACCCCCCGCCACCCTGCCCGCCAGCGTGGCGGCCTGCCTGCGGGTGACCGATGCCGGCCAACGCCTGGCCTGCTATGACCAGTCGGTAGCCGCACTGCTACCCGCCGCGGCCCCGCCCGCCCCGGTTGCCGCAAC
>CAIVTJ010000174.1 GCA_903908825.1 uncultured Pseudomonadota bacterium | reverse complement strand
GTCCGTCAGACGTCGCCAGCGGATTCGCACGGCAGTCATCAGCTGTCCAGTCGCTTGATGCCCAGAGCGCGCAACATGTACTTCTCGTAGAGCGGCTCAGAGTTACCACTCTTCATCTTGTAGATGAAGTATTTCTCAAAGCCGATCTTGACCCAATGCACCCATCGGCTTTTGCGGAACCAGTTGACGTTGCGGGGCGGAATCTGCGGCAGCGCCACGAAAGCCGCACCGGTATCACCCATGTCTGCCAGGCAGATAGCGTTCCACGTGGCTTTAGCCGTCGCGGGTTGGCCGGCAATATCGGCTGCGATGTTGTGCACGATCGCCGTCACCATGGTCTCGATCATGTAGCCGGTCTTAGGTGCCCCGGTGGGCACGGGTGTGACCTCGACCGGCGGGATCGCGATGCACACGCCCGCCGAATAGATATTGCGGTACTTCTTGCTGCGTTGATGATCGTCCACCAGCACAAAGCCTCGCGGGTTACACAGGCCCTCGACGGCGGCGACTGCATCCACGCCTTTGAAGGCTGGCAACATCATCGTAAACGTGAACGGCAACTCATGCTCCTTAACCGTCGCACCGTTGCGATCTAACTCGGTGACAGACATCTTGCCCGGCTCAAGCTTCGTGGTCTTGGCGTTGGTGATCCACCTGATGTCGTTATTGCGGAACTCCGATTCGAGCATGGTCTTGGAATCGCCGACACCCCCTACCCCCAAGTGCCCGATGTAGGGTTCGCTGGTGACAAATGTGATGGGAACCTTGTTGCGTAGCTTGCGGCGCTTGAGGTCGGTGCTGAGGATGAACGCGAACTCATAAGCTGGCCCGAAGCAACTGGCCGATGGCAGGGCACCCACGACAACAGGCCCGGGGTTCTTGAGGAATTCCTGGTAGGCAGCCCAAGTCTTCTCGGCGTGATCGACAGTACAAATCGAATGCGAGTAGCCGCCCGCAGGGCCAGCGCCCGGCACTTCATCGAAAGCCAGCTTCGGCCCGGTGGTTATCACAAGGTAGTCGTAAGGCACAGTCGTGCCGTCCGCGAGCGTCAGGCTGTTGCCCGCTGCATCGATCTTGTCGACGCGCTGCGCAATAAAGTCGATGTTGCGTCGCTTCAGGTAGCGGGCGACCGGAAAAGAAATTGCTGCACGATCGCGCCAGCCCACCGCAAGCCAAGGGTTTGAAGGCACGAACTGAAAGTAGTCCACGGCGTTGATCACCGTAATGCGATGTAGTGCGTTTAGCGTTGCGCGCAGCTCGTAAGCGGCCGGCATACCGCCGACACCGGCGCCAATGATTACGATGTGCGCCATGGCGTACCCCTTATGGTGTTTTTGCTTGAGTCATTCACTTCGAATCAACCCGCTGCTCGACAAGATGGCGGTCGACACGCTGCAGATCTGTCTCCGATAGCGCACCGGCTACGGCCCACAACTGCAGATCCGCCAGCAGCCAATCCGATTGCGCCCTCTGCAGATCGGTGCTGGATCGCAGCAAATCCGCTTGCGCATTGAGCAGCTCTAGCGCTGTACGGTCGCCGATCTCAACGCCCAAGCGCGTCGCACCCAAGCGGTCCTGCATCGAACCTTGCAGCCGCTGCAGCGCATGGACGCGCGCAGCCGCGGTGGTCAGGCCGAGCCAGGCCACCCGCGTTTGCTGGCGCACCTGCTGCTCGGCGGTATTGAGGTCTGCTCGGGCCTTGTACTCCAGCGCTTTCGCCTCATGGCGTTGCGCACTCCTCATCCCACCGGTGAAGAGGGGCATGGATGCCTGAATGACGATGCTGGCCTGCCGACCCGTGATGTCTGCGGTACCAAAGTCGCCAGTGCCCTGCAGCGATTCACGACCGACCCGCGCCACGACGCTGAGTTTGGGCGAAGCCAGCATTTCATAGCGCTGCACCTGCGCCGATGCGATCGAGACCGCCAAGTGCTGCATGCCCAGTTGCGCACTGCCAGCCAGTGCCTTCTGCGTCCACTGCTCCAATGAATCGGGCACAGGCAGCTTCACAGGCTCGCTCACCGGCAGATTCATCAAGGCCACCGGCCCAAGACCGGTCAAATCTGTGAAGGCCGCTTCAGCTAATGTCACTGCGGTCTGGGCATCAAGCTCCTGTACCGCGATGGCGTCAGCGCTCGCCTGTGCCTCGCGCATGTCTGTAGCCGGAATGTCGCCGCTCTCGTAGCGCCCCTGCGCAGCACTGCGTGCCTGCTCGGCGGCCGCATGCAGCCGGCGCAACGCCGCCAGTTGGGTACGGGCATTAAGCACCGCAAGATAGGCCCTCGCTGTGCGCAGCAGCAGATCCTGTTTGGCTTGCTGGAACTGGGCGTCCGCTAGGGCAGCCGTATTCTTCTGTGTCGTGAAGTCCGCCATGCGGCCGGGGTCATACAGCGGCTGCTCGGCCACAAAGGCCCACTGGCGGGAGGTCCCGTTGTTGATGCTGGTCTGGAAGTCCACGCCATTGGTGCTACCGAAGCCTGGCGCCGAAAATGCCGCGCCAGCGGTTTGGCTCTGCTGATCGGCACGACCGGCACTGCCTTGCACCGCAAGCGTTGGCATCCACAGCGCACGCCCCTGGGCAGCGTGCGTCTTGCCTGCCTCCCACTGGGCGCGTGCAGCCTCGAACTGCGGATCGTGCTGCAGTGCAGCTTGCCAGGCATCGGTAACGCCCAACCCCGCAGCGGCCGCACTTGCGCAGACGAGAGTAAGCCCGATGAGGGCTGCGCGCATCGTACTGTGCATGACAATCTGCTCCAGAGCCCTTTCAGCCCGCGCTGGCCTTGAAACCAAGGCCGCTCAGCATACGTTCCATCAGACACCACTGCGTCAATCCGCTCTGCAGCAGGTTCAGGCCGACGAAGGCGGTAAACCACAGCCAATAGCCGCTGAGGAAGATCGGACTGCCGGGCACACCCAGTGCGAGCGACAGCAGAATGAAAGTGCCCGCGACGACGCGCGTGAGTTGCCAAGAGGTCATGATGTCTGCTCCAAGGTAGTGACGGTCTGAACGAACGAGTCGGAATACGTCTTGCGGAAGACTGCGAAATACAGCAGCGGGATCACCACCAGCGTCAGCACGGTGGAGACCAAAATGCCGAAGATCAGCGAGATCGCGAGCCCGTTGAAGATGGGGTCGTCGAGGATGAAGAACGCGCCGAGCATCGCGGCCAAAGCAGTGAGGATGATCGGTTGCGCACGGGTGATCGCTGAGCGGATCACCGCCTCGCGGAAGTCGATGCCCGCCGCATGCTGCAAGTTTATAAAGTCGACCAGCAGAATGGAATTGCGCACGATGATGCCGGCCAGCGCGATCATGCCGATCATCGATGTGGCCGTGAACTGCGCGTGCAGCAGCGCATGACCCGGCATCACGCCAATGATGGTCAGCGGGATCGGAGCCATGATGATCAGCGGCGTTAAGTAGGAACCGAACTGCATCACCACCAGCAGATAGATCAGCACCAGACCCACCGCATAGGCCGCACCCATGTCGCGGAAAGTCTCGTAGGTGATCTGCCACTCACCATCCCACTTCAGCGCATAGCCGCGATAGGCATCGCTGGGCTGATGAATAAAGTATTCGGTGAGGTGTCCGCCGTCTGGAGCGACTATGCGGCCGATGGCTGCCCGCAGACCAAACATCCCATATAGCGGACTGTCGAGGCGACCGGATTCATCCCCCGTGACGTAGACCACTGGCAGCAGGTCCTTGTGATATCGCGGCTGCTCAAGCGTCGTGGTGCGCACGTTAACCACTGATCCCAGCGCAACCATAGCGCCGCTGCTGGCGCGCACACCAAGGCTCAGGGCCGCATCAAGGTTGCCGCGGGTGCTATCTGGCAACTGCAGGCGCAGCGGCGCCGGGTACTTGCTGGCATCTTGAAGGTAGGTCGCGTCATGCCCCGCAAGGCCTGCTCGCAGCGTTGCGACGACTTCGGTCTCGGCAACGCCGAGCAGCGCGGCCCTCTGGTGATCCACCGCGACCACCTGACGGGAGGCGGCGCTGATGTAAGAGGCATCCACATCGACAACCCCCGGCGCACCTAAAAACGCCTGACGTACAGCTGCGGCGACTTGGAGACGACCGGCGTCATCCGGACCGTAGATTTCAGCCACGATAGGCGCAAGCACCGGCGGACCGGGCGGCACTTCCACCACCTTCACCACCGCACCACTGCGGGCTGCAATGGCTGCAAGCTGCGGCCGCAGTCGTGCCGCGATGACATGGCTTTGGTCACTGCGGTCGCTCTTGCCCACGAGGTTGACCTGGATGTCGCCCAACTCGGCCGCAGAGCGCAGGTAGTACTGGCGCACCAGCCCATTGAAGTTGATCGGCGCAGCGGTGCCGGCGTACACCTGATAGTTGCGTACCTCCGGTACGGTCGCCAGATAGCGGCTCAAGTCTGCAAGTGTCGCGGCGGTACGTTCTAGCGGCGTACCGGCCGGCATATCGACGACCACCTGAAACTCTGACTTGTTGTCGAAGGGCAGCATCTTCAGCACAACCCACTGCACTGCCGGCAATGCGACCGATAGCAGGATCAGCGCGCCGACACCGGCCCAGAGCCTGCGGCGATTACGCGTGCCGTTGGTCAGATCGAGGAACGGCCTGAAGGTGCGCCGCACCAGCGGATCGATGCGTGTAGCCATCCCGCCATGCTTTCCCGGGGCTGCCGGTCTCAGCCACAGACGCGCAAGCCACGGCGTCAGCACGAACGCTATGGCCAGCGAGATGACCATGCCCATCGAGGCATTAATCGGAATCGGTGCCATGTAAGGCCCCATCAGCCCACCAACGAACGCCATCGGCAGCAGCGCCGCAATAACCGTTAACGTCGCCAGAATCGTGGGCCCGCCGACCTCGTCCACAGCGGCAGGGATGAGTTCGTCGAGCGACCGGTCCGGAGTGAGGTGCAGGTGCCGGTGGATGTTCTCCACGACCACGATCGCGTCGTCCACCAGAATGCCGATAGAAAAAATCAGCGCGAACAAGCTCACCCGGTTTAGCGTGAAGCCCCAAGCCCAGGAGGCAAACAGAGTGGCCGTTAGCGTGAGGGCCACCGCAATACCAACGATCGCCGCCTCGCGGCGACCCATCGCAAAGAACACCAACGCAACGACTGAGGCAGTAGCGAAGATCAGTTTTTCGATGAGCTTGAGCGCCTTGTCATTAGCGGTCGCGCCATAGTCGCGACTGATCTCGACACCTACGCCCTCGGGAATAAGACTGTTCTGCAACTCTGCAATACGCGCGCGCAGGCGCGTCGTGACATCGACAGCATTCTCACCGGGCTTCTTGGTAATGCTTAAGGTGACGGCCGGAAACTCCGCAGCCTGCTTACCGGATGTGCCGAACCACACATAGCGCTCGGGCACCGGCGCACCCTCGGTGACCGTGGCGACGCTACGCAGGAAAACCGGTCGGCCGCTGTGCACACCGACCACGAGGTCAGCCACCTCGTTGGCACCGGTCAGCACAGACCCACCGTCAATCGCGACTGCTTCACCGCCGTTTAACAAGCTCCCTGCCGGAAGGCCGCTGTTGGCTGACTGCAGCGACCGCGAGAGGTCGCTAACGGTGAGACCGACGGCGCGTAGAGCCTGAGGGTTCAAGACAATGTTGATGGCGCGGTGCGGACCACCGACGGTTGTCACGGTACGTGTGCCGGGTACACGCTTGAGCTCTGACTCCATCGCATGCGCGATACGCTCTAGCTCGAAGGCACCGCTGCCGGCGCGTTTGTCGTAAAGCGTTGCCGTCAGGATCGGGACATCGTCTATGCCCATCGGCTTTACCAGCGGCTCCGCAACGCCCAAGCCTGCCGGCAGCCAGTCACGGTTTGAGTGCAGCGTGTCATAGAGACGGACCAAGGCCTCGGTGCGCGGCACACCTACCTTGAACTGCACGGTGATCACCGCCAAGCCTGGACGTGACATCGACATCACATGGTCGAGACCGGCCATCTGACCGAGCACCTGCTCGGCCGGACCTGCGACGGTCTGCTCGACCTGGCGCGCAGAAGCACCGAGGAAGGCGATCAGCACATTGGCCATCGTCACATTAATCTGAGGTTCCTCTTCGCGCGGTGTGACCACCGCAGCGAAGATGCCGATGAGCAAGGCAACCAGCGCCAGTAGCGGCGTGATGCGCGCACTCAAAAAGTGCTTGGCGATGCGACCTGCGATACCCATGGTGATGTCAGCGTCTAGCCGCAGCTATCGGATCAAGGGCGATCTTCTCGCCAGCCTGCAATCCGGACAGGACGGTGACTGCCTCGCCCTCAACGGCTCCAAGGCGTATCTGTCGCAGGTGCGCGGATCCGTTGGCATCGACGACATAGACGGCTGTCAGCTCACTGCGGGTCAGGACCGATCGGGTCGGAATGCGCAGCCCGGCGGCTGCGCCCTTGATCGGTAGCAGCAGTCGGGCGAACTGGCCGGGCTGCAGTACCGCGGCAGCCGGCAACTCGGCTCGCACTTCGACGCTGTGCGTGGCCGGATCGACGGCATGGACCGCCACCCAACTGCTGACCTGCAGCGGCGGCCGGCCCGGTTCCGCGCCGGC
>CAIVTJ010000173.1 GCA_903908825.1 uncultured Pseudomonadota bacterium | reverse complement strand
TATCACGTGCGCCTCGACAAAGACGTGCGCGTGGCCGATGCACTGACCTTCATGGCCGGTGACCGCTCGCAGGCTCAGGAAGCCTATGCCGGTGACATCATCGGTCTGCATAACCACGGCACCATCAACATCGGTGACACCTTCACAGAAGGTGAGACGCTGGGCTTTACCGGCATACCCAGCTTTGCGCCGGAGATGTTCCGTCGCGCCGTGCTGAAAGATCCGCTCAAAGCCAAGGCCCTGGCCAAGGGTCTGGGGCAGTTGTGCGAGGAGGGCGCGACGCAGTTGTTCCGGCCGCTGCGCAACAACGACATGATTTTGGGTGCTGTGGGTCAGTTGCAGTTTGAGGTCGTGGCCTTTCGACTACAGGATGAATATTCGGTGCAGTGCGCCTTTGAGACCTTCGGTGTGCAGACCGCGCGTTGGGTCTATTGCGACGATGAACGCAAGCTGCAGGAGTTTCGTACCAAGGCCTATGACAACCTCGCGGTAGATCATTCCGGCGCATTGGTCTACCTTGCCCCGTCGCGAGTCAATCTGGCGCTGACCTTAGAGCGTTGGCCCGACATCGACTTTCGCGAGACGCGCGAAATCCAGTCCTGATCCCGGAGGTCTGCTGTGCCCAGCTATCTTGCCCGTCGCCCGCAACTGGCCTGGGCACTGTATGACTGGGCCAACTCGGCGTTCGCCACCACGGTGCTGGCCGGGTTTTTCCCGGCGTTCTTCCGACAGTTCTGGAGTCTGGGTGCGGACCCGACCGAGGCGACTTTGCGTCTGGGTCTGGCCAATGGCGTGGCCGGCTTTGTCATGGCTGTGCTGGCACCGCTGCTGGGCGCACTGGCCGATCGCGGCGGCTATCGCAAACGATTTCTGATCAGCTGGAGTCTGCTGGGCATAGGCGCCACCTTTGCGCTGTATTTTGTCGCGCAAGGGCAATGGGCGCTGGCTGCGGCGCTGTTCACGCTGGCCACTTTGGGTTTTAACGGCGGCATCGTCTTCTATGACGCCTTGCTGGTCGATGTCGCCAAGCCTGCCGAGTATGACCGCGTGTCGTCCTATGGTTATGCGCTGGGCTATCTGGGCGGCGGCCTGCTGTTTGCTGTCAATGTGCTGATGGTCTCCAAACCGGCTTGGTTCGGCTTGGCCAACGCCGCTGCGGCCGTGCGCTGGTCGTTTATCAGCGTGGCCGTGTGGTGGCTGGTGTTTATGTTGCCGCTGGCCTTTTATGTGACCGAGCAGCCGGGCTTGCCCGGTGGCGGCGGCCAAGGTTCGCTGCGCGCCAGTCTGGCCGAACTACGGCAGACGCTGCGTCATGTGCTGGGCTATCGCAACATGCTCATCTTTTTGGCGGCCTACTGGTTGTACATCGATGGCGTCAACACCATCGTCAAGATGGCGGTCGATTACGGCATGGCCTTGGGTTTCGATACGCAGATGCTGCTGGCCGCCTTGCTGCTAACGCAGTTTGTGGCATTTCCTGCGGCGCTTTTGTTCGGTCGCATTGGTGAACGACTGGGCGCACGCGGCGGTGTGTTGATCGGCATCGCCGTCTATGCGGGCGTGACCGCTTGGGCCTATTTCCTGCACACCGTGGTGCAGTTTTTCGCCATGGCCGTGGTCATCGGCTTGGTGCAGGGTGGCGTGCAGAGCTTGTCGCGCTCGTTCTTCGGCCGCTTGGTGCCGGAAGGCAAATCGGCCGAGTTCTTCGGCTTCTTCAATATGGTCGGCAAGTTCGGCACTGTGCTGGGGCCGTTGCTGGTCGGTCTGGTGGCTTACCTGACCGGCAGTTCGCGCGCGTCTATTTTGTCGCTAGTGCTGTTGTTCGCTGCCGGAGGCGTGCTGCTGTTGTGGGTTAAAACGCCAGCGGCTGATTCCGGCCGCAGCGAGTTGTCGCGCTAAACGTCGCAGTTGCCGGCGCAGCGCCGGGTTGCCCCTGGCATCGGGCGCGCGCCCATAACGTTGCTGCGCATACGCTGCCGCAGCAGCGGTCAGTTGCTGGCGATGCTGCGGAAACCGGTTGGCAGCAGCGGCGGCCAAGCTGATGGGGCCGAGCTTGGCCACATCGCTGACGCCGGCGCGAGCAAGGCTTGAACGCAGTGCGGCCCAATCCCGCGCCAGGCCCTCGCGGGCGCCGGATGCAGGGCGTTGCCGCAAGGCCCACCACACCCAGGCCGACCAGGCTGCACCGGCCAGCAGCAAGGCCAGCACTTGCCATTGCACGCTATCGAGCGCGTCGCCCCAACGTCCCCAGTAGCGCTGTTGCGCCAGCCGGTTGTAGCCCAGCACGCGCTCCTGCCACCACTGGTTGCCGGCGTCCCAGCGTTGCAGCAGTTCGCGCAGCAGCGGGCTGCTACGGCCATAACTCTGCAAGGCCCAGCGGCTGTCGGGCAGCAGTTCATGCAGTCCGCGCTGCAGGCGGGATGGGGCCACCACAGCCGTGGGATCGACCCGCACCCAGCCTTGGCCTTGCAGCCAGACCTCGGTCCAGGCATGCGCATCGGACTGGCGCAGCACCAGATAGCCGCCGATGGCATTCCATTCACCGCCCTGATAGCCGGTGACCACGCGTGCCGGCAAACCTGCAGCACGCATCAACAGTGTGTAGGCCGAGGCAAAGTGGCCGCAAAAGCCCAGTCGTGTGTTGAACAGCAGATCGTCGATCGAGTCCAGGTCCAGCAGCGGCGGTGTCAGGCTGTATTCGAAGCCGCCCTCGTGCAGGTAGTTGAGTACCCGCTGCACATAATCGGCCTCGCTGTGGCTGGCCGCGCGCAGTTGAGCGGCCAGAGCCAGGGTGCGCGGGTTGCGTTGCGGCGGCAGTTGCAGATCAAGCTTGCGTGCGGTGTAGGAGAGCGGCGCTTCGTCGCGGGTTTGCAGATACGAGACGACGTCATAGGTTTGGGTCTGCGTGACCGGCCGGGTGGCCAGCAACTGCCCGTCAAAACTCAGGCGCACGCGGGGTGACGGGCTCTCCAGCACCCGGTCCAAAGCGAACCACTGCGGGTTACCGCTGGCCTCCAGCGTGATGTGCTGGCTGACCGGCCTGCCGGCGGGCTGCGGCGGGCTGGCGATGGCTATCTGCCCGG
>CAIVTJ010000172.1 GCA_903908825.1 uncultured Pseudomonadota bacterium | reverse complement strand
GTCGACCTAGGCCCTATCGTGGGTGTCATGTTTATCCTCTATCGTGTCGTCTGGGTCAGTTGGCTGACTAGCAGGGCTTGGTCGGTGTCGCGCAGACGGGATAGTGCGTTCGCACTGCTGCTGCTCGGTTATGTGGGCATCGGTCTGCTCAATGGACAGATGACAGGTCACGGCACAGTAGGTGGGTTTATGTGGCTATATCTGGGTCTGGCGATGACCGCTTGCCGTATGCCCGCTGCACGGCGATGAAGCAGGCCCTGTTAGTCAATCTCAGCGCCCCTGAGATGGACAGGCTAGCGGTTGAGTTGGCGCGGCGCGGCGCGCTACGTGGGCTGGTTCGTCGCTATGCCAATAAGCTGCGCCTTTGGGAAAGACTGGTGCAACAACTGCCGGTCATCGGCAAGTTGTATAGCAACACCCTCGGGCGCCGGGTTCCGCCAGCCGGGTTACCTGTCAGTCTCATCCTCGAAGCGGGCGTGGTCAGTGACTTTATCTGCGCGGTGGTGGCCCGCCTGTCGCAGTGGCTACCCGAGCACGCGGGTCGTTGGGGCAAGCACTGGGTCGCTGCGACCGAAGCGGGAGTGGCCGCAGCCGGCGGCCGTCACATCAGTGGGGTGCCTGTGGTGGTCGCCAGCTACCACGTCGCTTTACCAGCCTTTAAGGCCGCTATGGCGACGGGGTGCGTGAAGATACTGAACTACCCCATCGCCCACCATGCGTGGCAATACCAGTTGTATGCCCAAGTGGGCGCGCAACGGCCGCAGTTTGCGGCGGCTCTGCCGCACTTTGAGAACAAGACCCAGCATGCCGCGCTACTCGACGCCGAGATCGCGTTGGCCGATATCATCCTAGTCGGCTCCCACTTTGTGCGCGATACGTTTGTCAGCAGCGGCGTTCCGGCAGACAAGTTGCGGGTCGTACCTTATGGCGCTGATCCGGGTCGCTTTATGCCTCGCGCTGCACCCAAAGACGCCATTGAACCGTTTACCGTCTTGTTCGTCGGTCAGGTCGGCGAGCGCAAAGGCATCAGCCATCTGCTTGCTGCCTATGAACAGTTTCGCAAGCCCGATACGCAGTTGCATCTGGTGGGCAACGCCGTGCAAGGCGCCGAGGTCTATGCGCCTTGGCGGCATTTATACAAGCACACACCCAACGTGCCGCAGGCGCAGTTGCCGCAGCTGATGCAGTCCGCCGATGTGTTTGTGTTGCCCACGCTGGTTGAAGGCATGCCGATGGTGGTCATCGAAGCCATGGCCTGTGGCTTGCCGGTCATCGTCACCGCGCACGGCCCCTCCGAAGTGGTGCGCGATGGCATAGACGGTATCGTGGTGCCGGTGGGTGACAGCGCGGCATTGCTGGCGGCGTTGGAACTGCTCTACACCAACACAGCGCTGCGCGAGCAGACGTCACGCAATGCCATAGAGCGTGCGGCCTATTGGACCTGGCATCGTTACGCCCACGCGGCTGCTGACATCGTGCTGGCAGACTGAAGTCATGAAGATACTGCTGATCGGAAACTATGTGCCGGATGCGCAAGAGAGCATGTTGCGCTATGGCAGCCTGTTAGAGCAGGGGCTGCGCGAAGCCGGCCATGAACCCACTTTAATCTCACCCCGCCAGCATTTTGCACAGGCAGGTCCGCAAGGCCGCGGCAAGTGGATAGGCTACGTCGACAAATATGTGCTCGCGCCGGCGCAACTGCATGCGGCAGCGCGTGGCTTCGATGCTGTGCATATCTGTGATCATTCCAATGCCGTCTACGCACCACGCCACAGCGACATTCCGTGGACCTCGAACTGTCATGATCTGCTGGCCGTGCGCGGTGCCTTGGGCGAAGACACCGACTGCCCGGCGTCAACCACCGGCAAGCTGCTGCAGGCCGCAATTTTGCGGGGCTTGCAGCGTACGGCAGGCATCGCGTGCATCTCTGAGGCCACTTTGCGTGACTTCAAGCGCTTAAGCCTGGGCTATCAGGGTCCGGTCAACTGCGTGCCTTTGCCCCTGAACTTTCCGTATTACCCGGATGTCACGGAAGCATCGGCTGTGGCGCAGCCCTATGTGCTGTTGGTGGGTTCAAACCATCGGCGTAAGAACAGAGAGACCGCCATTCGCGCGATGGCTGCTATTGCCGATCGCTGGCCGGGGACATTGGTGTTTGCCGGCCAAGCGTTAAGTGAAGGGCAGCGTGCGTTGGTACAGCAGCTGGGTTTGACTCAACGCGTGCGCGAAATTTTACAGCCCTCAAACTGTGATCTGCGGCAACTTTACAGCCATGCCACGGCCCTAGTCTTTCCCTCGCGGTTTGAAGGTTTTGGCTGGCCGATCATCGAGGCGCAAGCGTGTGGATGCCCGGTGATCTGCAGTCAACGCGAGCCGCACCCAGAGGTTTC
>CAIVTJ010000171.1 GCA_903908825.1 uncultured Pseudomonadota bacterium | reverse complement strand
GATCGGACCCCACTACGTGATGACGCGCAAGTTGTGAACCGCATCGCCGGCGCGGCCTGCGCCTGTGCTAGTTTTGACTACTTATGACTAAACCGCTATCCGTCGTCATCCTGGCCGCAGGCCAGGGCAAGCGCATGCGTTCTGACCTGCCCAAAGTCCTGCAGCCACTGGCCGGCAGGGCCTTGCTGCAGCACGTCATCACCACCACGCGCCAGCTGTCACCGCAGCAGATCACGGTGGTCTATGGCCATGGCGGCGAGCAGGTGCAGGCGGCCATGAAGCATGAGCCGCTGGACTGGGCACTGCAGGCAGAACAAAAGGGCACGGGCCATGCTGTGGCGCAGGCCATGCCCGGCATCCCGGACGATCATCTGGTGCTGGTGCTGTATGGCGATGTGCCGCTGGTGCGTGCCGGGACACTGCAGGCGCTAATCGCCTTGGCATTGCAAGACCAGTTGGCCTTGTTGACGGTCAATCTCGATGACCCTACGGGCTATGGCCGCATCCTGCGCGATGAGGCCGGACGCGTGACGGCCATCGTTGAACAAAAAGATGCCAGCCCGGCCCAGTTGGCGGTGCGTGAAGGCAACACCGGCGTGCTGGCCTTACAGGCCGGCGCGTTGCGCCGCTATCTGAGCCAGCTGCGCAGCGACAACGCGCAGGGCGAGTATTACCTCACAGACGTTATCGGCATGGCCGTGGCAGATGGCCTTGCCGTGGCGCCGCTGGTGGCAGCCAGCGAAAGTGAAGTGCTGGGGGTCAACGACCGCCTGCAACTGGCGCAGCTGGAAGCAGTCTATCGCCGTCACTGCGCCGAAAACGCCATGCGTGCCGGCGCCACCCTGGCCGATCCGGCACGTTTTGATCAACGCGGCACCTTGGTGCTGGGACGCGATGTGTTCATCGACGTCAACGTGGTCTTTGAAGGTCACGTGGAGCTGGGCGACAGGGTGCGCATCGGACCCAACTGCGTGTTGCGGGATGTGACGCTGGGCGCTGACACACAAGTGGCCAGCCACAGCGTGCTCGAACAGGCACAGGTGGCCACCAACTGCCGCATCGGCCCGTTTGCGCGCTTGCGCCCTGGTGCGCAGCTGGCTGCCGACGTGCATGTGGGCAACTATGTCGAAGTTAAGAACAGCAGCTTGGGTGAGGGCTCCAAGGCCAATCACCTGACCTATCTGGGTGACACCACTGTGGGCTCAGGCGTCAACATCGGCGCCGGCACCATCACCTGCAACTATGACGGCGTGAACAAATCGCGCACGGTCATCCATGACCATGCGTTTATCGGCTCGGGCTCTATGCTGGTTGCGCCTGTGGCCATCGGCAGTGGTGCCACCATCGGCGCCGGTTCGACCATTACGCGCGACGCGCCCGATAACAAGCTGACCTTGTCACGCGCGCGTCAAACCACCATCGACGGTTGGCAACGCCCCGTCAAAGGCCAGTCCCGCTAGGGTGGCCTTCACGTTACGACCTAACACTGCCGGCCTGCGCTGGCAAAGGCACGACAGATCATGTGCGGAATCGTTGGAGCAATCGCCGGTCAGGACATCGTCCCCGTACTCATAGAGGGACTGCGCCGACTCGAATATCGCGGCTATGACTCAGCGGGTCTTGCGGTGTTGGGCGCTGGTGGCAAGCTCGCCCGCCTGCGCACGGTGGGCAAGGTCAAGATGCTGCAAGAAGCACTCGATTTACAGCCCACGTCCGGCCACATCGGCATTGCGCACACGCGTTGGGCCACACACGGCGTGCCCAGCGAGCGCAATGCGCATCCGCATATCTCGCGCGATGGCTTGGCCATCGTCCATAACGGCATCATCGAAAACCACGAAGAACTGCGTGCCGAGCTGCGTGGCCTGGGCTATGAGTTCACCTCAGAGACCGACACCGAAGTCATTGCCCACCGCATTCATTACCACATGCAGCTTTTGGGTGAGTTGTTCCTCGCGGTGCGTGCGACGGTCGCAGAGCTTGAAGGCGCCTATGCGCTGGTAGTGCTCAGCGAACACGATCCGCAGCGGCTGATTCTGGCGCGCATGGGTTGCCCCGTGGTTATCGGTTTGACTGAAGAGGGTCACTATGTGGCCTCTGACGTCGCAGCCTTGTTACCCGTGACCCGCCGCTTCATGTTCCTGGAAGAAGGCGATATCGCTGAGATCAAGCAGCACTCCGTCAAAGTGCTGGACACTGAAGGTCGTATCGTCGAGCGGCCCATCAAAGAAAGCGAGTTGTCCGCGCTGGCTGCTGAGAAAGGCCCCTACAGCCATTTCATGCTCAAAGAGATCCACGAGCAGCCGCGCGCAGTGTCCGACACGCTGCAAGAGCGTGTGGCCAACGGCCGTCTGCTCGACGCGGCATTTGGCCCGCGTGCCAAGGCCATCTTCCCGCAGGTCGAATATGTGCGCATCGTCGCCTGCGGCACCAGCT
>CAIVTJ010000170.1 GCA_903908825.1 uncultured Pseudomonadota bacterium | reverse complement strand
CTGCTTTTGTTCGCGCTCGCGCAGTTCGGTGCGCGTAAACACGCTGCCCTTGGGGTTGCCCTGCGGCGTCAACCCACCGGCGCGGTCTATCAGCTCGCGCAGCGTCTCGCCACGGCGTATGGGGTAAGTGCCCGGGAACTTGACCTCGCCGCGCAGCGTCACCTGCTCTTGCGTGGCCCAGTAAGGCGTCTCTTTGACCAGCAGATAGTCATAGGGGCGCAGCGGCACATTGGCTGCGGCCTCGCCGCGGCGCACGGCGCCCAGGTCTATGGTGATGAGTTCTGCCTGGCGCACACCGTCTGCAGTGACCTCATAGCGCGCCAGCTCGGCCTGCGCGCCAAAGGCAGCAGCCTCCAGGTTGCCACCGGCCCGCAGCAAGTCGGCCACGCGCATGCCTTGTTCTAACGGGTATTCGCCGGGCACTTTGACCCGGCCCTCTACACGCACCACTTCGGTGGGCCGCGCCAGAGCGCCCTGCAAGCGCAGCTCGTCCAGCAGCGGTTTGATGACGCGCTCGCGCCCCGGTGCCAAGTCAAACACGGTGATGCGGTCGCGCGGCTGCAAGGCCACGTCGACTATCGTGCCACGTGCCGCCCAAGCTGCGGTGAGGTCTGCCGACAGCACTTCCACGCGCCGTTCGGTGCCGCTCTCGCGGCGGATCAGCACATAGTGCAAATCGGCATCGGGTTTGAGCTCATCGACCGAGCCGATAACATCAGAGATACGCAGGCCGGCACGCCACGGCTGCAAGCCGCTGCGATGCACAAAGCCATCTAGGGCCACGCCCGAATCGATCTGCGGGCGCAAGCGCGCCACACGCAGGTTGTCACCGTTGCGCAGCTTCTGGGCGCGGCCGGCGGCCGTGGCCAGGTTCACGTCCAGCACCACGCGGCGGCTTTGTTCGTCCACGCGGGTCAGCGCTGCGCGGTTAGCATCGGCCTCGGTGCCCAAGCCACCGGCGAGGGCCAGCAGTTCGGCGGCCGTGGTTTCACCCCGCAGCTCGTACACCGCAGGGCGACGCACCTCGCCCTCGATGCTGACGGTGTTGCCCAGCGGCGGAATGAAGATGACATCACCCGGCAGCAGGCTGGCGTCATTGCTGGTGTCGCCACGGATCAAGAGGTCATACAGGTCGAGGTGGCGTACCACGGCGCCCTGCCGCTTGAGCTGTATGTCGCGCAGCGAGCCTATGGGCTTGATGCCGCCCGAGGCGAACAAACCCGAAGTCAGCGTGGCCAGGCCGCTGACCGTGTAGCTGCCCGGCCGCTGCGCCTCGCCCAGCACAAAGATGCGGATCGAGCGGATGTCGCCCATAGAGACATTGGCTTTGACGCCGATCATCTGCTGCGCAACGCGCCCCTCTATGCCGGCTTTGGCCGCGCTGAAGCGCAGCCCGGCAACCTTGATGGGCCCCAGCTCGGGGAAGCTGACCGTACCCTCGCGGCTGACCACAAGCTTCAGACTGCGGTTCTGGCTGCCGAACAGCTGCACACTCAGTTCATCGCCTGGCCCCACCACATAGTCAGCCGGCACGGGCACATCGGTCAGCGGTGTGTAGCTGGCGGTGGCCTGTTCGAACAGGTCATAGCCAAAGGGTTTAAGCCCCGCCACGCCACTGCGCGCAACCGGCAAGCGGGTGAGCTTGACCTCGAGCTTAAGCAAAGCCGGCTCGGCCGCTATGCGCTGCGTGGCTTGGGCCTCTGAGAGGCCGCCGAGGGCGATGGGGTCGAAGCCCGGCAGCAGCAGCTGGCCGCTGCGGCTGAGCGTAAACGGGTTGCGGGCACGGATGATGTCGCGCAGCGCGGTGAGCTTGGTGCGCTCCAGGCCTTCGGTGATCTCGACCGGCTCGCGGGTGATCAGCGGGGCCGAGTTGGCGCCGGTGGGCTGGATCTTGACCCGCTCTTTGGCGAGCTCGACCTCGACCAACACCACGTCGTCGGCCTGCAGACCGGCTGCCTGAGCGTCGGAGGCGGCGGTGACCGGCTGCTGCTGGGCGCGGCGGGCGGCATCGTCATCGGCTTTGCGGGGGCTGGTGCTGCCGGTGGCAGAGCCAGAGTTGGCACCACCCGTGGCACGCTGCAACAGGGCCTGCTGCTGGTCGGCCGGCAACTGCTGGAAGACCTGCATCTGCTCGGCGGTGGGGGTCTGAGCTTGGGCGACAAGACTGCCGGGGACGATGAACGCACTGGCGCAGAGGCCGGTGACGAGAACAACAAGATGCGCGCGCACGGTCAGAGTCCGCTTGGAGGACCTATATGATGTTATTCAGCGGGACCAGCTTACAACAATTTGACTTAAAACGGGCGGACCTGCGTCACAGTCTCTGCTGCCAGCGGATGAAACCATAGGGACCGTCACTGCGCGGACCTGCATTGGGGTCCAAGCGCTCATAGCCGGCTGTGACCGACAGGTCCAGGCCT
>CAIVTJ010000169.1 GCA_903908825.1 uncultured Pseudomonadota bacterium | reverse complement strand
GCACCGCTCATCCAGCAACCTGGGGTCGAAGCCGCCTATCAGCAGACTGCCGGTGAGCTGTTGTGGCATAAGGATGCCGCGCTGTCAGCGACCGGACGGGCCTTGCTGACTGAACTGGTCAATGCCGAGCAGCGGGGCTTACGTTCAGCCGATTACGACGCAACCGCTCTGGCCCGGCGTGCACTGGCGCCGCAGGATGCGGTCAGTCGCGCCGCTCTCGACCACGAGCTGTCTAATGCGGCGGCTTTGCTGATCACCCATCTGCAACGGGGCAGGGTAAGACCCGAGCAAGTTGGCTATACGCTGGCCTTGCCGCCGAGCTCCAGCGATCCGGCGGCGGCGCTGTCGGCGTTAGCGCGCTCCACTGATCTGTCAGCCACGCTCGATAACTACGAACCTCAGTACAACCATTACCAGTTGCTCAAGCAGGGTCTGGCTCGCTATCGCCGCTTGGCCAGCGAACCGGTGTTCAATGTGCTGCCGGAGTTGACCCAGCGCAGCATCAAGCCGGGGGATGCTTATGCGCCCGCCGCGGCGTTGCGGCACATGCTGCGCAAGCTGGGTGATTGGGACGACAGTGCCGTGTCGACAGAGGCTGCAGAGGGCGTTTATGACGCGGCTTTGGCTGTGGCCGTGGCGCGGTTTCAGGCACGCCATGGTCTGGCCGCTGACGGTGTACTGGGTGCATCCACACGGGCAGCGCTGGTGTTACCACTCACCGATCGGGTGCGTCAGATCGAACTGTCGATGGAGCGCGCGCGCTGGCTGCCGGCGCCCGACGGTCCGTTTATCCTGGTCAACATTCCGCAGTTCCGGCTGTTCGCCTTCCGCGGACCCGGCGACAACGAAAACGCCATGCAATCGATGAATGTTATCGTCGGTCGCAGTTTTCCACGTCACAACACGCCTGTGTTCCGTGCCGACATGCGCTATGTGGTGTTCCAGCCTTACTGGGACGTGCCGCCCAGCATCGTGCGCACGGAACTGCTGCCCAAGCTGCGTAGCAGTCTCGCTTATGCCGATACGCAGGGTTATGAGCTGGTGCGCGGTCAAAGCGATGAGTCGCCGGTGCAGCCTTGGAATGAGGCCAATCTTGAGGCGCTGGCTCGCGGTGAGCTGCGTGTAAGACAGCGTCCTGGTCGGCTCAATGCGCTGGGTCGGGTCAAGTTCATGTTCCCCAACCCGTTTAATGTTTATTTGCACAGCACACCAGCGCAGGGCTTGTTCGGCCGCACCGAGCGCGCCTTCAGCCATGGCTGCGTGCGTGTCGAAAATCCACAGGCGCTAGGTGAGTTTGTGTTTGCCAATGAGCCGGGTTGGGACGGGGCGCGCGTGGCGCAGATGCTTGATCAGCAGGATGGCATGAAGCGGGTCAATTTAAAGCAGCCGCTGCGCGTGATGATTTTTTATGCGACGGCGGTGGCGGCCGAAGATGGCCGCATGCTGTTCTTTCAGGATATCTACGGACACGATGCGCCGCTGCGGCGCTTGCTGCAGCTATAGCGCCGCTCAGCCTTTCCAGCTTCGTACGCGACCGGTGTCCACGTGCACGAAGTCTGAGCTGCGGTAATAACCCACGCCACCGCGCTGGTTACCTCGGGCCAGTGCAGCCAACTGCGCGCAATCGACACCCCTCAGCCGGACATCGATGGCGCGGCCTTCCAGATGCAAGCTGTGTACGGCAACGCCTGCACTGCGCTCGTGCAGCGCGGCATTGCTGACCGGGGAGCGATAGGCCGAGATGATCTCGTAGCGCGGCTCGACGCCGGCCATCTCGGCCAGGTCGGCCAGATGGTCATAAAGCGCTACATCGATGGCATGTTGCTGGTTATTGCGATGGTCGCGCAGCAGGTGCTGCAGGCTTTGTACGGCATCCAGAGCCAGCCCGCTGGCACTGCGATAGGCCACAGACAACACTTCGCCGGTGTGGGTGCTGGCCAGCTCCAGCCAGCGACCGGCACGCGGCAGGGCGTTGTGGCTGCTGGCGTTGCTCCACGAGGGCAGCAGGGCCGCTGTGCCGGTGGCCAGCAGGGCGGACAGCGCCTGTCGGCGACGGGGGGAGTGAGGCGGGGTCATGGGGGCATCATACACGCTGCCCAGCGCGCGTCGGCTGTGGTGCAATGCACAGACAATAAGAACCCCGTTTGGAGGCCCGCGATGATCTGGTCACAGAATTACAACCCCACGGGCCACGCTTGGCTGTCGACCTTGATGGCCGTGGTGCCCTTGGTTGTGTTGCTCGGTGGACTGGCGGTGCTGCGCTGGCGAGCGCCCGTTGCCGCCTTGGCCGGTCTGGCTGCAGCGCTGTTGGTGGCCGTGGCCGGCTTTGGCATGCCCATCACGCAGGCGTTGGGCGCCGCCGGCTTTGGCGCGGCTTATGGGTTAATGCCCATAGGCTGGATCGTGCTCAACATCATCTTTCTTTATCAGCTGACGGAAGAGCGCGGCCAGTTCGCTGTGATGCGTGACTCTATTGCATCGATCACGGCCGACTCGCGGCTGCAGTTGCTGCTGATCGCGTTTTGCTTCGGGGCTTTCTTTGAGGGTGCTGCAGGCTTTGGTACACCGGTGGCGGTGACCGGCGCCATGCTCATCGGGCTGGGGTTTACGCGTCTGCAAGCCGCGGGCTTGTCACTGATCGCCAACACCGCACCTGTGGCCTTCGGTGCACTGGGCACTCCGCTGGTGACTCTGGCCGGCGTCACCGATCTGCCCTTGGCCGATTTGTCTGCCACCGTCGGTCGCATGATGACGCCCTTCGCCTTACTGGTGCCGTTCTGGTTGCTGATCGCCTACTGCGGTTGGCGCCGCACGCTCGAGGTGTGGCCTGCGGTGCTGGTGGCTGCGGTCAGCTTTGCCGCCACGCAGTTGCTGATCTCTAACCTGCACGGGCCTTGGTTGACGGCCATTGGTGCGGCACTGGTGTCGATGTTGTCGCTGGTGCTGTTCCTGCGCGTGTGGCAGCCGGCCACGTTGATGACGGTCAATGCCGATGAACCGGCGTCACAGGGCGCAACGCCGGTGGCAGCACACGTTGATCGGGCTGCGTTGCTGCGTGCCTGGGCACCGTGGGTGGTG
>CAIVTJ010000168.1 GCA_903908825.1 uncultured Pseudomonadota bacterium | reverse complement strand
CGCTATCAGGCCATCAACTCCTGCATCCGCTTTCTGCCCACGGTAGACGGTAAGGCAGTCATCACCACAGAAGCGCTGGCGGCCCGAGACGGTACACTGCATCCAGCCCAGCAAGCGCTGGTTGATCATCACGGCTCACAGTGCGGCTTCTGTACGCCAGGTTTTGTGATGTCGCTGTTCGCGCTTTATCAAAGCTGCCAATCCACCGATCGAGCTGCGGTGCTGAGTACGCTGTCCGGCAATCTGTGTCGCTGCACGGGCTACCGGCCCATCTTAGATGCCGCAACTCACCTGTTCGATTACCCGCAGCCACCGCACTGGGGACACGCCGATGCCCAGTCACCGCAGCGGTTAGCTGCACTCGAGGCCATCACTCGCACCACTACGCTGACCGGCGCCAGCTATGCGGCCCCCACAGACCTGGAAGAGTTGGCTGCCCTGCGCGTTACCAATCCTGAGGCACGCTTGCTGGCAGGAGGCACTGACATCGGCCTGTGGGTCACCAAACTGATGCGTGATATCGGCCCGCTGATCTACTTGGGTAATGTTGCCGAGCTCAAACGCATCGAACTCACCGACCAACACCTGAGCATCGGGGCGGCTGTCACGCTGAGCGACGCGTGGCCGGCCATACTAATCCACTATCCGCAATTGGCTGTCCAAGCTGATCGTTTCGCCTCAGTACCGATCCGCAACTCGGCGACTCTGTGCGGCAACCTCGCCAACGGCTCGCCCATCGGCGACACCCTTCCGGCCATGCTGGCTCTGGATGCCAGATTGCAACTGCGCTGCGGTGCTGTTACCCGCGTGTTAGCCCTTAACGATTTCTACTTGGGTTATCAGCAGAATGCGCTGGCACCCGGGGAGTTCGTTGCAGCGGTACAGATACCACTCCCCTGCCCAGACGAGTACATCGCTAGTTATAAGCTGTCCAAGCGCTACGATCAGGATATCTCAGCCGTCTGTGCCACCTTCCGTGTCCGCTTGACTGCAGGACGCGTGAGCCTGGTGCACCTGGCTTACGGTGGCCTTGCAGCCACGGCTAAACGTGCTCGCTGCGCAGAGGCCGCGCTACAGCAGCAACCTTGGACTCAAGCCTCGATAATCAAGGCCTGCGACGCACTGGCCGAAGATTTCCAACCGTTGAGCGACTTGCGTGCCAGCAGTGCTTATCGTCTGCAAGCTGCCAGTAACCTGCTGCAGCGCTTCTTTTTGCAGAACACTGGCATCCAAACAGACCTGCATCTGCAGCCGACCGACTTAGAGGCGCGGTAAGCCTATGAGTCTGGGCAAAGCGACAGCTCATGAAAGCGCCGCCTTACATGTGGCGGGCGTGGCTCAATATTGCGACGACATACCACTACCGGCCAACAGTCTGCATGCAGCATTCGGCATCAGTCCGGTTGCTCACGGTAAGTTCAATGGTTTAGACCTGAGCCGCACCCTGGCCATCCCCGGGGTGTTTGCCGTTGCGCAGGCCGCCGATGTGCCAGGTGCAAACAACTACGGTGCCGCTGTTCACGATGACCCCATATTTGCCACCGGGTTCGTCCACTATGCGGGACAACCGCTATTTGCGGTGGCCGCACACTCACATGATGCCGCACGTGGCGCGGCTCGCCTCGCCGTTGCAGACATCAAAGAACTGCCGGCGATCCTCGATATACGCAGCGCGCTGGCGGCCGAATCCTACGTGCTGCCCACGCAAAAACTGGTGCGCGGGACACCCGAAGTCATTCTGGAGCAGTCTCCACACAGACTCTCCGGTAGTGCAGTCATCGGCGGACAAGACCACTTTTATCTCGAAGGCCATATCGCAATTGCCCTACCTCAGGATGACGGTGGCCTTTTGATACACAGTTCAACGCAGCATCCCAGCGAAGTTCAGGCCATCGTCGCCCATGCGCTGGGCTGTGAGGCCAACCGGATCATGGTCAGCTGCCGTCGCATGGGCGGTGGCTTTGGCGGGAAAGAGACTCAGCCGGCACTGATAGCCGCTGCCGCAGCGGTGTTGGCGCACAAGACAGGCCGACCGGTAAAGCTGCGCTTGGACCGCGATGACGACATGATCATCACCGGCAAGCGCCATGACTTCCTGGCCGACTATGACGTGGCCTTTGATAGCAGCGGCCGCATTACAGCGCTGGCGGTGATGCTGGCTTCGCGCTGCGGCTACTCTGCTGACCTGTCAGGCCCCGTCAATGACCGTGCAGTGTTCCATCTCGACAACGCCTATTTTCTGGAACACCTGTCGATCACTTCGCACCGCTGTCGCACCAACACTGTATCGGCAACGGCCTTTCGCGGTTTTGGCGGACCGCAGGGTATGGTCGTCATTGAACAGATCATCGATGACATCGCGCGTCATCTGGGTATGGACCCGCTGGCTGTGCGCCGCCGCAACCTGTATGGCATTAGCGAACGCAATGTCACGCACTACGGACAGACCGTGCAGGACAATGTATTGCCGGTCATGCTCGACCAACTTGAGGCCAGTAGTCACTACCAGGCACGGCGGGCTGCCATCGCGGCATGGAACCTCAATAGCCCGGTGATCAAACGGGGCATTGCCCTCACCCCAGTCAAGTTCGGCATCTCGTTCACCGCAACGCAGTTCAACCAAGCTGGCGCGCTGCTGCAGATCTATACCGATGGCAGCGTGCTGTTGAACCACGGCGGCACCGAGATGGGCCAGGGCCTGCACATCAAGGTGGCGCAAGTGGTTGCCACAGAACTTGGGCTGCCTCTGTCGAGCATTCGCGTCACCGCCACTGACACCAGCAAGGTGCCCAACACCTCGGCCACTGCGGCCTCAGCAGGTTCCGACCTCAATGGCATGGCGGCTCTGGCCGCCGCGGTCACTCTGCGGCAGCGGCTGGAACAACTGCTGCGTGCCCAACACGGCAGCACGATCGGCGACGTTCGTTTTGCGGACGGACAGGTGCATTTCGCAGGACAAAGCACTGCCTTCGCGACGCTGTGCAAACAAGCCTACAACGCACGCATCTCGCTATCGGCAGCCGGCTATTACCGAACGCCAGACATTCAATGGGATAAAGCGACGTGGACTGGCCGCCCGTTTTATTACTATGCCTATGGCGCAGCCGTCTCTGAAGTGGCCATCGACACGCTGACCGGTGAGTCAAAGCTGCTCGCCGTGGATATCCTGCATGACGTGGGCACGTCGATGAATCCGGCAATAGATCGCGGTCAGATCGAAGGTGGTTTCTTACAGGGGGTGGGCTGGCTGACCAGCGAACAGCTGCACTGGGATGAACAGGGCAAGCTGCGCACGCATTCTCCCTCTACTTATAAAATCCCGACTGCTCGCGACTGGCCGCAACGGTTTGACGTGCGACTTTTGCAGGACTCGCCCAACACCGAACCCACCATCTATCGCTCTAAGGGCGTTGGTGAGCCGCCGTTGATGCTGGCCATCTCGGTGCTGCACGCCTTGCGCGATGCCTGCGCCGCCGCTGCAAGCCCCAGCCCTAAGTATCAACTCTCTGCACCAGCTACACCCGAAGCCATCTTGCGTGCTATCGGCGGACTGCCTGGCGAGGCTGGACCATGACAGCCGACAGACCTGAGCGCCTGCGGCTCACCAGTATCTGCAAGCGCTACGGCGAGCTCAAAGCCAATGACCAGATTGATCTGGCGGTAGGGGCCGGAGAAATTCACGCTGTGTTGGGCGAGAACGGCGCAGGCAAAAGCACCTTGATGAAGATCATCTATGGTGTAACACAGCCCGATAGCGGCACGCTGTTCTGGGAAGGCCAACCCGTTGAGATCCAAAGCCCGGCCATAGCGCGGCAATTGGGTATCGGAATGGTGTTCCAGCATTTCGCGCTTTTCCAAACACTGACCGTTGCACAGAACATTGCACTGGCGCTGGAAGCTGACATTGATGACACCGAGTTGGCACGACGCATCACAGAGGTGTCACAGCGCTACGGGCTGCCGGTAGACCCACAGCGACTGGTCCATACCATGTCGGTTGGAGAGCGGCAGCGGGTCGAAATCGTCCGCTGTCTGTTGCAGTCACCCAAACTGCTGATCATGGACGAACCCACGTCTGTGCTGACTCCGATGGCTGTACAAACACTGTTCGTTACCCTGAGACGGCTGGCCAGCGAGGGGGTCAGCATCCTCTACATCAGTCATAAGCTCGACGAGATTCGGTCCCTGTGTGATTCGGCGACCGTATTGCGTGGCGGTCGCGTCGTGACGCACACGCTGCCGCGCAATGAGAGCAATGACAGTCTAGCCCGACTGATGGTCGGTTCAGCACCGGCACCGTGCGTGCTCGAGCTCCAAGACACCGGGGCTAAGCAACTGGAGGTCAACGACTATTGCCTTGCCAGTCCTGAGGCCTTCGGAGTCGATCTTCAGGACATCAATCTGACCGTACGCAGCGGCGAAATCGTTGGTATTGCCGGAGTCTCCGGTAACGGTCAGAAAGAACTTGCCGCGGCACTGTCGGGCGAGACTGTTGGGCCACACCGGGGTTGGCTGCGCATAGCAGGCCAAACCGCCGATCATCAAGGCCCTACACGCCGCCGGGCTCTAGGCATGGCCTTCGTACCTGAAGAGCGTCTGGGACGCGGAGCGGTTCCGAACCTGAGCCTGGCTGACAACGCGCTATTGACCGGCTCTGCTATGGGTCTGGCAACCAAGGGCGTGCGGCGCCCTCGACGCATGGCCGCTTATGCGCGAGAGATCATTCAGAGATTCAAAGTTCGCTGCGGCGGTGAACAGTCCATTGCGCAAAGCCTCTCCGGCGGCAACTTGCAGAAGTTCATTGTGGGTCGCGAAATCGGCCTGCAGCCCAAACTGCTGCTCGTTTCCCAGCCAACCTGGGGTGTCGACGTCAGTGCAGCCCAGTTAATACGTAACGCGTTAATAGAGTTGCGTAACAGTGGCGCAGCTATTCTGGTCATTTCAGAAGAGCTGGATGAACTGTTTATGATCTGTGATCGCATTGCGGTCATCACCAAAGGCCGACTGTCGCCAGCCTATCCCCGCGCGCAACTCAGCACCGAATCTATCGGTCTGTTGATGTCCGGCAGCGAAGGAGAACAGCATGCTTAAGTGGCCATTGCGACTTGAGAAGCGCGCGGTACCTTCCGGCAGCCTACGACTGACCGCACCTCTGCTGGCCGTGCTGGCGATGGTCATAACAGGGTTTGTGGTGTTCTCACTATTGGGCCAAGCACCCTTACAAGCCCTGAAATTATTCTTCATCACGCCACTGACTACGGTTTATGGCTTAGGCGAACTGCTCTTAAAGGCCACGCCGCTGGTGCTCTGCGCACTGGGTTTGGCATTGGGTTTTCGCGCCAACGTCTGGAATATCGGTGCAGAGGGACAATTGACTCTGGGTGCGCTATGCAGTGGCGGTGTCGCGCTCTTTTGGGCACCAGCGCTGGGCAACTTGGCACTGCCGCTTGCGCTGGTTGCCGGTACAGCCGGCGGTATGGCTTGGGCCGCGATCCCGGCCTGGCTGCGCACACGCTTCAACACCAGTGAAATCCTGGTCAGCCTGATGCTCGTTTATATCGCGCAATTATGGCTGGTGATGATGTTGCACGGCAGTTGGCGCGATCCGGACGGCTTCAACTTTCCACAATCGCGCGCCTTTGCTGATGGGCTGCTGCTGCCTTTACTGTGGGAGGGGCAGAGAGCCAACTGGGCCGTGTGGTTCACGCTGGTCTTAGCGCTGATGTCATGGCTGTTCTCTAGCCAGTTGTTCGCGGGCTACCGCATGCTGGTGTCCGGTGAGGCCCCCGCAGCTGCAGCCTATGCAGGGTTCAGCGAGCGCTGGACCATCTGGTTGGCGCTATTGATCAGCGGCGGCTGCGCCGGTCTGGCCGGTGCCTGCGAAGTCCTAGGTCCTATCGGCCGACTGCAGACCACCATCTCACCAGGCTATGGCTTTGCAGCGATCATTGTTGCCTTTGTCGGACGACTGCATCCTGTGGGCATCGTACTGGCCGGCTTGCTGATGTCTCTGCTGTATCTCGGTGGAGAAAACGTGCAGTTGGAGTTGCAACTACCGTCGGCCATGACCGGACTGTTTCAGGGCACGTTACTGTTCTACTTGCTGGCCGCAGACCTGTTTATCAATTTCCGGCTGCCGCTGGCATCGACACCCAAGGTGCGCCCATGAGCAGCGACTTATTCATCGCCATCTTCACCAGCACCATCGTGGCTGCAACACCACTGGTCTATGCAGCCTTGGGAGAACTGGTGGTCGAACGTGCGGGTGTGCTCAATCTGGGCGTTGAAGGCATGATGCTCATCGGAGCTTTGGCCGCTTTTGCTGTCAACGCCAGTACCGGTCACACCGGCCTCGCCTATATGGCTGCTGCCTTGGCTGCGGCCTTGCTAGCACTGCTGTTTGCGATTCTGACGCTAAGCCTGCAGGCCAATCAGGTTGCAACCGGTCTGGCCCTAACTCTGTTCGGACTTGGGCTCAGTGCTTTTCTGGGTCGCAATCTGGCCGGTATGCCCGCAGTGACTCTGCAGCCCTTGGCCCTGCCCTGGCTACGTGACTTGCCTCTTATCGGTCCCTTGTTGTTCCGGTTTGATGCTGCGGTGTATGGCTCGCTACTGCTCTACTGGGCCATCAGCCACTTCCTGCGCAACACTCGGGCCGGACTGCGACTGCGCGCCGTGGGCGAATCGGCCACCGTCGCACATTCTTTAGGACAACCGGTAATGCGCATACGTTATGCCGCGACGCTGTTCGGAGGACTGACCAGTGGCCTGGCGGGCGCTTACCTCTCTACGGCTCTTACCCCCATGTGGGTCGAAGGCATGAGTTCAGGAAGAGGTTGGATCGCCCTGGCTCTGGTGGTCTTTGCAACCTGGAGACCTGCACGGGTGCTGCTGGGTGCCTATCTGTTTGGCGGCATGACGGTACTGCAACTGCATTCGCAGGCGCTGGGACTGCATGTACCCAGCGAAGCCCTGTCGATGCTGCCCTACATCGCCACCATCGTGGTACTGGTGCTGATCTGCAGAAACCCGAAAACAATTCTGCTTAATCAACCCGCTTCATTGGGTCGCAATTTTCATCCTGATGCGTGAGTGCCAGCCATGACTGCTTACCTGATCGAATGGCTCAGTCTGCTGGGCCGCTGGGTACACCTGATCACCGGCATCGCCTGGATAGGATCTTCCTTCTACTTCGTGTGGCTGGATAATCACCTGCAGACGCCTGCCTCACCGCAGTTGCGGCAGGGGGGCGTAGGGGGAGAACTGTGGGCTGTGCATGGCGGCGGCTTTTACAACGCGCACAAGTACCAGTTAGCACCGGCACAACTGCCGCCGAAGTTGCACTGGTTCTATTGGGAAGCCTATTCAACGTTCTTGTCAGGCCTGTTTCTGTTGGCCCTGATGTACTACTTCCAGGCCGACCTCTACCTGATCGATAACAATGTCGCTGCCCTGAGCAAACCCATTGCGGTGTTGATCGGTGTGAGCTATCTGGCCGGAGGCTGGCTGGTCTATGACGGCCTCTGTCGCACGCGTCTGGCCCAACGGGGCCTGCTGCTGGCTATCATTCTAACCGTGCTGCTTTCAGTAGCCGCCTGGAGCCTGTGCCAACTCTTCAGTGGGCGCGGAGCCTTTCTGCAGTTTGGCGCCATGCTGGGCACCATCATGGTGGCGAATGTATTTTTCATCATCATTCCCGGCCAGCGGGAGATGGTACGTGCGAAGCAGGATGGGCGTGAACCGGACCCGCAGGCCGCCAAGCGAGCCAAGCTGCGTTCAGTGCACAACACCTACTTTACGCTGCCCGTGCTCTTCACCATGTTGAGCAACCATTACGCAATGGTCTTCGGTGCCCGCTACAACTGGCTGGTACTTATCGCACTGTGCCTGAGCGGTGCGCTGATACGCGCCTGGTTCGTCATGCGCCACAAGGCCGCTGACCGCGGTGGCAAAACACCCTTCTGGCCCGCCGCCACAGGACTTGCCCTGTTGGCTGCGGTCATCGTGTGGCTATCACCGGCACACACCCGGCAAGCGGCAGGTCCGGCCAGTCCACAACAGGCCTTTACGCAGGCACGGGAAATCATCCAAACCCGCTGTGCCAGTTGCCACGCCGCTCACCCGACACAACCGGGCATCGCCGAAGCGCCTAAAGGCGTGATGCTCGAAACCACCGAACAGATACTCAAGCAGACGACACAAATGCAGCAGCAACTGGCCAGTCACGCCATGCCTATCGGCAATCTGACGGCGATGACCGAGCGGGAACGCAAGCAGCTGTTGCAATGGATAGCCGATGGCACACCTCACTGACTTGCCGGTGACCGGTCATCGCGG
Organism: uncultured Pseudomonadota bacterium; assembly: GCA_903908825.1. GTDB lineage: Bacteria > Pseudomonadota > Gammaproteobacteria > Steroidobacterales > Steroidobacteraceae > ZC4RG30. The sequence goes on along the minus strand of CAIVTJ010000168.1, from coordinate 950 downwards.
TGCAATCCTGAGGTTTCTGGATGACCCAGGAAGCCAGGACGCACCGGGAAGTTATCAATATTTTGCAGATGGGCTGCTCTTAGTCGCCCAAGGCAAGGTAGTCGATTGCGGCCCCTATAGCAGTCTGGCAAGCCAGCTCCCAACCGGTAGTACAGTCACAGACCATGGTCATGCGCTGCTGTTACCCGGTTTCATCGACACGCATGTTCATTACCCGCAACTGGACGTCATGGGTGCCGGCGGGCGTGAGTTGCTGGACTGGCTTAACGACCACACCTTCCCGCAAGAAGCCCGGTTTTCTGACGCCCAGCATGCTGCTGTCATCGCCGAGCTGTTCCTCGATCAACTGCTTACAAACGGCACTACCACTGCGCTGGTGTTTTGCACGGTACATGCTCAATCAGTTGACGCATTCTTTACCGCTGCGCAGCAACGCGGCCTGCGCATGATTGCCGGCAAAGTCCTTATGGACCGCAACTGCCCTGAATATCTGCGCGACACAGCAGAAACCGGCCAGCGTGATACTGAACAACTCATCGAACGCTGGCACGGCAGCGACCGTTTGGCTTATGCGATAACCCCACGATTCGCGCCAACCTCCAGCCCTGCGCAGTTACAGGGGGCCGGCGAATTGGCAGCCCGTTACCCGGACGTTTATGTGCACAGTCATCTGGCAGAAAACAAAGCTGAGATCGACTGGGTAAAGCAGTTGTTTCCGCAGGCACGCAGTTATCTGGATGTCTACGACCGCTATGGCTTGCTGCGGCCCCGATCGTTGTACGCTCATTGCCTGCACTTGGACCAGCGTGACCGTCAGCGCATGGCGCAGACCGGCGCTATCGCGGCATTTTGTCCGACATCAAACCTCTATCTGGGCAGCGGCTTGTTTGATATCGCCGCGACAGATAAAGCCGGTCAGCGATTTGCCATCGCCACAGACGTGGGTGGTG
>CAIVTJ010000167.1 GCA_903908825.1 uncultured Pseudomonadota bacterium | reverse complement strand
TCTGCACAAGCCCAATGTGTATATCGACCTGTCGGGCTGGAGCCCGAAGTACTTCCCGCCGCAGCGCATTCACTACGCCAACACGCAGCTGAAAACCAAGATGATGTTCGGCACCGACTATCCGTTGATCACGCCCGAACGCTGGAAGAAAGATTACGACGCTGCCGGTTTCCGCGAAGAGGTCAAGCCGCTCATCATGAAGCAGAACGCTATCCGCGCTCTGGGGCTAGATCGCTGAGACTGCCCGGAACGCTTAATCGGGGGGTGGGGATGATGCAGGGTAGTCGTCTATCTAAGTGCTGGCTGGTGATGTGCGCTGCAGCGCTGTTGCCATTGACGGCATTGGCTGCGGACAAGGGCGCAGAAGCCGATGGCACCACCCCATTGCATCGCGCTGTGTATGCGCGTGACCTGCCGCAAGTGCAGCGGCTGATTGCCGCCGGCGCCGATGTGCGTGCGGTCAATCGCTTTGGCGCCAGCGCTTTGCAGCTGGCCGCGGTCACCGCCGATGTGCCGGTCATCGCGGCATTGCTCAAGGCCGGTGCGGATGCCGATTCGACCACGGCCGAGGGACAGACTGCGCTGATGACGGTGGCACGCACCGGCAATGTTGAGGCAGCGACGTTGTTGCTGCGGGCCGGCGCGTCAGTGAACGCGCGCGAGAACTGGGGTGGGCAGACGGCTTTGATGTGGGCTGCGGCGCAAAGTCAGCCGGACATGCTCAAGTTGCTGTTGGCGCGTAGTGCACAGGTTAATGAACGCGCCACGGTGCGTGATTGGCAACGCCGCGTGACCGCCGAGGGCAGGCCCAAAGACCTCAATCGTGGCGGACTCACGCCCTTGCTGTTTGCAGCGCGAGAAGGCTGCATAGCCTGCATCGATGTGTTGCTGGCAGCCAAGGCCGACATCAACCTGCCTGACCCCGATGGCACGACACCGCTGATCATGGCGCTGCTCAATGTGCATTGGGATGCGGCACGGCACCTGATAGAGCGCGGCGCTGACGTCAACCAGTGGGATCGTTACGGTCAAGGCCCCTTGTATGTGGCGGTTGACCTCAACACGCTGCCGGTCGGCCGTCGCATCGAGTTGCCTTCTGATGATGTAAACACCGGCACAGACCTGGTCGCGTTGCTGCTGAACAAGGGCGCCAACCCCAATGCACAGCTGAAGCTGCGGCCCAAGTACCGCAACATCCCTAACGATCGTTACATGGACCCGATGATCGTTTGGGGCACGACGCCCTTGCTGCGGGCGGCCAAGGCCGGTGATGTGCCGGTGCTGCGCTTGCTGCTGCAGCATGGCGCCTTGGCCAACATCGCCAACTCACAGGGCGTCACGCCTTTAATGGCTGCCGTGGGCGATGGGCACATTCATGACCCGACGCGCGGTCGCTTTCGCACCGAAGACGATGCCCTCGAGTGCTATGACTTGTTGCGCGCTGCCGGTGCCGATGTCGATGCACGTACGTGGCTGGGCTATGCCGATGCGGACCTGAAGATCATCACTGCAGCCAATCGCACAGCAGTTCATGCGGCCGCTTCGCGCGGTTGGAACCGTGTGGTGCGACGTCTGGTGGCCGATGGCGCCAAGCTGGATGTGATCGACAGTAATGAGCTCAGCGCCATCGACTATGCCTTGGGGCGCTTTCGCAAAGAGTTCAACGCCAAGCAACCCGAGCAATACACCGACACCGTCGCGCTGTTGCACGAGTTGGGCGCGAAGCTGGAAAACCCGACGGCCACGTTCCCGCCGTCATCGGTGCCGCGCATTACGGCGGTGGTACCGCTGCTGGGTTATTGAGGCGCATCCTGGCGTTAAAGCCGGTGAGCATGCGTTCTGCATCGGGTTTGATACCGGTAAACAGCTCAAACGCTTTGGCCGCCTGAAACACCGCCATGCCGCCACCATCGAGGGTGCGGCAACCCGCAGCGCGTGCTTGCGCCAGGAGCTGCGTTACCAGCGGCACATAGACCACATCGGCGACCCACAGCGGTGGACGCAGAAACTGTGCCGGAACGGGCAGGCCAGGTAATTTGGCCATGCCCATTGGAGAGGCATGAATCAGGCCGTCTGCGTGCGCCAATGCGGACTCGAGATCGCCAGTCGCCGTGACCCCACAGTTTGGAAATTGCGTGGACAGACGCGCAGCCAATGCGAGGGCGCGCTGGGGGTCTAAGTCATGAATCTGCAGCGTCCGGGCACCCCATTGCAGCACTGCATAACCCACTGCGGAACCGGCGCCGCCGGCACCCACCAGGACTACCCGCTGCCGTATGGCATCTGCCAGGCCCCGGCGCAGGTTTTCTGCAAAGCCCCAGCAATCGGTGTTGTAGCCGATGCGCTGCGTGCCTGCGAACACCACTGTGTTGACCGACTGCAACGCGTCAGCTTCGGGTGAGAGTGTATCGAGCAGCGGGATGACCGCTTGCTTGCAAGGATAGGTGATGTTGAGGCCAGCGTAGCCGCTGCGTTGAGCCTCTGCGAGCAGTCGCGGCAGGGCTTGTGCGCCTTCCGGTAGCAGGTCTGTATCCAGCAGTTCGTAGCTGTAGTGCAGTCCCAGAGCAGTGCCCTCGGTCATGTGCAGGGCTGGGCTTCCGGACTGCTGTATGCCGGCGCCGATCAGGGCGACTTTAATAGCGCGGCGGGAAGAAGATTGGGTGAGTGTGGATGTCATTTTTGTGATTTTAAAGAGCGCAAACGTTTCGAAAATTGACTTGTACGAACTGGTACGTTTAACATCTAAAACAGATTAGCCGTATCGGCTTTGGTTCTACAAGAACAATTCAGGGGCAACTGCGATGAGCAACAATACTTTCCGTAAAGAGTGGCTGCGTTTCCGTGCGGCTATGGTTCTGGTTGGCAGTGCGGCAACCTTGCCCTTGCTGTGCGGTATCGCCAGCGCGGCCGACGCGGACACCTCTTTGGAAGAGATCATTGTTACCGGCTCCAGCATTAAGGGCGCCGCACCCGTGGGCTCTAACCTCATCACGGTGGGCCGCGAGCAGTTGGAAGAGATCGGCGCGCAGACTGTGCAGCAGGTACTGAAAACAGTGCCCGCCATCGTGGGTTTGAATAGCGCCGGTCAAGGTTCTTATGGCTCTTTTGATGGTGCAGGTACTAACGCACCCACTATTCACGGTTTGGGCGCCTCGGCTTCTAACAGCACGCTCGTGCTGATCAATGGCCACCGTCTGCCGTTGTCGGGCATCAATCATACTCTGGCAGACCCTAATATCTTGGCGCCGGCCGCACTTGAGCGTGTCGAGGTGCTGACCGATGGTGCGTCATCGGTGTATGGCTCAGACGCTGTTGCCGGTGTAGTCAACTTCATCACGCGGCGCAAATATCAGGGCGTCGAGGTCTCAGGCCAGGCCGGCTTCGGCAAGAACTATGACACGAAGTCGGTCAGCGTACTCGGCGGCACACGTTGGGATACCGGTTCGGTTTTGGCGTCTTACGCCTTCTCTGACCGCGCCAACCTCAGCGCGGGTGACCGTGCATTCACGAAGCTAGATCACACCGCACAGGGCGGTACCGATCAGCGCTCAAACTTATGCGCGCCGGCCACCATCATTATCGGCAGCAACAACTACTACGCGCCGTACACCAGTGCTAGCGCCACCAACACTTGCGACTACTCGGGCCTTACCGATCTGGTGCCGGCCGAGCGCCGTCACAGCGTTTTTGTATCGGGAGAGCAGGCCATCGGCGACAAGCTGAATCTCACTGCAGATGTCATCTGGTCGCTGCGTGAGAATCGTCAGAATGTTGCGCGCGGCTCTGTGCGTGCGACCATCTTCGGGCCCGGCGCAGCTAACGCTACCCAGGTCAATCCTTTCTTCCAGTTGCCGGCTGGTATCACGGGCACGTCAACTACGGTCGGCTTTCAGGCTGATGATCTGCTGGGTGCCGGCGCGCACATCGACAGCAGCGCCGAGACCACCTATGCCTCTCTGAAGGCTGAGTATCGTCTTACGGACGCCTGGACGGGAACTGTCGGGGCGGTGCTGGGCCGCGACAAGGCGGAGCAGCAGAACATCGGTCAGTTGTGCGTCAGCTGCGCGTACCTCGCCCTGAACGGCACCACCAATGGTGGCGGCAACATCACGACACCCTCTATTCCCGGCACGACAACTGCGGTGCTGGGCTTGCCGCTGACCGCTGCCAACGCGCTTGATGTCTTCAACGTCGGCAGTGCTAACCGCACTTCGGCGGCCACGCTGGCGCGGCTGACGGACAGTTTGCAGACCACAGTCGGTTCGCAGACCTTGCGTAACTTCTATGCGTCACTCAACGGTTCGCTGTTCGCATTGCCCGCTGGCGATGTGCGCGCTGCGGTCGGTGGTGAATACATCGCTTACACGCTGGGGCAGGACATCACCCGCCCCACCAACTCAGGTCCTTCTTCCATCGCTTCAGCGCATCTGCGTCTGGATTACGATCGCAGCGTGAAGTCGGCTTACCTGGAAGTGCTGATTCCGGTCATCAGCCCGCAGCAGGGAGTGCCGGGCATCCGCAGACTCGACATCAACGTATCGGGTCGTACTGACGACTACAGCGATTTCGGCAGCACGAGCAACCCGAAGGTTGCCGCCAATTGGGAAGTTTTCCAAGGTTTCAAGGTCCGCGGTAACTGGGCGCAGTCATTCGTGGCTCCGGCACTGACCAGCCGTGGCAATGCCGCCGGCGTCACCGGTGAGTCGGGCTACACCCAGTATGGCTTGGGCGCGGTCAACGTGCCGGTGGCCAACTTCCCGTCTATCACCAGCATTCCCGGATGCGCCACGGCTACGGTTACTTGCACATTGGGTACCACCATCACCGGCCTGCAGTTGAACGGTGGCAATGGTGCGCTCAAGGCGCAGACCGGTAAGTCTATGAGTTTTGGTTTTGACTGGAAGCCAAGTTTTGTCGAGGGTCTGCAGCTTTCTGCCACCTGGTGGAGCAACGAATTGCATGGTGGCATCACTTCGCCAGTGCCGGCACTGGCGATCAACACTTCGGCGCTTAGCAATCTGTTGACGATCATGCCCACTGCTGCGCAGATTGCAGCTGCAACCGCAGGCTTGCCACAGACGGGTGCACTGCCGGCTAATGTGTACTTCATCTACAACTATCAGCAGCGCAATGTGCTCAATCTCGATGTGGCCGGTCTGGACTTTGATGCGCGCTATAGCCTCAATACGTCGCTGGGCCGGTTCAACGCTGGTGCCGGTGTAACGCGCAAGACCAAGTTCGATCAGTCCATCGGTGACGGCGGCCAGGCGTTCAGCGTGCTGGGTACCGCGGGCTTTAATACGACCTTCCCGTCGCTCAAGCTCGAGGGTCGCGCCAACTTGGGTTGGCAGCAGGGTCCGCTTGATGCCAACGTCTACTTCAACTACACCGGCAGCTACCTCAACTGGAGCGGTGGTTCTCAGGTGCCGGTGGTGCGCGTAAACGGCATTCCGGCCAGTGGCGGTGCGGACGTCAGTGCCAACACCACGGTTGACCTGAACATTGGCTATCGCTTCGAGACGGGTACCTTCGGCAAGACGCAGGTGTTCCTCGATGCCACCAACTTGTTCGATCGTGACCCGCCGTTCTATAACGCCGCGGCTGGCTATGACAACGTTAACGCTAGCCCCATGGGTCGTGTGGTGACCGTTGGCTTCCGTTCGAAATTTTGACGGCTGGCAGTAACAGAACATGAGCATCGCACACCCCCTGCGATGGCTTGTGGTCGGGATAACAGCGGCCCTCGTGCCGCTGTTATCTTTTGCCGCAACGGTAAACAGCGACTGGCCGACCTACGGTCACGATCCCGGTGGTATGCGGTATTCACCGCTGAAGCAGATCACGCCAAGCAATGTGGCCTCGCTCAAGCCCGCGTGGACCTATCACATGCGGCCGCCCAATGCTGATACAGCTGCGGCTATTGCCGCGACCCCCAGTGCGGCGGATGCGGCGCAACGGGTTGCAGAGGGCGTAGGTCCCCCTCGTCGCAGAGCCAGCCGCTTTTCCGCTTCGCAGGCAACGCCTTTGGTTGTAGGCGGGGTCATGTACTTGAGCACGCCTTATCGCAAGGTTGTGGCACTGCAAGCAGAGAGCGGCACTGAGCTGTGGTCCTTTGACGTGCCGGGTCCGGGGCAGCCGTCGTTGCGGGGCGTTGAGTATTGGCCCGGTGATGCCAAGACCGCTTCACGCATCGTCTTTGGTACAAGAGACGGCCGCCTGATCGCACTTGATGCGGCCAGCGGCAAGCCTGCGTCGGGCTTTGGAGTCGAAGGCATCATCGACCTCAAAACACCCGACTTAGTGGCCGGGGGCACCGGTGTGCAGATGGGTGCGCAATACGGCCTGACTTCACCGCCCATTGTTTGGCGGGACCTGGTCATTACCGGTTCTGCGACTCAGGAATATCCGCAGCGTGGTCCTTATGGTGACGTGCGGGCCTGGGACATACACACCGGCGCGCTGCGTTGGACTTTCCATACCGTGCCGCGTCCCGGGGAAGTCGGTCATGACACGTGGCAGGGCGACAGCTGGCAGAACCGCTCCGGAGTCAATGTCTGGGGTTTCATGACCGTCGATGCGGCTCGTGGTCTGGTGTATCTGCCGGTGGCAGCACCAGCTTGGGATCGCTATGGCGGTGATCGCGTCGGAGCCAACCTCTATGGCACCAGCATCGTGGCGCTGGATGCCCGCACGGGTCGTCACGTTTGGCACTTCCAAGTGGTGCATCACGATATCTGGGATTTCGATACGCAGGCACCGCCGCTGCTGCTGGATTGGAAAGGCAAGAGCGGCAGCGTGCCTGCTGTGGCTATTGTGTCCAAGTCGGGCCTGTTGTTTATGCTCGACCGCCGCAATGGCAAGCCGCTTATTCCTGTCGAGGAGCGTCCGGTCGCCGCCAGTGACGTACCCGGCGAGCAGGCTTGGCCGACACAGCCCATGCCGGTGCGCCCAGAGCCCTTTGCGCGCACCACGTTTTCGACGGCTGATGTAGCCACTGTTACGCCCGAGCTGGAGCAGTACTGCCGCAACTGGATCAGCAGTCTCGACATGCGCATGGGTGGTCCCTATCTGCCGGTGGGCTGGCACAAGCCCACCATCAATTTCCCTGGCCGCTTGGGCGGGGCCAACTGGGGTGGCGCGTCATTCAACCCCGCATTGGGTCTGCTGTTCGTCAATTCCAGTGACTTCGGTCATGTGGAGCAACTCGGGCAGCGTGAGGACGGCAGCTTCACGACAGCCGATCCCTCGACAGGGCGTTTTCAGGAGCGCGAGAAACGCTGGCCCTGCCAGCAACCGCCTTGGGGCAGCCTGACAGCCATCGATGTGCACAAAGGGCAGATCTTATGGCGCAAGCCCCTGGGTGTGACCGACAACCTGCCTGAGGCACTCCAGAACACCGGTCGACCCAATATCGGCGGCTCGATAGCCACGGCTAGTGGCTTGGTGTTTGTTGGAGCGACGGATGATGCGCGGCTGCGTGCCTTTGATGCGCGTAGCGGCCAGACACTGTGGACTTGGAAACTGGAGGCTTCAGCACATGCCACACCCATCACTTACTTGGGGCGGGACGGTCGTCAATACATCGCCATTGTCGCCACGGGCGGCAGCTTCCTCGATAGCCCCATCGACAGCGATGCGCTCACTGTCTTTGCGCTGCCGTAGCGCCGCGGCTGCAGCAGCGGCCATGCTGCTGTGCTGCACTGCATTGGCCCAGGCGCCGAGCGAGCCCACTGCAGCGCCGCGCAGCCCACCGCCGGGCTATGGCGATGCCTATGCCGGCAAGAAGAAGGTACTGGTCATCGGCGATCTGCATACCGGCAACCAGAATGCACACGATGCGCTCAGTCATGCCATTGCCACCATTGAGCAGCTGGGCCGCAGCAGCGGGGCTTATGTGGCCTTTCTACGCACTGATACGCAGTGGGTCACCAAGGATGAAGTCTGGGGCATGGGTGACTATGCCAAGGGTGGTTCCCGGCAGGCTCGAGGACGCAACCTCGACGCGTTTGACGCCGTGGTGTTCTACACCAACGGTGAGACAGAGATGAGCGCCCAGCAGAAGCAGGCGCTGCTGTCTTATGTGCGTGATGAGGGCAAGGGCTTTGTGGCCATCCATACGGCCAACATTCCGTATCCGTCATGGCAGGACTATGCGCGCATGATCAGTGCCAACTGGGACAATCATCCGTGGGGCATCGTGGAGGCGCGATTGCGAGTCGAGCAGCCCGGGTTCCCTGGCCTTGCAGCACTACCGCCCAGCTTCCTGGCCCGCGATGAGTTTTATCAGTACGCAGATCCGTTCACGCGCGACGACGTGGATGTTCTGGTGAGCATCGACACAAGTAGCGTTGATCTGACCCATCGCAACGTGCATAGGGTCGATCACGATTTTCCGCAGGTCTGGGTCAAGCGCTTTGGCAAGGGCAGGGTGTTTTCATCTGCGCTGGGTCATACCGATGCCTCTTGGGATGATCCGAACGTGCAGCGCATCGTGCTTGAAGGTATCAAGTGGGCCATCGGCAGCAGCAGCTATGAGCCCAAGCCGCATAAAATTCCCTAGTACAAGCTAGGCACTCCGCGGCTTTCGGTACTAGGGCGATAGGCTGAACCAGCGCTCCAGGTAATCGATGATGCGGTCCTGTTCGGCTTCGGTGGCCACTGCCCCAAAGCCGACCATACGTGCCACCTGCCGCTCCCAATCTTCTACCGGTCGCTTGCGCTGAACCACCAGCTCTATGGGGTGGCACACCGCACAAGCGCGCAGCAGCAGCGGCTTATTTACATCGTCGGGCAGTGCGACAGGCTTCAGGGGCGCTGCCGGTGACACCATCGTAGGTGGCGCGTCGGCCGCAATGTTGTTGGCACTCCACACTAGCGCGCTCAGCACTACGCAGGCGCCAACCTTACTGCGCATGGTCAGGCGGCGGGCGGCGTGAACACCACGCGCTTTACATCGCCCACCACAAACACATAGGACAGCACGCCCAATGCGGCCAGCGTTGCGATATAGGCCAGCGCCCAATAGAACGAGCCGGTGTAAGCAACGATGAAGCCGATGACCATCGGTGTAAGCACTCCGGCCACGTTGGCGCATAGGTTGAACAGGCCTGCGGTCAGGCCGATGAGTTCGCGTGGAGCCACATCGCTGATGAGGGTCCATCCCAGGTTGCACATGCCCTGACCAAAGAAGGCGACCGACATCACTGCGATGACCAGTCCATCGTTATCCACAAAATTAGCGGTGACGATGGTCGAAGCCAGCAGCAGCCCGGCGACTATGGGTAGTTTGCGCGCCAAGTTGGCCGAGCCGCTGCGCTTGAGCAGCAGGTCAGACAGCGCACCACCGGCCAACACGCCGCAGGCTGCAGCGATATAAGGCATTACGGCAAAGAAACCGACTTTGATCCAGCCCATATGGCGCTCGGTGGCCAAGTAGGTGGGAAACCACGTCAGGAAGAACACCAGCGTGGAGTTACTGGTGAACTGGCCGATGGACGCACCCAGCACTTGCCGTTGGCGCAGCAAAAAACGGATGTTGGCCCAGCTGAACGCAATAGGTTCGGCAGGCGCTGAAATGGCGCCGCCTGCGGCGAGGTAGTCCAGCTCGGCTTGGTTGATGCGCTGGCTCTGCGAGGGGTCGCGATAAGCCATCCACCACACTGCCGCGAACAGCAGTCCGGCAACGCCGGCACCGATGAACAGCATGCGCCAACCCAAGGTGGCTACGACCCAGAACAACAGCGGGCTTAAGAACGCCAGCCCGGCGTACTGACCGACTGAGTAGACGCCTGTGGCACGCGCACGTTCAGACTGGGGGAACCACGTGTTGAGCACACGGCTGTTGCAGGGATAGGCCGGCGCCTCAGCGACTCCCAAGCCAAGCCTGTAACCCAATAGCGAGGTCAGTCCGGTGGTGAAACCCTGCAGCAGCGTGAACGCCGACCACAGACTCACAGACAAAAAGTAAGCCAGGCGCACGCCGATGCGATCGATGAGCACGCCGCCGGGTATCTGCGCCAGCGCATAGGTCCAGGAGAAGGCCGAGAACACCACACCCATGACGGCGGCATCCAGACCCAGCTCTTCGCGCATGGGTGGTGCCGCGATGCTCAGTACCGTGCGATCGAGGTAATTGAGGAGGGTTCCGAAAAACAGCAGCACCAGAATCAGCAGACGGGCGCGCGTTGGCCGCGTATTCATCAGGCTAGCCCTGCGATGCGTGCAGCCAGGAACTCTACGGCGTAACGATAACCTTGTATTCCCAGACCACTGATGACACCGGTAGCTGCAACCGTGGTGATGGTGTGTGATCGCCACTCGGCCTCGCGGCGGTGTACGTTACTGATGTGCACCTCGACGATCGGGCACTCGACCATCTTCAGCGCATCAAGCACCGGCACGTGGTGATAAGAAAATCCGGCCGGATTGATGATGACACCGGCGTCTTTGCGCGCGGCGTGCAGCCACTCGATCATCTGGTGTTCGGCGTTGGTCTGATGGCAGAACAATTCTAGGCCGTGACGCGCAGCCACTTCCTGACACATGGATTCGACATCGGCCAAAGTGCTATGGCCATAGATGTGCGGTTCACGCTCACCTAACAGGTTGAGGTTTGGGCCATTGAGTAGCCAGATTCGTGGGGTCATGATCAGGCGTCCTTAAGGTTCGGTGCGAAAGCGCGCTTGGGCAGCCAGTCGTACCGGTGCATTGGCGGCGGCATAGCCCGCATAGTTGCGGCGTTCCACGATCTCAAAAAAGAAGCGCTTGTCAAATGCACGCGTGTAGTACTGAAAGTATTCACCGCTGCCGTCCCGGTCATACAAGATGTGCGCGGCGGCTAGTTTATCGACCAGCGCGGGCTTCAGGGCAAAGCGCGATTCTAGATCGTGATAGTAGTTGGCTGGTATAGGCAGCAGATCAACGCCTAACTCTCGCATGCGTGCCGCCGACTCAAAGATATCATTGCTACGAAAGGTCAGATGCTGGACGCCGGCGCCCATGTATTTATCCAAGAAACGGGATGACAAGGTCTGTTGCGCTGCGGAGGCATTGAGCACGATACGCAGCAGACGGTCGGGCGATTCCATAGCCTGCGTCTGCACCAGCCCGCGCGGATCGGCCACTTCGACCAAGGGGGTTTTGTGCAGATCAAACAGCGCGCCGTAAAACAGCAGCCAGGAGAGCATGTCTTCAAATGGCATGACTTGGGACACGTGGTCTATGTCGATTAGTCCTGCATCGCTTTGGGCCGTGACACCTGTCACCGGTTCAAACTCGCTGCTCCAGATGTCCGCAGCGTTGTGCGCTTCTACGAGATATAACAGGCTGCCGCCCACACCCCTCAGTGCGGGTATGGCGTGTTCGCCGGTGCCTACCGGTTGTGAATAGGTGTTGATCCGCAGCGCCTGCGCACGCGCCAGCGCAGCAGGTACGTCATCCACACGCAGACCAATGGCGCACACCGAGGCGCCATGTGCCATGTCATGTGTGTGGGCGAAACCTTCGATCTCGCTGTTGATGACGATGTTTATGCCTCCCTGACTCCAGCGCGTGACTGCCTTGCGGCGGTGACGTCCGTTCAGCGCAAAGCCCAGCGTACTCAGCAATCGCCCCAGTCTGGGTGCTTCAGCGTCATTAGCTGCGAACTCGATGAACTCGATACCGCGCGTGGTCACACGCGGGGCCGGTACATCCGCGCGTCGGGCGCGCGCGACCTGATCTTGCAGAAAGGTCAGCGAACGGATGCCATCTATGGCCACTGTACCGGTGTCGCTAGCGCGGAAGCGGTCGTTGAAGATCTCCAGCGAATAGATGCCGCTATAGCCGATGTCCTGCAGCGTGCCGACATAGTCGGACAGCGGAAAGTCACCCTGGCCGGGCATGGTGCGGTAATGGCGGCTCCAGGATAGCTCGTCCATATACAGCTGCGGCGCATCGGCCAGTTGCACGATGCAGATCTTAGCCGGGTTGATGTCGCGCAAGCTTTCTATGGGTACTTTGCGTGCAAAGCTGTGGAAGCTGTCCAGCACCAGCCCGATGGCCGGATGGTCTGCGCGGCGCACGATATCCCAAGCATCACGGTGATCCCACACATGGCGCCCCCAAGCTAAGGCTTCGTAACCCACTTGCAGTCCGCGTCGAGCAGCGCGTTCGCCCAGTTCCTGGAAGTCGGCCACCAAGCGCTCCCGGTCACCCACCGACTCCGGGTGCACATTGCTGCAGATCAGCAACCGCGTGCTACCCAGTTCTTGAGTGATGTCGAACTTGCGCTCGATGCGGTCAAAGGTGCGCGCCCGCAGCGCGCCGGTCATACCCTCGAAATCCCGGAAAGGCTGATAGGCCGTGCACACCAAACCAGAGGAGCGAAGCAGTGCGTTGATCTGGCGCGGTGTAGCGGCGCAACTGACCAGATCGCTTTCCATGATCTCTGCGCCCCAATAGCCGGCAGCGGCAATCGCTGCGATCTTGGCTTCGAGACTGCCGCTGATGGAAACCGTTGCAATAGAGGTCAGCATGCTCGTGTGCCTGACTTAGTCGCGTGCGCCGCGTGGAGCGGTTTGTGTCGATGCATTGGCGGGGTTGAGCCGATGGAACTCCAAGCGTTCGGTGTTGAGCTGGCTGGCTGTTACTGCACGGCCCAAGTCCAACATGCGTTCGTTGTCCGCGCGCCAAGGCTGCCAGGGCAGGGCGGTCGTGCTTGGGTTGCCGGTGCGCGCAAATTGCATCAGCGATGCGGTCATGTCCCGCGCGAACTGGCGGTCTGCATCGCTCCACAAGCGCGTCGGACGGAACAAGTTGAGCGCCTCTTGGGTTTGGAACCAGAAGGGCACATCAGAGGTGTGATAAGCGCCAATGGCCTCCGGATGATCTGCAATGACCACAGCCGGATTGAACGGATGCACACGCGAGAACTGGTAGAGGTAAGCCGGGGCCTTGCTCCAGCGACTTTGCGCGATGGCCCAGTTGCGGCCGGCTTGGGTCATCGTGCCGCCTTCGCGCGCGGCGCTTGCGCCTTGCACCGCAACATCGGTATCAGTAGCTGCCGGGTATAAACGCAGCAGTTCACCTGCTTTAGCGCCATAGAGGCGGGTAGCTGCATCGTTGTATTGAGCCACCGTGCGGGCGCTACGCAAGTCGTTGCTGCTTTCATCGCGCGTGAAACCGATGATGACTGGCACGTCGCTGTGGCGGCCGCTGGCAAACAGTTCGGCCGGTGCAGCCGGGAGCAGATAGCCATCAATGTTAGCCCCGCCGATGCGTATGGAACCGCTGCAGCCGAGCTGGCAGTCCTGTTGCACCGACAGAATGCGGTCTGCCGGCATTTGCCTTAACGCTTCGATGTCTGCGGCTTTGAGCGCTGCCGCCACTTGTAGGCCTACCTGCTCCGCCTCTGCCAGCGAAGGTGGTGCAGCCCGCTCGAGTCCAAAGGTGCTGCCGCTCATACCCAGCACGCCACGGAACAGACCGCGTGCCAGCGGTGTGGCCTGCAGCAACGAGACGGAATACGCGCCGGCCGACTGACCCGAGATGACCACCTGCGATGGGTCTCCGCCGAAGCGGGCAATGTTGCGATGCACCCATTGCAGTGCTGCAATCTGATCGAGGTGAGCGTAATTGCCCGAGCTGTGTTGAGGCGACTCGGCAGTCAGTTGCGGATGCGCCATGAAGCCCAGCGCGCCAACTCGATAATTGAAGTTGACGAACACCGCTCCACTGGCAGCGACCTGTTCACCGCCGTAAAGCGCCATGCCGCTGGAGCCTATGGTGTTCCCGCCGCCATATAGATAGACGATGACCGGCAGGCGACTGCCGGGTTTGGCTGTGGCGGGCGCCCAGATGTTCAGATAGAGGCAGTCTTCGCTGGTCGCCTCTTCGCCGAAATAGTGATTGATGTTGTGCGCGCGCAGCACCTGTATACATTCAGGGGCTTTGCGATCGGCATGAAAAACACCTTGCCAGGGCTTTACCGCTTGCGGTGCGCGCCAGCGCAGCTCGCGCACGGGCGGGGCAGCAAAGGGCAGGCCCAAGTAGGCCTTGACGCCAGAAGGCAGGATCATCCCACTGACTTTGCCGGCATCCGTTTGCACCGGATCGCCGGGAATGGGTCGTTCAACGATCTGTGCCTGGGCCGGTGCTGCAAGCCAGCCAATCAGCACGGCAGCGAGGACGCGGTACAGGATGCGCATGGACTACCCCTTCTGTTTATGCCAGAAGGCTATCGTGTACGAACCAGTCCGTCAAACAGGTTGCTGAATGCTGCACCAGCGCAGAATGGTGTCGGTGATGATGGCTCGACGGGCCGCCACGGCTTTGGGTGAGTTCATGTCCCGCTCAAAGATGCGCGAGAACGTGTGTCGGTTAGAGACGTTATAAAAACACAGGGCGCTGATCGACATGTGCAGGTCGATGGGGTCCAGGCCCCGGCGGAACACGCCAGCCTTGACGCCGCGCTGCAGCAACTGCTGTAACAGGTTGATGATGGTCTGACGGCGGGTTGAGATCGAGCCAATCCCTGCGATGTGCTCGGCATGGTGGATGTTCTCGTTCATGACCAGACGCACGAAGTCCGGGTGCTGGTTGTGCCAGTCAAACGTCGCACCCACCAGTTCGCGCAGCGCGTCCTGCGGTGCCAGTTGTTCTATGTTGAGATTGCTTTCGATCAGCCGGATCTGCTCATAGGCCTGTTCCAGCACGGCCCGGTACAGGCCTTCTTTGCTCTCAAAATAGTAGTAGATCATCCGTTTGCTGGTGTTGGTGCGCTCGGCGATTTCGTCCACGCGGGCACCGGCCAGACCTTTTTCCGAGAACTCCTGCCGGGCCACGTCAATGATGTTGGCGCGGGTACGCTCTGGCGCGCTGGGTTCCTGCAGGCCTGCGGCAGGCCCTGTTGCGGGTTTTACCGTCTTTTTCCGACTGCTCATGCGCTCTCTCCGGGGTGGATCGCAATCATAGCCGCTGATCCGTTTATCGGTTCAATTGCGGTTCGGCGCGTTTCAGGTGAAAGTGCAACCTCGCGACCATATACCGGGGGGGCTGACATTGACCGACAAGTTGGATGACGCGTTTGCCGCCGGCCTGAAGATCCGCCGCGATATGTTCGGTGCGGCCGGTGCTGAAGAGCGTCTGGCAGCGGCTACCGACCTCAACCGCCCCTTTGAAGAGATCGTCACCCAATATTGCTTTGGCCAGACGTGGGCCCGCCCGGGCCTGGACCTTAAAACCCGCAGCCTGCTGACCATTGCGGCCCTGACGGCGCTGACCAAACCCAACCAGTTGCGGGTGCACGTG
The DNA here is from genome assembly GCA_903908825.1 of uncultured Pseudomonadota bacterium. Lineage (GTDB taxonomy): Bacteria > Pseudomonadota > Gammaproteobacteria > Steroidobacterales > Steroidobacteraceae > ZC4RG30. The sequence continues at coordinate 5,977 of CAIVTJ010000167.1, read as the reverse complement.
GCCGGCGCCTTGGCCAATGGCGCGACGCGCGAAGAGATCCGCGAAGTCATCCTGCACACGGCCGTTTATTCCGGCATCCCCACCGGCGTTGAGGCTTTTGCCACAACCGCCGAAGTGTTTGCGCGCATCGATGCTGCGGCGGCGGCCCAGTGATCGTAGGCTTTATCGGTATCGGCACACGGGGTTGGCCGATGGCCGCCAACGTGTTCCGTGCCGGCCACGACCTGGTGGTCTATGACAGCGCCGCCGGACGGGCAGAACATTTTAATGCCGAGGTGGGTGGCCGGGCTGCCGTCACCTTGGCCGATCTGGCCGGGGCCGAGTTCATCGTCACTTTGCTGCCCAACGGTGAGGTGGTGCGCAATGTGTATATGGCTGGCGGTCTGGCAGCCTTGCTGGCACCGGGCACAGTGCTCATCGACATGAGCAGTGCAGACCCCAGCGGCACGGCTATGCTGGCCAGCGAACTGGCGGCCATGGACCTGGTGCTGATCGACGGCCATGACGCGGCGGCCAGTCACCGCGCCCAACCCTTGTTGTCGGTCTTGGGTAAACAACTGTTTGAAATCGGAACGAGACAATAACCGCAGTGGAAAGCAGACATGAGCAATAACAAAAAAACCGTCGATGTAGCGGCCGTAATCGACTCGGCGCCTTATTTCTGGATGCCGTTCTTCATCACCGTGATGATGATCATCATCATGTTGTCCGATGGCTATGACCTGTTTCTGATGGGTCACGTGGGCAACTTTCTGGTCTCGGACTGGAAGATCAGCCCGGCCGATCTGAAGTCGATCAACATGGCCGGCCTCATCGGTATGGCCGTGGGTTCGGTGGCCTTGGGCTGGCTGGGCGATCGCATCGGTCGCAAGAAGTCCTATTTCACCTGCCTGGTGTTTTTGTTCATCGGTTCGGTGCTCTGCTATCTGACCGCCAAGGCCGGTACGCCGGACACGGCAGCCGATTCCTTGCAGATGATGACGCTGTGGCGCTTTGTCACCGGCTTAGGCATGGGCGGTGTCACGCCGCTGGCCACGACGCTGATCTCGGAGTGGACCAGCAAGAAGGTGCGCAGCGTGGTTGTGGCTGCGGTTATCTCGTCAGTGCCGGTCGGTGGTTCCTTGGCCGGCTGGGCCATACACCATGTGCAGTGGCAGCAGATGTTCCTGTTGGGCGGTCTGGTGCCGCTGGCGCTGTTTATTGTGTTCGGCTTTCTGTTGCCCGAGTCTCCCAAATACATGGCGCAGCATGTTTCCTTGCATGCGCGCCTGGCCAAGTCCCTCAATCGCCTGTTGGGTGAGCAGCGTTTTGACGGCACCGAAGAGTTTCGTGTGCAGGAAGAGGGCAAGCGCTCCAGTCACTGGGTCGCCACGCTGTGGAACAGCGATTACCGGCGCGCCACGTTCTTTATCTGGGTGGCGTTCTCGTTCAACAGCTTTGTGTTGTACCTGTACACCAACTACCTCAAGGTGTTGATGCCGGTCGATCGCGTTGCCGTAGAGATCGCGGGCAGTGCCTTGACCAACTTCTCATATGGCGCGTTTTTGGGGTCTATCGGCGGTGCATTCCTGATCCGCTGGTTCGGCTCACGCTATGTGGGCTCGGCGCTGGCCTTTGTCGGCGTGCTGGCCACGGCGTCCATCGGTGTGTACCTGATGGGCACTGGCAGCCCGACAGGTTTAAGCATCGTGTTGTCCAGCTTCATCGCCGGTGCCTCGATCAACGGTATGCAGGCCTTTATGTATGCGGTCAGCGCGCATTCCTATCCGACCGACATCCGCGGTTCGGCGGTGGGCATGGCGCAGACCATCTCACGCATCGGCGCCGTGGCCAGTCCCGCTGTCGCCTCTGCCTACTTGGCGATGAAGCCACTGCCGGGTGTAAGCCTGTTCTTCTGGTTTGTCGCCGCGTGCGCGTTCGTAACCACGATGAGCTTTTTCCTGATTCCGTCACACATCGCATCCAGCCGTCAGACGAACTGACGGCTGATGGCGCTTCAACCCGGCCGCGAGTACCACTCGCGGCTGGCGTTGACGATGGCTACCACCGACAACATCACCGGTACTTCGATCAGTACGCCCACCACCGTGGCCAGTGCTGCACCCGACTCAAAGCCAAACAGGCTGATGGCGGCAGCCACGGCCAGTTCAAAGAAGTTGCTGGCACCGATTAAGGCCGACGGGCCGGCTACGCTGTGTACCTCGCCACTGGCGCGGTTGAGCAGATAAGCCAAGCCGGCGTTGAAATAGACCTGTATCAGGATGGGCACGGCCAGCAGTGCGATGATCAGCGGCTGGGCGATGATCTGCCGGCCCTGAAAGCCAAACAGCAGCACCAGTGTGGTCAGCAGTGCCACCAGACTGGCAGGCCCTAATCGTGCGAGCACGGCCGACAGATGCGCCGCACCGCCACGCGCCAGCAAAGCCTTGCGTAAGAGTTGGGCCAGCACCACCGGCACCACGATGTATAAGCCCACCGACAGCAGTAGCGTGTTCCAAGGTACGGTGATGGCCGACAAGCCCAGCAGCAAAGCCACGATGGGTGCAAAGGCCACCACCATGATGAGGTCGTTGACGGCGACCTGCGAGAGCGTGAACAAGGGCTCGCCTTTGCACAGGTTGCTCCACACAAACACCATGGCGGTGCAGGGCGCAGCGGCTAACAAAATGAGCCCTGCGATATAACTGTCTATTTGCTCTGCCGGCAGCCAGTGACGGAACAGCCCGCCGATGAACAGCCAGCCCAGCAGCGCCATCGAAAACGGCTTGATGCCCCAGTTGATCAGCAGCGTCACGCTGATGCCGCGCCAATAGCGGCGCACCTGGCCCAGCGCAGCGAAGTCGATCTTCATCAGCATGGGGATGATCATCAGCCAGATCAGCACGGCCACCGGCAGGTTGACCTTGGCGATCTCGGCACTGCCCAGCAGCGTGAAAAAGCCGGGCAGTAATTGCCCCAGCGCGATGCCCACAACAATGCAGGCGGCGACCCACAGGCTTAAGTAGCGTTCAAAGTTGGACATGATCAGCTTTGGCCTATGGATTTAAGTTCGGCGTGCAGGGCCAGGCGCTCGAGGCTGGCGATGGGCAGGTTGATCAGCAGCGTGATGCGCCGCTCGAGTTGCCTGAAAGCGATGCGGAAGGCCTCGACCTTATCGGCCTCGCTGCCTGCGGCGGCAGCCGGGTCTGGTACGCCCCAATGCGCGGTCAAGGGGTGGCCCGGCCATACGGGGCAGGTTTCACCGGCCGCGTTGTCACAGACCGTGAAGATGAAATCCATCTCCGGCGCATCGGGCGTCGCGAACTCATCCCAGCTCTTGCTGCGCGCGCCTTGCGTGCTGATGCCCATGCGCTCGAGCAGGGCGAGGGCATAGGGGTTGACCGTGCCGCCGGGGTAGCTGCCGGCGCTATAGGCCTTGAACTGCCCCTTGCCCAGGTGATTGAGCGTGGATTCGGCCAGGATGCTGCGCGCCGAATTGGCGGTGCATAAAAACAGCACATTGAAAGGGCGGTGGGTGGCAGTGGTCATCTTAAGGCCTCGTGTGGAATAGGTTCAGGCGCGCTTGCGCACGGTGACGGGCGGGCAGGCGACCTCGCAGCCGGTGTTGCCCATGCTGCAGCAGTGGTCGGTTAAAAACGCCAGCAGTGCGTTCATGCGGGAAAAGTCGGCGCTGTAATGCAGGTTGCGGCCTTTGCGCTCGACGCTGACCAAGTGGCCGGCGCGCAGTTCGCGCAAATGAAACGACAAGGTGGGGGCGGGCAGATCGAGCTTCTGGGCGATCTCGCCCGGCGTGTAGCCCTCGGGGCCGCGCCGCACCAGCAGCCGGAATACTTCGAGCCGTGAGGCATGCGCCAAGGCGCCCAGCGCAGACAGTGCGTCTGATGATTTCATAGTTCAAATATTATCAAACTAATTTCTGGGCGGCCATCCGGGTGCCTTTTGGGTACAGTCGGGCTATGCATATCGAGCAACTGCGCCAGCGTCTGACCGGTCACGGGGCTTTGCCGGTGCACACGCAGCGTTTGCTGCGGCATTGGACGCGGGCCCTGCCTTGGAACACCGGCCGGCCGGCTTTAGAACACTTTCTGCCGCTGCCGCTGCGCGCGGCCTTGCCGCAGGTGCTGAGCGATTTAGCGGCGCTGGCCACAGTGCGTGAGCAGCACCCGTCCGATGACGGCTCGCAGCGTTTGCTGGTGGGTCTGCAGGACGGCCAGACCGTCGAGACCGTGCTGTTGCCGCGCGGTGGCCTGTGCGTGTCGACGCAGGTGGGCTGTGCGGTGGGTTGCGTGTTTTGTATGACCGGTCGCGGCGGCTTGCTGCGGCAGCTGGGCAGTGCCGAGATCGTGGCGCAAGTGGTGTTGGCGCGGCACGTACAGCCGGTCAAGAAAGTGGTGTTCATGGGCATGGGCGAGCCGGCGCATAACCTTGAGGCCGTGCTCGAGGCCATAGACCTGCTGGGCAACGAGGGTGCCATCGGTCACAAAGACCTGGTGTTCTCTACGGTGGGCGATGCGCGTGTGTTTGCGCGCCTGCCGCAGGCGCAGGTGAAACCCGCACTGGCGTTGTCGCTGCACAGTGGCTTTGCCGATAAACGCCGCAGTCTGTTGCCGCGTGCGCCGGACTTAAGCCCGCTGCAACTGGTCGAGGCCGGCGAAGTCTATGCGCGCGCGACGGGCTATCCGATCCAGTATCAGTGGACCTTGCTCGCGGGCATCAACGATGGCGATGATGAGCTGGCTGCCATCGAACAACTGCTGACAGGCAAACACGCCATGATGAATTTCATTCCCTATAACCGGGTTGACGGCTTGCCCTATGCGCGGCCGTCCTGGGAACGTGCCGCTGAGATGGCCAGCCACCTGAACCGTCGCGGCATCCTCACGCGCTTGCGCCGATCGGCTGCGCAAGATGTGGATGGCGGCTGCGGTCAGCTGCGCGCGCGGGTGGCCTCATGAGCCCGCTGTCTTACGAGGCGCTCAAAACGCGCCATCGCGCGCAGCGTAAAGATTGGCCCGATGACAACCTTAGCCTGCGTGTGCACCGCTCGCTAAGCTGGTTGCAGCGCGCAGAACACATGGCGCAAGAGCCCGAGCCCGATCGCGACACGCAGTTCATCTTGTTGTGGATCGCCTTCAATGCCGCTTATGCCAGTGATATCGGCGAGCATCGCGGTGCGTCAGAGCGCGAGCTGTTCCAAGGCTTCATCGGTGACTTGGTCAAGCTCGATGCACACAAAGCGCTGGGCAAGCTGGTGTGGCAGACCTTCCCCAGCAGCATCCGCACCTTGCTCGACAATCGCTTCGTGTTCGAAGACTTCTGGCGTCATCACCGCGGTGAGCTGCCGGATCTGGATTGGCAGCAGCAGTTTAAATGGGCCAACGACAAGGCACTGCGTGCTTTAGAGCGTACCGACACAGCCGGGGTGCTGTGCATCACGCTCAGCCGCATCTACACGCTGCGTAATCAGTTGGTGCATGGCGGCGCGACGTGGCACAGCGACACCAACCGTGAACAGGTGCGCGATTGCGCCGCCTTCATGGCGCAGCTGGTGCCGACTATCATCACGCTGCTGATGGATCATCCGCAGCATATGTGGCCCGCGCCGGCGTTTCCGGTGGTAGAACTGTAAAAAAGAGGATCGACCATGTATCGACCATTGCTCAGCTTGTTATGCCTGCTTGCCGTGCTGCCCGTCCGGGCGCAGTTGCCTGACCTCGATAGCTTGGTCAAGAGCGGCTTAAACCAACTCAAAGCCCAGCCTGCAGCCAAGGGCAAAGCCGGCACAGACGACAAAACATCTATCGCCGGCATCAAAGAAGCGCTGGCCGTGGGCACGCGCAATGCAGTCAAGAGTCTGTCGCGTGATGGTGGCTATTTAAATAACGAGACCGTGCGCATCCTGATGCCAGAGAAAGTGCGCAAGGTGGCGGACTTTGCTGCCAAGGCCGGCATGCAAAAGCAGGTCGATGAGTTTGTG
>CAIVTJ010000166.1 GCA_903908825.1 uncultured Pseudomonadota bacterium | reverse complement strand
TACGTCTCGACAAGCTCATTGAGAGCGGCGACATGAGTAGCAACGTGGCCTTGCGCCCGGGTGATTTATTGCTGGTACCGGAGAGCCGTTTCTAAAACCATGGACGCCCCTATCGAAAACCTGCTGGACCAGCTGCGTAGCGTCTGGCGCTTCCGCTGGATTGCAGTCATTGCTGCCGGTGTCACGGCCGCTATCAGTTGGGCGGTCATCTTCGCGCTACCCGACAAATACGAAGCTAACGCCAGCGTGTTTGTGGACGCCCGCTCAGCGCTCAAGCCGGCCCTGCAAGGTCTCACCGTTGAACAGGACGTCGGCGTACAGCTCAACTATGTGCGTCAGGCACTGCTCAGCGGCGCGCCCTTAGAACGCATTGCCAAAGAGTCCGGCGTGCTGGGCGCCAACGTCATCGGAGAGCAGGAGCGCGCGGCCATACTCACCGGTCTTAGCGAAGCGGTCAGTCTGTCGGTGCGCAACGCCGGGCGGGAAGGTGACGGCGGCGGGTCGGTTTACAGTTTTATTTATCAGGCCGGCACGCGTCCGCGGGCCCTCAAGGTCATTGAGACCGTCCTCGACAGCTTTGTCGAAGAGACCTTGGGCGGTAAGCGCAAAGGCAGCGAAAACGCCCAGAAGTTTCTCGAAGGTCAGATCAAACAATATGAGCAACGGTTGCGCGAAGCCGAAGCCCGTCTGGCCGATTTCAAAAAGACCAACGTCGGTCTGATGCCCTCTGAGGGCGGTGGCTATTTCGCCCAGCTGCAAGCCTCTATCGACGCGACCAAGCAGTCCGAGAGCGCCTTGGGTGTGGCCGAACGGCGGCGCACAGAGCTGCAACGTCAGCTGCGCGGTGACTCGGTCATCTCGGCTGCCGGCACGCCGGTTGCCGTCGGTGCGGCTGGCGGCAACGACAACCTGTCGCGCGTCAAAGAGGCCCAAGCGCGGCTTGATGACTTGCTGCTGCGCTTTACCGATAAACACCCCGATGTGCTGGCGGCACGCGCCACGCTCGAAGAGCTCAAGCAGCGTCGCGACACTGAAATAGAAAGCCTGCGCCGTGGTGACTCGTCAGCTGTGGCCAGTTCCGGTGTCAGTGCCAATCCGGTTTACCAGAACATCCAGATGCAGTTGAACCAGACTGAGGTCGACCTTGCGACCCTGCGCAGCCAGTTGGCGCAGAGTCGCGAGAAGACCGCCGAGCTCAAGCAGCGTCTCGATACCGCACCGACTGTCGAGGCGCTGTACCAGCAGCTCAACCGCGACTACGACGTCAATCGCGCCCAGTACAGCAACCTGCTGGCCAACTATGAAAAAGCCCGCCTGGGCGAACAAGCCGATAACGCCGGCTCCATCCGTTTCGAAATTGTGCAGCCGCCTACAGCGCTGTTTACGCCGGTCTCACCGCGCCGCACCTTGCTGTTGATCGGCGCCTTCATCGTGTCGCTGGGCGTAGGCGGAGCGCTGGCTTTCGGCTTGCATCTGCTACGACCGGTCGTGGTGTCGGTGCGCACGTTGTCGGCACTGGTGCCTTTGCCGGTGCTGGGTGCAGTCATGTCCGCCTTTCCTGATCAACTCACACAAGAGCGACGGCAGGATGTGCGCCGCTTAGTGTTTGCCGGCCTCGGACTGGTGCTGGCGTCTGTCATCGTGTTACTCCTCAATTGGCGTGGCCTGCGTATGCCATCGCTGCCCGGACTCGGAGTCTGATTCATGAGCCTGGTTGAAAAAGCCATCGAAAAGCTGCGTCGTGAAAACGCCGCTAAGGTTGCTGCTGCCGCAGCCAAGCCGCCGCTCAGGCAAACAGTCGCTGTGCCTCTGCCATCGGTGACTGCACCGGCGGCACCCAAGCCCATCGGTACCTTGTTGGCAGCCGAAGCGCCGGCAGCCGCCGCGGCAGCCCACCTGTCCGGGCGCGCCCACGTGCGCATCGATCGTGATGCGCTGCGCGCTTTGGGCTATATGCCTGACACCAGTTG
>CAIVTJ010000165.1 GCA_903908825.1 uncultured Pseudomonadota bacterium | reverse complement strand
TCACGCGCGAACTGACGGTGGTCAGCATCCATGCCGGCATCACGCCCGAGCAGATCCGCGCGGCCACCGGTTGGCCGGTTTTGTTTGCCGCCGATGTCCGCCAGACGCCCGATCCCAGCGCACTGGAACTCGATACGCTGCGGGCCTTGCAGCAACGCACGGCTGTGGCGCACGGTACGGCCTCTTCAGCAGAATAAAGGTCAGGCATGTACCCCTACGTATTGATCGCTCACAACACCTGGCGCTGGGTGGTGCTGGGTCTGGGTGTGTTGTTGCTGATCTCGGTGGTGCGCGGTCTGCGCGAGCAGACACCGTGGGGCACGGGCGTGGCGCTGAAGGCCCGTTTGTTTGCCATTGCCGTTGATCTGCAGTTGCTGGGCGGTGCCGCGCTGTATCTGGGCTTGAACCCGCTGACGACGGCAGAGCGCAGCAATGCCGGCAGTCTGCAGGCCGGCTCAGCGCAGCATTTTGTCGGGCTCACGCATGCGCTGGTTATGGTTGCGGCCATCGTGCTGGTGCATGTGGCGGCTGTGCTGGTGCGCAAGGCCGGCAACGATGTGACCCGCCATCGGCTGGCTCTGGGGCTTTACGGCCCGGCCTTGCTGATCATCATCGCCGGCACGCCGTGGTGGCGGCCGTTGCTGCGCCTCTGATAACCGGGCGTCTGATTGCTGGTCAGACGCGTTCGATCAGCATGGCGATGCCCTGACCCACGCCTATGCACATGGTGCACAGGGCATAGCGGCCACCGGTCTGTTGCAGTTGCCGGGCGGCTGTCAGCGCCAGTCGCGCGCCGCTGGCACCCAGCGGATGACCCAGCGCGATGGCGCCGCCGTTGGGGTTTACCCGTGCATCATCGTCGGCAAGTCCCAGTTGACGTGTGACCGCCAGCGCCTGCGCGGCAAACGCTTCGTTGAGTTCGATCACGTCGATGTCAGCCATGGACAGCCCCGTGTGCTGCAGCAGTTTGCGCACCGCGGGCACCGGGCCGATGCCCATGATGCGCGGTGCCACACCTGCTGTAGCTGTGGCTACCACGCGTGCCAAGGGCTGCAGACCATAGCGCTGCACGGCTGTTTCGCCGGCCAGCAACAACGCGCAGCTGCCGTCGTTGATGCCCGAGGCATTGCCTGCGGTCACGGTGCCGTCGGCGCGCACCACGCCTTTGAGCTTGGCCAGGCTGTCGAGTGTGGTGTCGGCGCGCGGGTGCTCGTCGAGCTCGACGCGCGTGTCGCCTTTGCGGCCTTTGATGATCACCGGCGTGATCTCAAGTGCAAAACGTCCGGCCGCTTGCGCCGCGGCGCAACGCTGCTGGCTGCGCAGCGCAAACGCATCCTGGTCGGCGCGGGCGATGGCGAACTCTGCGGCGACGTTCTCTGCGGTGTCGATCATGGGGTCGACACCAAAGCGCGCTTGCATCTGCGGATTGACGAAGCGCCAGCCCATGGTGGTGTCTTCGATCTTGGCGTTGCGTGCCCAAGCACTGTCGGCCTTGCCCATGACATAGGGTGCACGTGACATGCCTTCGACGCCGCCGGCAATCACCAGTTGGGCCTCACCGGTGCGGATGGCGCGAGCCGCCTGAGTGACGGCCTCAATGCCTGAGGCGCACAGCCGGTTGACGGTGATGCCGGTGACGCTCTCCGGCAGTCCGGCCAGCAGCAAGGCCATGCGGGCCACGTTGCGATTGTCTTCGCCGGCCTGGTTGGCGCAGCCCAGAATCACATCATCGACGGCAGTCCAATCGACCTGCGGATTGCGTGCTTGCAAGGCGGTCAGCGGGATGGCGGCCAGATCATCGACACGCACACTGGCCAGTCCGCCGCCATAACGGCCTATGGGTGTACGGATGCCATCGCAGATATAGGCTTCATTCATGGTGTGGCGACCTCGGCGGCGAGTTCAGCGCGTATCTGTTCGTTGTGTTCACCCAGCACCGGCGGCGCGGTGACTTCCAGCGCGCGTTCTCCGTCAAAGCTCACCGGTGAGCGGATGGTGCGGAACAAACCCATTTGCGGATGGATGGCCTGCGTCAGCAATTGCAGATGCTGCACCTGCGGATCGGCCAGCACTTCGGCGGCGTCATACATCGGCGAATGCGGCACGTCCTGGGCCTTGAGCAGCTCACACCACTGCGCGCGCGGGCGGCGTTTGAAGTGTTCGCCCAGCACTTTGATGAGGATCTCTTGATTGGCGATGCGCTGTTCGCGGCTGCAGAACTGCGGGTCCTGCAGCAACTGCGGGTTCTCGATGGCATTGGCCAAGCCCTGCCAGAACTTTTCCGGCGAAGACATGTGCAGCGCGATCCACTTGCCGTCGCCGCATTCCAGCACATAGGACTGCGATACGCGCGGCCGGCTGTAAGGGCCCATCAGTTCGTCGGCCTGCAGATAGTGCGTGAACGAGTCGAGATTGAAGTGGCTCATGGCTTCGAGCATCGAGACTTCAACTGTGCGGCCTACACCGGTGCGGCCGCGCTCGATCAAAGCGCCCAAAATGCCATAGGCCGCATAAAAGCCCGTCAGCGAATCGGCGATGGCCGGGCCGACAACGCGCGGGTTGTCCGGGTTGACCAGCAGGTGCAGAAAGCCCGCAGCAGCCTGTGCCACGGTGTCGTAAGCCGGGCTGTCGGCCTGCGGTCCGGTAGAGCCGAAGCCGCTGATGGCGCAATAGACCAAGCGCGGATTGATCTCATGTAAACGTGCCGCACCGGCGCCAAGCTTTTCAGCCACGCCCGGACGGAAGTTTTGAATATAGACGTCTGCACCGGCAATCAGCTGGTCAAAGACTTTGCGGTCTTCGCTGTTCTTGGCGTCCAGGGTGATGCTGCGCTTGTTGCGGTTATAGGTCTGAAAGTGCGGGCTGTACAAACCGCCCTTGAAGGCGCGGAAGGGGTCTCCGCCGTTGGGCGCTTCGACCTTGATGACGTCGGCACCCAGATCGGCCAGCAACATGCCCGCAGCCGGTCCGGTGATGAACGTGCCTTGCTCGATGACCTTGATGCCGTGCAGGACTTTGATCACTTGGCGGCCTCACCGGTGTATTGCAGTTCACGCGGGGCCGGATAGGTCAGCGCAAAGCCGCTGGGCTGTTGCAGCTCTTCGTACAGGTGGGCGATGAGTCCGGCAGTGCGCGCCAGAATG
>CAIVTJ010000164.1 GCA_903908825.1 uncultured Pseudomonadota bacterium | reverse complement strand
CCAGTACCGCGCATCCGACCGCGAAACCGACCACGTAAAGCCAGGATGGCCCGCCCACCAGCAGCCGCAGCGCGTCGGCCATGGCGCCAAGATCGGCGCCAAGATTGATAATATTGGCAACCAGCAGCAGCGAGACGATAAAATAGAGCAATGGTCGTGGATAGTGGTCGCGGATATTGCCCGCAATGCCAGTGCCCGAAACCCGGCCGATGCGGGCGCTGACTTCCTGGATCGCGGCCATCAACGGGTAGCAGAACAGCATCACCCAACACATCGCGAAGCCGAAGGCGGCACCGGCCTGGGAGTAGGTGGCAATTCCGGACGGGTCGTCATCCGAGGCACCGGTGATCAGTCCGAGCCCGAGCATCGCCCACACGCCCTTGCGGCGCTGGGATGTCGGATGGCTGACGGCGTGCACGCGGGCGGCAAGCCCTGGGCGTGGCGTGCTGGTTGAACTGGGTTGGGTCACGGTGGATCCTTGCGGCGCTTGCCAAGCTATAGGGGCATCGCGTGGGGCTGTGCTAGGCCCGGAAACTACCGATACGATATGATATGCTAGAGCGTGATGACCGTAGGTGGAATCACCGAAGGTCTGAATCACGCGACCAAACAAAGAGTTAGAGCGTGATGACCGCGCCTATCAGCGGTCATCACGCTCTAGGAGCCCGTCCGAGAACACCGTCTCTCGACCCTTGTTTTAATTTTCGGTTGGGTCGCTTTGCGGTTTTGATCGTCGTCAAGCCTCCGCCCTATGCAGTTTGAGGAGGTTGTGAACGGTGCAGAGCATTGCCCATTCGCCTCTGACCTTGTTCAAGCCGCGTAGGAGGAACTGTCTGAAGCCTCTGGCGTGTTTGATGTGTCCGAATACTGGTTCGACGACCTGTTTTCGCAGGCGGTAGCGGGTTCGTCGTCCGGCACGGCGGATTTTATCGGCCATCGCTTGCATCAACGGTTTATGTTTGAGGGCGCGTTCGGCTGTCGGGTTGGTTTGATCGTGGCGGATACGGCCCGGTGCCAGATATGGGGTGATCCGCCGTTCGGCCATGGCGGCGAGATTGGCCTCGCTGGCAAAGCCGGTGTCGCCCGAGACCTCGCGCAGCTTGCGGCCGAGATTGCGGTGGGCCTGATCAACCAGCGGGATCAGAGCGGCAAAGTCGGCGGGATTGGTGGTGAGTTGCTGGGCGACAATGATCTGATGCGCGGCATCGACGGCGATCTGGCCGTTATAGCCGGCGATGAAGCCGCCGCCGCTCGGCATGATCCGGCTGTCGCCATCGGTGAAGTTACGCTGGGCTTTATCGGGTGGGGTGTCGGCGGGCACGACCGGGCGGTTGCCGCGCTCCTGCATCCCCGAGGATGGGCCGGGTCCGTCTGGATCGGAGGCATCAGGTCCGGCTTTGGCCTCGGCTTCCAGCTGGGCCTTGGCTGCCCGGATGCGTGCAAGCCGACGCTGCTTGTCGGCCATCCAATCCGGCGTCTCGTCCCCGCGGCGATCGGTGCCGTGTTGGGTGTCCTCGGCGGCATCGGCCGCAGCGGCCTGTTCCAGCCAGGACTGCACGTCAGCGGCAAGCTTGGCCTCCTGTTGCACCATATGCAGGTAGCTCATCGCCTTGTGCTTGCTTGCGCTGGCGCGCAGTTTGGTGCCGTCCACCGCGACATGGCCAAGTTTGACCAGACCGGCAGCCTGGCAAAGCCGCAGCACCTGCACGAACAAATCCGACAGCGCCACCAGATGGCGCTTGCGGAAATCACTGATGGTGCGGAAATCCGGCCGATTCAGTCCGGTCACCGCCATCACATCAACACGTTCTTCGCAGGCGCGCGCCAGCTGACGGCTCGAGTAGACGCCTCGGCTGTAGCCATAAAGCAGCAGCGCCACCAGCATGCCTGGGTGATAAGGCGGCTGGCCCTGAGCGCTTTTGTAGGACCTAAAAATCGCAGATAGGTCCAGAACCTCACGCACAGTATCGCGCACAAAATGCGCCAGGTGGCCAGGCGGCACAAAGTCATGCAACGACGATGGCATAAGCCAACTCTGATCAATGTCCCAAGGACGAAAGGTCTTGTTCATACAGAGAGAGAATCAAATTGCGACCCGCGTCGGCAAGATATTTCTCGGACGGGCTCCTAGAGCGTGATGACCGTAGGTGGAATCACCGAAGGTCTGAATCACGCGACCAAACAAAGAGTTAGAGTGTGATGACCGCGCCTATCAGCGGTCATCACGCTCTAATGTTGCGTCATCAGTCGAAAGGGACACGACGATGACGCAAGGCAAGCAACCGATTGTTTGGGTGGTAATAGCCGATGGTGAACACGCGCGGGTGGTCGTGCCGACCGCGACGCCCCATCACTTCAAGACCCATCTGCTCTACGATTCTGTCGATGCCCATAAGCAGTCCAGCGACCTCGGT
>CAIVTJ010000163.1 GCA_903908825.1 uncultured Pseudomonadota bacterium | reverse complement strand
CTTGTCCAGTGCGGATGGACAAAACCAGTTCACCGCTGCGGTGGCCAAGATCAACCCTCGTCAGGCCATGACGTTTCAGAAAGAGTTTCAAGACACACAGCACGGTCAAAATGTGTTGCTTGAAGATCAAATGAAGCTAACTGACCACCAGCACCAAATGGTTGAGAGCATGGTGGCTCCGCTGGCCCAAATTGCGATGCAGATGAAAGCGGCTGGTAAGACCCCGCAGGAAATCGACGCTGCGTTGTTGCCGCAAGTGATGCAGACCATTGAGGCTGGCAAGAAGGCCACGCTGCCCAACGGTAAGCCTGCGATGGGCGAAGAAGACTTGAAGGTGGCTTCCCAGATGGTGCAGGCCGGTAACCTGGGCGACTCCCTGCCCGCGCTGTTGCAGCGCACCAAGTCTGGCCGCGAACAGATCCAGCAATACTTCCAGCAGCAGAATATCCAAAACGAGATGGCCAACCGCGACAAAGGCCGTGCGCTTGAGGAGCGCAAGGTCAAAGTCATCGAAGCCGAGGCGGCCAGCAAGCAGGCATCGCGCAAGGCGACTGCAGCCGGTGGCCTGTCGGATGACAGCAAAGACCTGATCGCAGGTCAGATCTTGGCTGGCAAGAAGCCATCGGACGTGATGGGCAGTCTCGGCCGTGGCGCTCAAGGCGCAAAGGATGTGCGCGACATCCAGAACCGTGTGTCAGCTATGGCCAAAGAGCAGGGGGTCAGTCCGCAAGGTTTGGTTGCCGCTCAACAAGAGCTCACGTCGATGAACCGTGCAATCAGCGAGGCCGGTCGGCGCGAAGGAGCGATCGCCAGTTCCGTGCGCGAAGCCAAGAAGTTTGGCGAGGCTGCGCTTAAGGCCAGCGAGACGGTTGACCGTGGCTCGTTTATGCCTTGGAACAAGCTGGTCCAGATGGGTGAAAAAGGCTTCTCAGACCCCAAGCTGGCGGCCTTCTACGCTCGCACCACCTCGTTCCTCAATGCCTACGTCAAAGCAACATCAGGTGGCGGCGCATCAGATGCAGCCAGCCGCGAACACGCTCGGGCCATGCTTTCGACTGCACAGTCGCCCGAGGCTTACAAAGCCGTGGTCGAGGCATTGCTCAACGAAACAGATTTGGCCGCGCAGGCTCCAACCGAAGTCATCGCAGAGATGGCCGATCGCACTGCGGGCCGCACCGTTGCACCTCCGTCCCCTGCCGGAGCCCCGGCTGCTCCTCCCAGTCCGCAATCTCCGGCGGGGACGGGGGCTGCACCTCGTATGCGTGATTGGACACCTGGGGGCATCAAGTAATGCCGCAGCCGATCAACGTCCCGGGCGAAGGCATCATCAACTTCCCTGACGGGATGTCTGATGCCCAGATCAATGCCGAGATCGTCAAAGCATTTCCGCACCTCGGCGGAGCCAAAGAACAGGCTCTGGCGTATGCCGAGTCGCCGATTAGGGGAAACGTCGAGACGATCGGTCAGATGGCCAGTGGCGCTATTGCGACTCCCGTAGCGGGACTGTCCGGCATGGCGCAGGGCGCTTACAACGTGCTGGCTCCGGCGTTTGGCGGGCAAGAAGGACGACCAGCTGCGCAGCGCATCGAGGAAGTGCAGCAGGGCCTGACCTACCAACCACGCAGCGAGGCGGGCAAGGTTGCTTCGCAGACTATTGCCGTGCCGTTCCAGAAGCTGGCAGAAGGCGCCAACTACCTCGGAGAGCGCACAGCAGAGGCCACAGGCTCTCCGTTGCTTGGGGCGGCAGTTAGGGCGGCCCCTGACCTTGCGATGTCTCTGCTGGCTCCTGAAGCTCGTGGAGCGATGTCTTCCGTGGGCCGTGGCGTAACAGGCATGGGCCGCGCTGCGCCTGCAACGGCTGCTGGCGCTGCTGGCGCTGGCGGGTCTGCTTGGAGTCGGGCGGCAACTGGCGGCACTGCCCCTAACACTGCCGGTGCTCAGATGGCAGCCGCGCAGCAATGGGCAACTAGCAACGGTTTGCAGTGGGGCTCCCTGCCCGCGCAAATTCGTCAAGCATTGGCAGCAGTGGCCGGTGATGCCACCAAATTGAAAACGCTCGATCCGATCGCCGTTCAGCGTGAGGCCAATCTGACCAAGTTCGGCCTGACCCCAACTCGCGGCATGGTCACGCGAGATCCGCTGCAGCTGCGGGCCGAGCAGCTGGCCAAATCCTCAGACGTTGGCAGCCCGTTGCGGCAGATTGACCTGGACAACAACGCTGCGCTGTCTACTGCGGTGGACTCGCTCAAGTCAGCGCCAGCAAAAGACGTGGCTCAGACCGGCCGTGCTGTGCAGGATGTTCTGCGCGGTCGGCTGGCTTCTGCACAGGCCAATGTGCGCAAACTGTACAAAACAGCTGAACAGGCAGGCGAGCTACAAGGGCCGGTCAAAATCGACGGGCTGGTCGACTACCTCAACAATCACATCGACCCGACCGAGGTTGGGTACATCGAAGCCCGACTGCAAAAGATTGGCGCGATCAGAAGGGGCGAGAACGGCTTAGAGGCTACAGGTCAGCCGGTGTCGCTGGCCGAGGTTGAGGCGATCCGCAAGGCTGCCGTGGCCAAGGGCCGTGCTGGTGGCACTCAAGGTCACTACGCCAGCGAAGTTAAAGGCGTGATTGACCAGGTTACCGATGGCGCTGGTGGCGATGCGTACAAGGCCGCCCGAAAAGCTCGCGCCCAAGTCGGCGAAGAGTTTGAGCGCACTGGCATCATCAACCAGCTGGTCAAGCAGCGCGGCAAGACCAACGACCGTGCTGTTGCGCTTGAGCAGACGTGGCGCAAGTCAGTTGTCAGCGGATCTGTCGAAGATCTGCAAGCCGTCAAGGATTCGTTGTTTAAGGGCGGCCAAAAAGGCGTTGCCGCATGGGATGACCTACGCAATTCGACCATCGACTACATCTACGAAAAAGCCACAGGCGGTCCGAAGAACGAGCGCGGTCAGGTTAACGTTTCATGGGGCGGTTTGCGTCGCGCCATTGACCAGATCGGCAACGACAAGCT
>CAIVTJ010000162.1 GCA_903908825.1 uncultured Pseudomonadota bacterium | reverse complement strand
TGGGCGTGGTGGTGGTGGTGGCGGAGCGCGTGTGCAGGCCCCGGCAGCCAACGACAACGATTCGGATGAAGCTGTGGCCAATACGGCTACTACCACGACCGTCAACGCACCGCAGATGGCTGTGACGGTCAACGAAGTCCTAGAGCCTGCATCGGTCCGCGCTGAAAAAGATGCGGTTAATGCTGCTCTGGACGAAGCCAACGTCGCCAGCACGGGCGATAGCCGGAAGCCGCAGCTCTACAGCGCAGCGCCCAACAACCCCGCAGCGCAATTGCAAAGCGCCTCGAACAAACTCGGCAATAAACTGGACCAATGGGTCTAAGGATTAGATATGGATTACTCAGCCTTGAATGCGGCAGTCTCCGGCGCATCCGGTTCTAGCGGCCGGCCGGCCTTTGACCCTGCCAAGGCCGCTGCGCACGGCGCACAGCGCTTCATGAAGACCTATGACGCCAATCAGGATGGCTCGGTCAGCAAGGACGAGTTTGTCACCGGTATGCAGGCCAAGGGCGTCTCGGAAGCCGATGCCACCAAGACCTATGCCGCGCTTGATAAAGCCGGTAGCGGCTCTATTACCAAGGCCGATGTGGAATCTGCGCTGAAGAGCGGCGAAGTCAAGGCCAAGGACTTAGGGATTGCACGCCCGCCGCATCCTAACGGACGTGGTCCCGACGGACCGCCGCCCGCGGCTTCCGGCAGCTCATCGGGACAGATCAAACAGTACGATCCCGCCGATACCAACCAGGATGGCACCGTCTCTATGCAAGAATCGGTGACCTATGCTGCTACACAACAAGCCGCTGCCGCCGCAACCGACCCCACCAACTTGGGCACGCAGGTTGATCAGATGGTGTAAGCCTCTAGGCTTATCACTGATTGCCGGCCTGCTGATGCAGCAGGCCAGCGCGGCCTGTGTGCGCGACGAGCCGGGCCGCTTGTGGAATTACATCGGCACCGTGGCTGGCAAACACAAGGTGCGCATGGTGCTGGTGTTCTCCGGTGCGCAGGTGCAGGGCGTCTATACCTATGCCAGCTCGTTGCGCGACTTGCGCGTGAACGGCACCTTGGCTGCTGACAGTCGCCTGACCCTGCAAGAGCAGGATGCCGGCGGCAAGTTAACCGGTCGCTTCGACGCGACCTTCCCCGAGCGCGATCCCGGCAACACCTATGGAGACAGCCCGCTCAGCTGCGATGTGATTGCAGGTGAGTGGCGCAAGCTCGATGCCAGCGGTCAAGCAGTGGGTGAGCCGCTGAGCGTGTATCTGCGTACCGAGGGTGCGACCAGCGGTAGTCTGGGCCGGCGCTATGGCGCCATCGGTGTGCGCGATGATGAAGTGGTGAACGCCGGTGCGGCGCGCTTCTGGCGCGGCGTCAAAGCCGGCGACAAAGCCGCCGTCGCCGCCACGCTGCGCTATCCCATCACGGTGGCTGTGCAGGGCAAGCGCACGCGCATCGCAGATGCCGCTGCCCTGATCGCGGTATATGACGAGGTGTTCACGCCGCGCTATCGCGATGCCTTGCTGGCCGACATTCCGCGGCATCTGTTTGTGCGTGACCAAGGCGCCATGCTGGCCAATGGTGGGGCGTGGATCGGCGCGAACGGTAAAGTCACTGCCATCAACAACTGAAGAGGCCTGCGCATGAAAGCAATATCTCAGTTCATCGTGGCAACGCTGGCCATCGCGCTGTGCGCAGGGGCCGCTGCGGCCGATACACCGCAGATCGATGCCAGCGGCGCCTTGCAGCGTCCGGCCGATTACCGGCAGTGGGTTTTTCTGACCAGCGGTCTGGGCATGGCCTATGGCGCAGCAGGCCAGAGCGAAGGCCGGCCGGCACCGTTCACCAATGTGTTTGTGAAACCGGAAGCCTGGCGCGGCTTCATGCAGACCGGCGTGTGGCCCGAGGGCACGCTGTTTGTGCTGGAGGTTCGCCGTGCATTGGAAGCGCAGTCGATCAACCAGCAGGGTCGCACTCAAGGCGAGGTGGTTGCCGTCGAGGCTTCACTGAAAGACAGCGCGCGTTACCCGGACGGTGGCTGGGCCTATTTTGATTTGGGTACGCCGCAGGCCGGCAAAACCGCAGCAGCGCCGTTGCCGCGCACCGAGGCCTGCTATGCCTGCCACAGCAAACATGGCGCGGTGGAGTGGACGTTTACGCAGTTCTATCCGGAGCAGTTTGCAGTAGCCACCAGCAAACACACCGTGCGCGCGGATTACGATCCGGCGCGCAAGGCGCAGTAGCCGCTCAGCGCAGCAACGCGCCGATGGCCTGGTTCAGCTGCGCAGACTCGGGCGTGGCGTTGCTATCAAAGTACGCCGTGACTTTGCCTTCGGGCGTCACCAGATACTTATTGAAGTTCCAGCCGGGCTGACGCTGCTGGCGTGCCAGTTCGGCGAACACCGGGTTGGCGTTGCGGCCGGTCACCACCGTGGGCGACAACATGGTGAAGGTCACGCCATAGTTTAAAAAGCACACCTCGGCAGTCTCGGCCTCGTCTTTGGCTTCCTGCTGGAAGTCATCGGACGGGAAGCCCACCACCACCAAGCCTTTATCTTTGTACTTTTCGTGCAGCGCCTGCAGGCCTTTGAACTGCGGTGTGTAGCCGCAGTGGCTGGCGGTGTTGACGATTAGCAGCGGCTTGCCGGCAAAGTCTTTGCAGATGTTGACGCTGCCGCTGCTGCGCAGCTTGCGGAAGTCGTGGTTCAGGAAAGCGGGGCAGGTGCCGGCTGCAGCCGGCGCTGCCGCGGGTGTGACAGCGGGCGCAGCCTGCGGCGCAGTGGCCATGAAAAGCAGTGCAGCGACGGTACCGGCAACGGTCAGGGCAAGCTTCATAGTGATTCCTCAGGCGTCGGGGGCGTAATGGCCCCACAGGCTCTTGAACGATGTGCGGACGAATTCATCTGACGGCCCCCACTGTGCTTCAAACTCTTGTGCGGGCTTCGCAGCGACTACCTCGTCGGGCCCCAGTCCTTTGACCAGCAGCTTGACCAAGCGATCGAAGATCGTGAAATACATATCGCGCTGCGCCTGCAAATGCGCGCGCGTGATGGCTGCGCCATCGGCCGGGATGATGCGCGTGTTGTCGTTGGCGGCTTTCAGCAAGCGGTCTATGCCACCGACCAGGCCACCTATCCAACCGCCGGTCTGCCAGTCGATCACCGGCCAACCTACCGATGAGACCAAGCCACCGGCTGCCATGACATTGGACTTACGCAGGTGCACGAACAGATCACCATCGGTGTGCGCCTGACCCAGGTGACCGTAGTCGATAGCCTCATCGCCAAAGCTCAGCGTCTCGTGCGTATAAAAGCTGCTGTTGGGCAGTGCCTTGGCCGGCAGCGGGCCATAGCCTGCGGGCAACCAATCGGTGGTGATCTTGCGTGTGAGCCACAGCCGCGTGTTCTCGTGCGCGATGATGCGCGCACCGTCACTACCGGCTTGCGCGTTAAGCCCGGTCTGATCGGGATGCCAATGTGTGTTGAACAGCGTGTGCAGCTTGCGTGTGCCGGTGGCTTTAAGCGCGGCAGCCAACACCTGCTTGCTGCGCGCGGCCGTGCCGCCATCGACCAGCAGCAGTCCTTCGGGCCCGCGCAAGGCCAGCACATTGCCGCCACCCCCGCTGATGACTGCAAGGCCATCGCCCAGCGGTAACGTGACCAGCGAAGTGTTGCTTGCAGCGAAGGCGGAGCTGATCACACCACCGGCAGACCAATACGCTGCGCTGCCGGCAGCCAGTTTCAGGAAGTCACGTCGGCTATCAGTGTTCATTCGGGTACGTTCGCAGTCAGTGTGGGCACGGATACGCCGGGCCAAGGTGGCAGCTTGGGGTTCTCGGTGCTGGCACCCAACTGACGCAGCAGGGCTGCCGTCTCGGTGCGCACCGGGGGCTTGTTCTGCAAGAAGCCGACG
>CAIVTJ010000161.1 GCA_903908825.1 uncultured Pseudomonadota bacterium | reverse complement strand
GCAGCAACGCCGCAAACGGTGCCGGGTTGGCGGCACGCAGCAAGCCATAGACCTGGCCGGCGGTTGTACCCGGAGCCAGCTGCACAGACCAGCGACGCGACAGATTCGCCTGATAGATATCACCGGCCAGAATGTATTGCTGGGCGCGCAGCACGCGCTGCGTGTAGCGCTCCGGGTCTTCCTCCTGGATGGCGGCGATGTGCAGCGGCTGTGGCGCTGGCGAAAGCGGGGTCGAGGCCAGGTCGTGTTGCAATAGCTGCAACTGCTCCGGCGGTACCTGGGCCTCGGCCACGATGAACGCCTGACCGTTTTGTTGTTCGATGACAGCCAACGGCACCCGCAGCGCAAAGGCGCGCAGATTGTCGCCGGCAGGCAGGCGCAGTCGTGGCTCGACCTCGGCTGCGATCTCATAGCCCAGATAGACAAACCAGCCGCCGCGAAACGGCAGAGCTTCAGCGCCGGCCGTTTGACCACCCTCGCGGGCCAGCCAAGCGGCCAACGCAGTCAGGAATCCGGCTTGATCGGGTCCGGCATCGGGCCTCGGGCTGCCGGTGCTGTGCAGATGGCCTGCACCATCGAGGCTCAGGCTGGCGGTCGGATATGCAGCCAGCAGACTGGCACGGGACAACGGTCCCTGTGCGGCGCTGTCGAGCAGCACGGGATAGCGATCCGGGTAAGCGGCTGCCAGCGTCGCCAGGATGCCCGGGCGCAAGCTGACGGGCAGCACTTGCAGAGTGGGCGCGCGCATGGCGCCTGTGGGTTCCTGTGCCGTCAGCCTGCGAACCGGCGCAGCACCAAAGAACCGTTGGTGCCGCCGAATCCGAAGGAATTGGACACGGCCGCAGCGATGTCCATCTGACGAGCCACCAGCGGCACGAAGTCGAGGTCACAGCCCTCGCCCGGCTCGTGCAGATTGATCGTCGGTGGGGCCACTTGATCGCGTATGGCCAGAGCCGTGAAGATGGCTTCGACCACGCCCGCAGCACCCAACAGGTGGCCGGTGACCGACTTGGTGGAGCTGACGGCCAGTTGTGCCGCCGCGGCACCGAAGGCCTGACGCATGGCTGCGGTTTCGGCCTTGTCGCCCAGCGGGGTCGAGGTGGCGTGGGCATTGATGTACTGCACGTCACCGGGGTTAAGGCCGGCGTCGCGCAAGGCGATCTGCATGGCGCGGCAGGCCCCGTTGCCGTCTTCGGGCGGTGCGGTGATGTGATGGGCATCGCCACTCATGCCAAAGCCGGCCAATTCGGCGTAGATGCGCGCGCCGCGCGCACGGGCGTGCTCGAGCTCTTCGAGCATGACCGCACCGCCACCGTCGCTGAGCACAAAACCGTCGCGGTCTTTGTCCCAGGGCCGGCTGGCAGCTTGTGGTGAATCGTTGCGCGTCGACAGCGCCTTGGCCTGGCCGAAGCCGCCAAGTCCCATGCGGGTGGTGGCCATCTCCGAGCCGCCGGCCAACACCAGATCGGCATCGCCGTACTGGATGGTGCGCAGTGCCAGGCCCAGCGCATGGGTGGAGGTGGTGCAGGCCGTGACCACACCGAGGTTGGGCCCGCGCAGCCCAAAACGGATGCTGAGGTGCCCGGCGATCATGTTGATGATGGTCGAGGGCACGAAGAACGGCGAGATCTTGCGCGGACTCTGCGCCGCCAGAAAATCGTTGTGTTGATCTTCGATGGTCTGCAGGCCGCCGATGCCGGAGCCCATGATGACACCGGCCCGGTCCAGGTCGATGCGCGCAAGGTCGAGCCCGGAGTCGGCCATGGCCTGCACGCCGGCAGCGATGCCGTAGTGCATGAACTCGTCCATGCGCCGCGCTTCTTTGGCGGGCAGGTATTGCTCAAGGACAAAGTCCTTGACAGCACCGCCGAATTGGCACGGGAAAGCCGACACATCGAACCGTGTGATGGGCCCTATGCCGCTGATACCGTTGACCACCGAGTGCCAGGCCTGATTAAGGGTGCTGCCCACGGGGGACACGATACCCATGCCCGTAATAACGACTCGACGCTTACTCAAACGCAACTCCGGAAGTCAGCGGCGGCGCTGTACGCGCCGCACGGTGGCAAAACCCTGATCAGGGCTTGCTACGGCGATCGTTGATGTAGCTGATCGCTTGGGAAACGGTGGTGATCTTTTCGGCGTCTTCGTCGGGGATTTCGATTTCGAATTCTTCTTCCAGCGCCATCACCAGTTCTACGGTGTCGAGCGAATCGGCACCCAGATCGTCGACGAAGGACGCGTCGCTGGTCACCTGCTCGGCCTTGACGCCAAGCTGCTCGGCAACGATGGCTTTTACTTGCTGTTCAACGCTGCTCATCTGCTTGTAACCCTCTGTGCGATTGATCCGTGTGCCCGGCACGCTAGGCTGCCGGGCGGCGTATTGTAGGTGAAGGACTTGCGTCGTGCCAGCCTGAGCCACCGGGGCTCAAGGCATTAGCATGCCGCCATTGACAGACAGCGTTTGTCCGGTGATGTAGCCGGCCGCCGGCGAGGCCAGAAACAGCACGGCCGCAGCGATGTCAGCTGGGCTGCCCAGGCGCCCTGCCGGGATCTGCGTCAACAGCGCCTCGCGCTGCGCTTCAGGCAGCACGCGGG
>CAIVTJ010000160.1 GCA_903908825.1 uncultured Pseudomonadota bacterium | reverse complement strand
GCCGAGATTGCAGTGGCGGAAAAGGAGGCGTTGGAAGAGAAGCTTCGTCAGCGTGACGAAGAAGTGACTGCTCTCTCTTTACGCGTCTCTGTACTCGAAAAGGCGCTCCACGGATATCTTCCAGGTGCCTATCCAGGCGGCGGTGGCAAAGCCCACCACACCGGCCATCAAAGCGCCGTTGATGGCACCTACGCCGATTTCGCGCAGCAGCAACCAGCGCGCGTCATGCCACTGCACCTGACCCAGCGCGATACCGCGGATGATCAAGGTCACCGTCTGCGTGCCGGCGATGCCGCCCATGCTGGCGACGATGGGCATCAGCACGGCCAGCGCGGCGACTTTTTCGATGGTGCCTTCGAAGGCGCTGACCACAAACGAAGCCAGAAAGGCGGTAGCCAGATTGATGCCCAGCCAGATCACCCGCCGGCGGGTGGAGGGCACGACGGCAGCGAACACGTCTTCTTCGTCGCGCAGACCGGCGCCGGCCATGACTTCGTGCGCCGCCTCTTCGGTGATGACGTCCACCACGTCATCGATGGTGATGCGGCCCAGCAAGCGGCCTGCTTCATCGACCACGGCGGTGGACACCAGGTCGCGGGCCTTAAACAGCTGCGCCACTTCGCTCGCTGAGGTTTCCGGTGCAATGCGCGGTGCTTCGGTATCGAGACTGTGGCCGACCAGCCGGTCGGGGTCCTCGGTCAGCAGGCGTGACAGGGTCAGCGTGCCCATAAAGCGATCGACGCGATCGACCACGAACAGCCGGTCGGTTTTGTCCGGCAGTTCGCCACGCATGCGCAGATAGCGCTGCACAACTTCCAAAGACACATCAGCGCGCACGCTGACCGTATCGGTATTCATCAGGCTGCCGGCGGTGTCCTCTGGCCACGACAGCATGCGCGTCAGACGCTCGCGGTCCTGCTGGTCCATGTTGTGCAGCAGTTGCTGAGTGACCGTCTCGGGCAGGCTGTCGATGAGATCTGCGAGGTCATCGACCTCCATGTTCTCGGCTGCGGCCGCAAGCTCCTGTGCGTCCATCTCGCTGATGAGTTCATCGCGCACATAGTCGCTGAGTTCGATCAGCACATCGCCATCGAGTTCCGGGTCAGTCAGCTCCCAGACGATTTCGCGGCGTGCAGGCGGCAGCGATTCGAGCAGCTGTGCGATTTCAGCCGGGTGCAGCGTGGCGATAAGCCGCTGCGCTGAACGCACGGCACCTTCATCCAGGGCTTCGCGCAGGGCGGCGAGGCGACCGGCTTTCTCAGGTTTGCTGCGCTCGGACTTCACGCGGCTTACATCGCTCCGTAGTTGGGGCCTGAGCCGCCCTCGGGCGTGGTCCAGGTGATCTGTTCGTAAGGGTCTTTGATGTCACAGGCTTTGCAGTGCACGCAGTTGGCGGCGTTGATCTGCAGCCGTTTGCTGCCCTGGCCATCATCGACCATCTCGTATACACCGGCAGGGCAGAAGCGTGTGCACGGGTTGCCGTACTCGCTGGCGCAGCGGGTGGCGCACAGGTGCGTGTCTGCCACCTTCAGGTGCACGGGCTGTGCTTCATCGTGCTGTGTCGATGCAAAGAACACGGCGGCCAGCCGGTCACGCGGCGCCAGCGTGCGCTCCACCCAGCCCCGGTCCGGCGGCGTCTGCGCGTCGAGCAAGGTCATCTGGCTGTTGGCGGTGTTGCGCAAAGTCCAAGGTGTACGGCCGCCGGTGGCGGTTTCTAACGCAGCATTGGCCATGCCCAGCCACAACCCGCCGCGAAAACCGGGCTTGATGTTGCGCACTTTGCGCAGTTCCTGGCCGCCCACCGAGGCCCGCCACAGTGCGTCGAAGCCTTGCGCCTGACCGGTCGCTGCGAGGTGCTCGGCGGCCAACAGGCCGCTGCGCAGCGCCTGGTGCACGCCTTTGATCTTGGGGAAGTTGAGTGTGCCGCCGGCGTCACCGATGAGCAGCGCACCGGGCATATCCAGCTGCGGCATGGACTGCCAACCGCCGGCCGCAATGCTGCGCGCGCCGCTGGCCACCAGCTCTGCGCCCTGCAGCAGCGGCTGCACTGAAGGGTGGTGCTTGAACTGCTGAAAGGCCTCAAAGGGGCTTAATCGCGGGTCTTTGTAATCGAGCCCGGTGACGAAACCGACGTACACCCGGTCATCGTTCAGGTGATAAATAAAACTGCCGCCGTAAGTGCTGTTATCGAGCGGCCAGCCCAGCGAATGCTGGATGAGCCCCTGCTCGCCGCGTCCGGCCGGCAGCTGCCAGAGTTCTTTGAGGCCCAGCGCAAAGGTCTGCGGTGAGCTGTGCGCATCCAGGGCATAACGCTCGATCAGCGTTTTGCTGAGGCTGCCGCGGCAGCCTTCGGCCAGTACGGTGACGCCGCCGTGCAAGTCGGCACCCGGTTCGTAATGCGGGCCGGGGCTGCCATCAGCCTGCAGGCCGCGATCGCCCAGACGCACCCCCATGACGGCGTTGTGCCCGTCATACAGCATCTGTGCGCCCGCAAAGCCGGCGAATACATCGACGCCCAGTTCCTCTGCCGCCTGCGCCAGTTGCTGTGCCAGCAGCCCTAAAGAGACGATGAAGTTGCCGGCATTGTGCTGCTGGGGTGGTACCGGCAGGTTGATATGGCCGCGGCGGGTCAGCAGCCGCAGTTCATCGCGCACAGCCGGCACGCAGATGGCCGGAGGCTGTGCACGCCACTGCGGCAGCAGTTCATCCAGTGGCCCGGGTTCGATGACCGCACCGGAGAGCAGATGCCCGCCGATAGACGAGGCCTTTTCGATCACGCACACAGTCAACGCTGGCTTGAGCTGTTTCAGGCGTATGGCGCACGACAGTCCTGCCGGACCGCCGCCCACGATCACCACGTCATAGGCCATTACGTCACGATCGCTCATCGTCTCTCTCGTGTCTCGATATCCAGGGTGCACCCGCCACAGCGGGGCGCGCAGTTAACCACAGCCGGGTGCGTCGCTCTAGCCGCCTGTTGCAGCCCTGATCGGGTGGCCTTAAACCTCCAAGTCGGGTTCGCCCAGATGCTGCAGGATGTGGCTGCGCGACTGGCTGCGCAGCCACTGTACGGCCGCGTCCGGCGCGAGCTCGGGCTGCGGCAAGGCGGGCAGCAGTTTGACGGTAATAGTGCCGGGCACGATCAGCCAACGCTGCAATTGCAAGATATCGCGTGTGCCGCTGATGACGGCTGGCACCACCGGGCTGCCGGCACGGACGGCGGCGACAAACGCGCCTGCATGGAAGCGCAGCAACCCCGGCTGTGCTTCGAAAGTGCCTTCCGGAAAGAACACCAGCGAAGCGCCGCTGCTGGCGGTGCGCAGCACGCGCCGCGCATCCCGCGCGCTGCGTTGACCGCGGCTGCGATCGACGAACTCGGCGCCGATCCGTCGCAGCAGCATTCCGGCCAGCGGTACCGAGTCCATCTCGCGTTTGATGACGAAGGCAAAGCGTGCCGGCAGCGCCGCTTGCATCACCAGTCCATCCAGATAACTGGCGTGGTTGGCGACAACGACGCAGGGACCCTCGGGTAAGGCCTGCTCTTGCTGCAGTTGCAGACCGATGCCGGCGCAGCGCAAAAATAGCCTTGCGCCGCAGCGTACGCGGGCGCGGCGCTTACCCAGCGGGCCAGGCAGCAGCGCGGCCAGCAAGGTTGCCAGGGCCAGCAGCAGGAAGATCAGCGCGGCATAAACCGTGTAAACGGCCGCCAAAAGCCGATTCAGGCGGCGGGCGGGCGCAGCGGGGGGTGGGCGGGGCGTCAAGATGTGAACTGTCTCTACAAGATGTTAATTGGTATGTCGCTGCTGTGATGTCGATCACAGGGTGCTGCCGGAGTACTGACCATACTGCCGGCACATTCTTCAAATCCAGCCGAGAATCATCGTGACCCAGTCTGCCGTACATGCCGAGCTTGCCGATTCGATGCCCACCGAGCTTGATCCGGTCGTGACGCGTTTTCTCGATGCCGTCTGGATGGAGCGCGGTCTCTCCCCCAACACGCTAGCCGCTTATCGTGCTGACTTGGTGGCCTTGTCGCGCTGGCTGGCGCGCAGCGGCACGCCGATCCGCGACACCCAGCGCAGCGATATTTTAGGCTTTGTGGCCTGGCGCGCCGAAGCCGGCGCGCGTCCGCGCTCGACGGCACGGCAGTTGTCCTCGTTCCGGCGTTTTTTCCGTTACATGGGCCGTGAGGGTCTGGTCACGGAAGATCCGACCACCGCCATTGCCATGCCCAAGATCGGCCGTTCGTTGCCGCGTTCTTTGTCTGAAGATGAAGTCGAGGCCTTGCTCAATGCGCCCGCCGTCATGGATCCGCTGGGCAGCCGCGACCGCGCCATGCTCGAACTGCTGTATGCCACGGGCTTGCGCGTTTCGGAATTGGTCAGCCTCAAGTACAGCCAGATCAACCTCAACCAGGGCGTGATCCGCATCGTCGGCAAGGGCAGCCGTGAGCGGCTGATTCCGCTGGGTGATGAATCGATCCGCTGCCTGAAAGACTTTCTGGCCGGCGCACGCGGCGAGATTTTGCTCGAGCGCACCACCGAATATCTGTTTCCCACCCGCCGCGGCGATCGCATGACGCGCCAGGCCTTCTGGCACATCATCAAGCGCTATGCGAGCAAGTCCGGCATCGAGCAGGACCTCTCGCCACACACGCTGCGGCACGCCTTTGCCACGCATTTGCTCAATCACGGCGCCGATCTGCGCGTGGTGCAGATGCTGCTGGGGCACAGTGACCTGTCGACCACACAGATTTACACGCACGTGGCCCGAGAGCGGGTCAAAGAAATGCACGGCAAGCATCACCCGCGCGGCTGACTGCTAGTATCGGAGCAGTGCGGCACAACGCGCCGCACGGAGCATCGCGCATGAAGAAAACAGTTTTTCTGGTTTTGGCGTCGCTGCTGCTGTTGCAGCTGCCGGCGGGCAGTGCGGCCGATAAATCTGCAGCGCCGGCTTTGCTGCAAAAGGCCGATCCGCGGGTCGAACTGGCGGCCAAGATGCCCGGCACTAAGCCCGAGGACCTACGCGCCACCCCTGTGCCCGGCTTGTATGAGTTGACCCGTGGCGCTGAAGTCTCTTACGTGTCGGCTGATGGCAAAT
The DNA here is from genome assembly GCA_903908825.1 of uncultured Pseudomonadota bacterium. Classification (GTDB taxonomy): domain Bacteria; phylum Pseudomonadota; class Gammaproteobacteria; order Steroidobacterales; family Steroidobacteraceae; genus ZC4RG30. The sequence continues at coordinate 11,489 of CAIVTJ010000160.1, read as the reverse complement.
ATGTGCTCACTGGTGACCTGTTCAAAGTCACTGAAGCCGCCGATTTTCCCAACCTGACCGAGACGCGCCGGCGCGAACTGCGCACGCGGCTGATCGGTGATGTGCCCGAATCCGACATGATCGTCTACGGGCCCAAAGACTCGCGCTACACCATCACCGTATTTACCGATGTCGATTGCGCCTGGTGCCGCCGGCTGCACAGCCAGATCGCGGACTACAACCGTTTGGGTGTGCGCGTGCGCTATCTGGCCTGGCCGCGCAGCGGTCCGGCGACTGAGTCGTGGGTGCGTGCAGAGAATGTGTGGTGCGCGGCCAATAAAACCGACGCGCTCAGCCGTGCCAAGCGTGGCGAGGCCGTCAAGGCAGCCAGTTGCTCGGCCAACCCCGTGCAACGCGAGTGGGATCTGGGGCGTGAACTGGGTATCCGCGGTACGCCCGGCCTGATTTTGCCGGACGGTGAGCTTGTGCCGGGTTATCTGCCGCCGGCCGACTTGCTCAAACACCTGCAGGCGGCCAACGCCACGCGTTGAGCCGCCCTCGTCGGGTTCAGCGCTCTAACAGCTTCAGCTTGTCGGGCTTGTCCTGCCACTCGGCGGCATCGGTGGGCGCCGGTTTCTTTTCGGAGATCACCGGCCACTTTCGCGACAGATCAGCGTTCAGCGCCAGAAAGGCCTTCTGACCCTCGGGGACTTCGTCTTCCGAAAAAATAGCCTGTGCCGGGCACTCGGGCTCGCACAGCGTGCAGTCGATGCATTCATCCGGGTCGATCACGAGGAAATTGGGGCCTTCGTGGAAGCAGTCCACCGGGCACACTTCCACACAGTCCATGAACTTGCACTTGATGCAATTTTCGGTGACGACAAACGTCATGCTGATCCCTCGAATGCGATGAAGGCGCGATTGTGCCACGGCACAGGCTGTGGCGAGCAGTCGCTGCGACAACAACCGCTGTCAGGCGCCGTCTGGACGCCGCGCCAGCGAGGCCGTGTGCAACCCCTCCAGACCCGCATCCCGATCAGCCAGGTAGCGCTCCAAGGCAAAGCGGGTCGAACTGAAGGCGATGTCTGCCCACGGGATGTCGGCAGCCGTCACCAGCGCAGTCTCCAGGCTTTCAATCCCGGCGCCATGCTGGCCATCGGGCAGTGTGGCCCGGTAGAACACATGCACCTGATGCGCCTCGGGGATGTCGATGACCGCCAGCAGTGAGCCGATGCGCACAGCGGCCAGCGCCTCTTCCTGGGCCTCGCGCGCTGCGCCTTGCGCCATGGTTTCGCCGTTCTCGAGAAAGCCTGCCGGAATGGTCCAGTAGCCCGAACGCGGCTCGATGGCACGCCGGCACAACAGCAGGCGCCCGTCGTATTCGGGCACGCAACCGACCACCAGGCGCGGGTTCTGGTAATGCACGATGCCACAGCCATCGCAGACCACCCTGGGCAGGTGATCTCCCTCCGGGATACGGGTAACGGTGCGCTGGCCGCAATGGCTGCAATAGGTGAGGCTGCTCATGGCTGACTAGCCTAGCAGTTGCCGGCCCCGCTGCGACGCAGGTCACACCGGTCGTGCGGCAGCGGCACTATCCTGCCGGGTATGGCAGTCCCCGCAGCCCGTTTTGATGATGTGTGTGCCCGTTATGGCGAGCTGTTTCAGGCGCTGCAGCCGCGTCTGCGGGGTTTGCTGCTGGCCGGGTCCGGCTTGCGGGCTGCAGGGACTTGGGGGCTGGTGCCGCCAGGCACGGAACAACTCTTCCCGGCCAAGGCGTGGCACGACACCACGCCTGCGCCCGATGCTCTGATCTGCAGTGCTGCGGGTAACGATCAAGACTTGCTGCTGCGACCCCTGCTCTCGGACCAGCGGCAACTGCTGGGCGCTGTGGTTTTGCTGCTGCAGAGCGACGCGCAACAGTCGCCGCAGGCGGCATTGGCCGCACTAGAGCCGGCGCTGGAGTGCCTGCGCCAGGAACTGGCAGCGGTCGAACTGGCCGCCCGCGATGTAGACGCCTTGCTGGCGGCCTCGGCTGCGCAGCTGCTGCCGCAACGCGACAGTGATGTCACCCTCGAAGATTTACTCGATGCCGGCCTTGCCGGTAGTGACAGCCAGTACGCAATGGTGCTGGTGCCGCATCGCGGCATCCAAGTGAACCGGCAAATCGCAACGCCGCTGGCGTCGGCTGTGTTGCTGGAAATGCTGACACTGCGCGAACGATTGCTGGCGTTGCCGGCAGATTTGAAAGAACCGCTGCGCATCGAGGACGATTCGGCGCACTGCCGTATATTGATTTTGCCGCTGAGTTGCTGCGGGGGCCGTGTGCCGGCCTATCTGGCCTATCTGGCGCCGCGCGCGTCACCCTTGGGTTCGGCCTCCCAGGCGCTGTTGCAGCGCATCGGCGCCACTGCCGTGATCCGCCGGCTAGAGGCCACCCTGGACCGCGCCACCGGCTTGCTCAATCGCCAAGGCATGGAAGAAACGCTGCGCCGCGAACCTCTGGGTAACGGCAGCCTGCTGCTGGTCGATATCGATAGGCTGCAATCGGTCAATGAGGTCTATGGCTTTGCCTCCGGCGATCGATTGATCGAAGCAGTGGCCGAGTTAGTGCAGGAGCTGGGCAAGAGTCAGGGCGCGGTGGTCGCCCGCCTGTTCGGTGGCTGTTTTGCCTTGCTTCTGCCCGATCGCGCTGCCGCGGCCACCGTGCCCCTGGCCGAGCAGTTGCTGCAGCAGGTGGCCGCTGTGCAGGTCGACGGTTGCAGCGCAGTCACCGCCAGCTGCGGTATCGCCGAAAGCCGGCATCTGTCGACTCGATTGGCGCAAGCCTTCGTGTCAGCCGAATTGGTTCTGGGGCTGGCCAAGGAGCGCGGCCGCGCCCGTGTCGAGGTTCACGTCACCGAAGACTCGATCATCATGCGCCGTCATGAAGAGGTGTATGCCGCCGCCGACCTGCGCTTGGCGCTGCGCACCGGTGACATGTTGCTTTATGGGCAGAAGATCGTCTCGCTGCATGATTCGGAGGCGCCGATAGGGTATGAGCTGCTGCTGCGGCTGCGCGATGCAGACGGCACTGTTCATAGCGCCAAAGACTTCATCGATGCCGCGCAGCGCTACCAGCTGTTATCCGAGATCGACCGTTATGTGTTCGATAAGGCGCTGTCCATGCTGCTGCCGCATCGCTTGCTGGTCGGCCGGCGGCGCGTGGGTGTGTCGATCAATGTGTCGGGTGCATCGATCTGTGACCCGGCCTTTGTCGACCATGTCATTCAAGGTCTGCGCCGGACTCGCTTGCCGGCCAAACTGATCACGCTGGAGATCACCGAGCAGGTGGCGGTTACTGACTTAAATTGGGCGGCGCAGATGATGCGCAGGCTGCGTGAGGCCGGCTTCGGCGTGGCTTTAGATGACTTTGGCACCGGCGCCAATTCACTGGCTTATCTGCGCACCTTGCCGGTGACGCGCATCAAGATCGATGGCACTTTTGTACGAGACCTGCTGACCGATCCGCGCTCGGAGGCGGCCATCCGCGGCGTCACGCAGTTGGCGCAGGCGTTTCGTCTCGACACCGTGGCTGAGTTTGTCGAGAGTGCCGAGCAGGCTGAAAAACTGCGGCAGATCGGTGTGGAGCGCGGCCAGGGCTACTTTTATGGCAAGGCCGAGCCGCTGGAACAGGTGCTGGCCGGGTTGCAGGGGTTGGAAGACGCTGAATTGCGGGACCTGCTGACCCCGGGCTGAGGGACTACCCTGAAGTGTTGCGCCAGGTTGATCCTGCATAGCATTACGCCACGCTAGTTCTTCAGCGTAGAGAGATAGGCGATCACGTCAGCGCGCTGTTGCGGATCGGGAAGCATGCCGATCATCGCCGTGCCTGGCGCCTTGGCGTCCGGGTTGAGCAGCCATTCGTTCAGGGACGCGGCGCTCCAGATCACACCGTATTTCTTCAGGTTCTCGCTGGGGCCCAGCAGACTCTTGCCAGTGCCAGCCTTGCGCCCCACGACACCGAATAGACTGGGTCCCACCATTGCGGTGTCTTCTACGGTCACCCCGTGGCAAGCCACGCAGCCAGAATTGTTGAACAATTCTTTGCCTGTCTCGGCGTTGCCCGTGATGTCGGCGGCGAAAGCGAGCGCGGCGGTCAGCAGGGCGGCCAGCGCGGACAGGCCGATGGTTCGGATCGCGGGCATGGACTTAGGATTTCCGGTATACGGCGGCCTAAAAACTGCGACAACCATAGCGCCTCAAGTAAAGCACACCGCCCTGAATAACTCGCGCCAGACGGATAGCGCTTGACAATATAGGTTGCTCGACCTATCAATGAAAATTCAATGATCCAAGCGTTGAGTCTTGGGGGCTGCCACTGAGCGTGCTTCAAGTCGATCTATAAAAATAAAAAAACCGAGGGGGTTGATGCCGTGAGCAGACACTACCGAGCGTTTCTTGCCTTGACGGTTGCAACCGTCCTCCTCGTCGGCGCAGTCGTTGTCGTTACAGCGGCAGAGTCGCCGTCCGTTAGTCGCTGGTCTGATCCTGGCACCTGGCCAAACCGTAAGGTGCCCATCGCAGGCGACAAGGTCACCATCGGGCGCGACAAGGATGTGATCCTCGACGTCAGTCCGCCGGCGCTGGGTGGTCTGTCCATCGACGGCAAACTGACCTTCGCGGACAACGCCGAGTTGGAACTGACCACTGAGTGGATCATGTTGCACGGTGAGCTCGCGATAGGCACTGAAGCCAAACCCTACACGGGCAAAGCGACTATCACGCTGACCGACAACGTCAAAGCCGAAAACGTCATGGGTGGTATGGGCGATCGCGGCATCATGCTCTCAGGCGGCACTTTGAATTTGCACGGTGACCGCACTAACGCGTGGACCAAGCTGTCCGCGACAGCCGCTGCCGGCGCCGGTGTTATTCAGCTGTTGGACGCGTCGAGCTGGCGCGTCGGCGATGAGATTGTCCTGGCATCCACGGACTTTGATCCGCGTCAGGCAGAGCGTCGAACTGTTGCCGCCATTAGCGGTAACACGGTCACGCTCGACACCAAACTCGACTACATGCACTACGGCAAGGTCACCTTCGACATCGATCAGCGCGGTGAAGTGGGACTGCTGACGCGCAACATTAAGATTCAGGCCTCATCCGACGCGGCACAGTCATTCTTCGGTGGCCACATCATGGCCATGCCTTCGAGTCACATGTATGTCGAAGGCGTCGAGCTCAACCGCATGGGCCAGAACCTGACGCTTGCCCGCTATCCCATTCACTGGCACTTGGTCGGTGAAGGCAAGGGCCAGTACATCCGTAACGCAGCCATCCACGATACCTACAATCGCTGCGTGACGGTGCACGGCACCAACAACCTGCAGGTGCAGAACAACGTCACCTACAACACCGTGGGTCACTGCTTCTTCATGGAAGACGGCATCGAGACTGGCAACCAGTTTGTCCATAACTTGGCAATCCAGACCAAGTGCCACACATCCAAGCCTTGCGACCCGACCAACCTTGCCCCGTTTGGCGCGACGGCCGGCACGAACTTTAATCTGACGGGACAGGACTCCAAGGATGTCCTGATCCCTTCGGATAACACGGTGTCGTCTTTCTGGATCACCAATCCAGACAACACCTATCGCGACAACGTCGCAGCGGGTTCCGACTCGACCGGTTTCTGGTTGGCCTTCCCTGAGCATCCGATGGGGCAGTTTGAAGGCACGGATATCAGCAAAGCCACTTGGCCACGCCGCACCAAGGTGCGTGAGTTCAAGGGCAACACGGCGCATTCAAACTTTGATGGTTTTATGGGCGATCGCGCCCCCAGAGCCGATGGCCATTTCGCCGTCGGTGGGTTTATTTCCCTCGTCAATCCCGCTGACGCCAATAGCGATCAAGTGGAGTCGGTCGTTGAGGATTACACCGGCTACAAGAACCGCAACAGCGGCATTTGGGCTCGCGGTGAGTTTCGCCTCTACAAGAACCTGAAGATGGCCGATAACGGTATCGGCTTCACGCAAGCATCCGCCAACTCAGGGCGTTCACTTTATACGTCACGGGTGGTCGACTCGCGGTTCGTGGGCGAGACCCAGAACATCGGCAACCCCACAACGGCTGCAGAAAAGAAGGCAGGTCGCAGCTTGCCGCACCCCGAGGTCGCAGATTTCCCGATCCGTGCTTACGAGTTCTACGATTACCATCACGAACTCGATAACAACACCTTCGTGAATTATCAGGACAACGCCACTCGTAAGACCGGTGCGATCTCCTACCTGCTGTTCACCAGTTTCGGTATGAGCTCCAACAACACCGTACAGCGTTCCACATTCATCAACGCCAAGCCGGTGTATTTCCCGCCGATCGACAATCGTTGGAGCAACGATGATTACGGCAATACGGTCTACAAGACCGCCGTGTTCAACGATAAGGACGGCACCATTACCGGCGTTCGCAATTCCTACATCGTCATGAATGGCGGCATCGACGCAGATAAAGCCTGCGATCCCCGGCCCACTTGGAACGCCGTGGTGTGCAAGGGCGATATTGGTCGTATGAATGTTGGCGGTGGTGGTGGTGCGGCCGGGTTCGGCGGCGGTGGTGGCGGTGGCGGTCCTGGTGCCGCAGCAGCCGGTCCCGGTGCTGCTGCTGCTGCTGCTGCTGGTGCTGGCGCTGGTGCTGGTGCTGGTGCTGGCGCCCCCAGGGCCGCTGTTGCTACACCTGTTGTCTTTGCCATTGCTCCGGGTGGTGGTCGAATCAGAGGCACACGCGCAGCTGTAGTGGCTCCGCCAGTTGTTCTTAGCCGCAATGGCAAGGAGTTCACCGCCAACGGTGAAACCAATGTGCGTGCGGGCAGCGAATACAAGGTGACCACCGAAAGACCCTCTGTGAGCATCAGCCTCAGAGAGTTGGATGCGGGCTCTTGGGTGATGTTCGAGCTACCTGGATTCACCACGGCATCGTTGGGCGATGCGCAGGTCAGCTTAGATGCGCTGCGTGCTGCCAGCACCACGTCTTACTACAAGGGCAACGGTGCGCTTTGGGTCAAGCTCGTCTCTAGTGGAGACATCCTTGGCAGCGGCCCCGCTAAAGGCCCCAGTGGTGGGGCCAGTCTTCAGGTCAGTCGATAAGTTCTTAATCGACTGAAACACCTCCGGCTTCAGGCCGGGGGTTCTTGTTTCCTTTTTTCCTTGAACCTTTGAGTGGTGCGCCAAAAACCATAACAACAGCGCACTTGGCTCTTTTTTTTTACCAAGTTTAGGGGTGGGCATGAAAAATTCATTACAACAGTCGTCTGTACGTGCGGTGGTTGCCGCGATTCTGACTATCGCCGGGGGCGGTGTATCACAAGTGATGGCTGCGGACGAGGTCACGCTCAGCGAGATCACCGTCACCGGTTCGCGCATTCTGCGCCGTGACGCCCAGGCCAACAGCCCGCTGATCACGGTAGATGCTGTAGACCTTGAAACTCGCGCCGGGCTGAACGTTGAGTCGTATCTAAACCAATTGCCCAACTACAACCCGGCCGTCACGCCCGAGACAGGCGCTACGTCCGTGGGATTCTCGGCGATCGCTACGTCCGGGATTTCCACAGTGTCACTGCGCGGCTTCGGCTCCAACCGCAGCTTGGTGCTGGCCGATGGCCGTCGCGTCACGCCGGTGAACGCACTGATGCAAGTGGATACCAATAGCATCCCGTCCTCGATGATTAAGAGCGTGGAGATTATTTCTGGTGGCGCTTCGGCCACCTATGGCGCAGATGCCATCGGCGGCGTGACCAACTTCATTTTGAATCGTGACTATGAGGGTCTGAAGATGGATGGCCAGTACGGTCTGGCCGGAGTAGGCGATGGTCAGGAAATGCGTTTTTCGTTGTTGGGTGGTGGCAAGTTCAACAGCGGCCGTGGTCGTGTGACCTTCGGCGCCGAGTACTATGATCGTGAGGGCGCTTACGAAAAGAACCGCCGTTTCTATACCGACGCTTGGGCAGATCCCGGTACTCCCAGCAACTTCCTCGGTTTCTTCATGGGCCCTAGTGATTACTACACGGGCACCAACCTGCAAACCACTAACGTGGGCGGAAGTGCCGGCGCGACAATCCTGGCTAACATCGTTAACTCGCAGGGTCGCGACCCCAACGCCAACACGGGTGTGTTCGCGTATCCCGGCACAGGCGCTAACGCCAGCATCCGCTTCCTGAGTAATGGCCACATCTTCCTGCCAGCCGGAAACAACGCATCAACGTTTGATAAGAGTCTCATCGACGGCTCTAACTACGCTTATGTGACTGCCTACGACAATACCTACTGCAACACTCAGGCGTGCGCCACCGCGGGCACTAAATTGGCTCCAGTGATTCAAAATCTGAAGTTCAACGAGACGGGTCGTTACTCCAGCTACCCGCAGACTCGATATTCGTTCATGAGTACGCTCGGTTACGACATCACAGACACGGTGCACTTCAAAGCCAGCGGCCGCTTCGCCCAGAGCCATACAGAAACGTATCTGGGTAGGAACACATTGATCAACGGATGGGAAGCGACTGTTCCGTATAACGCCGTGACCGATAGCCCGATTAATCCGACGCTAACGTTGACGCCGACGATCGTTACGCAGATCGCGCAGGGTGGGCTCATCGTTCCGGCCGCATACGCCAACCCGAGTTTCATCGCTCATGGCGCCAAAGGCGCTCAGCATCCGGTTACCCCGGAGTTGGCGATGTTGTTGAACAGCCGTACAGGGACTACTGCCCTGAAGACCTGCGCCGTCGGCGTAATAACCAACTGTTACAACCCACTGACTGCTGGCTGGGTTACCGAAGTCTTTCAGTACAACGGCTTCGATCAGCGTCGCACGGATAACTTACTGACCAATTGGACGGTCGATGCCGGCGTTACGTTGGACTTGCCGGTGAAGGACTGGACGGCTGAAGTGTATGTTTCACGTGGAGAAAGCGTGACCGCCGCACAGACCTTTGGCAGCGTATCGCTGGAGCGCTGGCGCGCGGTGGTGCAAAGCCCTGACTACGGCTACAACGGCACCTTCCGCAGCAACTTGAGTAGTACCAACAGCGGCTTCAACTCAGTTGCCACTCCCTGCACCACGGGCTTCTACGGCACCGTCTTTAATGGCGGTGCCGCGGCTTCAGCCGACTGCTTGTATGCGGTGGAGGCTGTTATGCAGGAAAGCACGACGACGCAGCAAGACGTCTTAGAGTTGAACTTGCAAGGCGGCTTGTTCAACACGTGGGCCGGCGAAGTGCGCGCTGCGGCCGGTTATCAGTCCCGCCGTAATGCCGCGCAGTTCACCCCGGACATTCTGCAATCTTCGGCCTCTATCCTCGATCAGGCTGTCGGCATCTCGCCCACGGGCTACATGTATGCCCAGACGAAGGCGCATGAATATTATGCAGAGGCGCTGGTCCCGGTCCTTCAGGATTCCTTCGTTAAGAAGGTTGAGTTGGAGTTGGGCGCTCGATTCTCTGAATACAGCCTGACTGACCACACACTGACCTGGAAGGCATTGGCCAACGTAGAGATCACCGACCGCATCCGGTTTCGCGGCGGGTATAACCGCGCGACGCGTGCGCCGAATCTGGGTGAGATGTTCCTACCGCAGCAGCAGGGCGGTCCGGGGGCTGCCTCTGCTTACGGTGATCCGTGCAGTTTGCGGTCCAACTCGCCCTTTGGCGCCGGCGGCGCGTTTACGGTGGCGAACGCAACGCAGTTGCTCTACGACGTCTTTGCGGGTTCCAAGACGCCGACTCTTGCGGCCGGTCAGACAGCTGCTGGCGCAGAGAGCGCGCGCTTGATCTGCGTCGCGCAGATGGACGCGCTGAACGCGAATCCGCTTAGTGGCACTGCTTACACTTACTACAACACACAGGCGCAGACCGTGACCGGCAACTCCGGCTTTAACAATCAGCGCGGCAGTACCGATCTGCGATCCGAGGTGGCTGGCACGATGACGGCAGGTCTGGTCTTCCAGTCTCCGTTTGAAAATCCGTGGCTGCGTAACATCACGACGACCGTGGACTGGTACAAGATCGATATCAGCGATGTGATCCTGCAGTACTCGGCCACCTACGCTCAGTTCATGTGCTATGGCTCGGTGCTGGTGACCACTGCCGCTGAGGCCAAGGCCCAGGCGGACTCACTGGGATGCCAGGGTGTTCCGCGCTCCGCCGATACGGGTGTGGGTCAGAGTACGCTGCTGTCCTACTCCAATCAGGGTGCAGTGAGCACCTCGGGCGTGGACTTCACCCTCAACTGGCGCGCACGGCTTGATGATCTGGGCCTAGGCAACATTCCCGGCGGCCTGTCGTTCGGCGTGCAGGGCTCCATGCTTCAGTCCTATAAGACCAAGGCGTCGAAGGCCGACTTCGATCCGTGGATCGAATGGAAGGGTTCGTTGGGACCGACCCTTAGCGGGTTCAACGGCGGCGCCTATAAGTTTCGTCTGCTCACCAATGTGGGCTACAACGTAAATGGGTTTAGCGCCAGTCTGCGGTGGCGGCATCTGCCGCCGGTGATAGCGGCCGGCGACGCAAGCCTGGCGGCTACCATCGCGCACGACGAGAGTGTTGTCGCGACGGGTAAGGGTGTGTTGCTCAGTTATGTGCCGTCTTCGGCTCAAGCAATAGATTCGTATGACACGTTTGACCTGTCAGCCTCTTGGAACATTAACCAGACGATTTCGCTCCGTGCGGGCATCGACAATCTGCTCGATAAGCAACCAGTGCTCACGACTGTGTCGAACGGGTTCCCGCAGGGCACGGATCTAAAGGGGCTATGCACTGGCCTGGTGGCGGGTTGCACAGCCCCCACGTCGTACTCTCTACCCAACGCAGGTATGGGTACGACTAACACGGGGTTTTACGATGTGATGGGCCGCCGGTTCTTCATCGCGGCGAAGCTCAGCTTCTGATCTGAGTCCAGATCAGCAAGGTCCCTTAGCGAAAAAGCCGCCCCTGACTGCTCAGGGGCGGCTTTCGAATTGGTGCCGGTGGTCGGACTCGAACCGACACATGGTTTCCCATGGCAGATTTTGAATCTGCTGCGTCTACCAATTTCGCCACACCGGCACGGTGGGGGAGCGCATCTTAAGCAATTTGCGGGCGGCTGGCGCGAACGTTTTCACGTTGCGGCAGTCAACTGATGCAGGCCCGCTGCGTTAAACGGGCAACACCCACCCGGAGACCTCGTCATGAACACGCCTCTTTGGTCCTTGTTGGCGGCCAGCCTCATCATCACCGCACCCGCCATGGCGCAGTCGCCGCCTGCTGCTGATATGCCCGACATGCCCGGCATGCGCCGTATGCAGATTGTTATGCAGGGCCCGGGCAACGAACAGCGCGTCATCGAACGCCGGATGCAGATCGGCAATGGTCCCGGCCCCGGCATGGGCTTGCGCCTCGAGACCGTGTCGCCGCGTCTGGGCGGTTATTTTGGCGCCAAGGCCGGCGTGCTGGTCGCGCACAGCGACAAGGCCGAGCTCAAGCTCGAAGACGGTGATGTCAT
>CAIVTJ010000159.1 GCA_903908825.1 uncultured Pseudomonadota bacterium | reverse complement strand
TCACTGGTCAGCGTGGAGTCACGGGTCAAGGCCACATCAGCTGACGCCGTGCTGGTTTCGCCCTTGTGTTCAAAGCCCATGTGCGCGCGTTGCTCGTCACGGTCGGGGTTCTGATCGCCGCGACTGCTATAGCGCTGCAAAGCCACGCGCGGTTCAAAAAAGTAGGACGTGGCTTCACTGGCACCACTCAGGTTCAAGTTCAGGCCCAATTGCGTTGAGTTGCCGCCAAAGGCATTTACAGCGCGCAGGCCAACGTTCTGCTCATAGCGCTCTGACAGGTCGACTCTGGGCACCATTGACCAGTCAGTACTGTGCGCAGGTGCGACCCAAGCAGCGCCCACGCACGTTATGGCGGCCGCTGCCCGACGGGCGGCGGCTTTGGTAAATGTCACGGCACAACCACCGTGTCACCACTCTTGAGCAGGATGTTCTGATCAAGGTTGCGGCCGCGTTCAACTTCTTCGTACTTGAACGGGATGGCCACCTGCTTGCCGTTTTCGCGGCGCAGGATGCGGATGTCATTCAAAGCGGCAAACGGCGTCGCGCCACCGGCCAGACCTAGTGACTGCATGATGTCTAGCGGACGGCTGAAGGGATATTCGCCAGGGCGATTGACCTTGCCCACCACATAAATGCGATTGCCGCCCAGCACGCGCAGCGACACGGTGACCACCGGGTCGGGGATGAACTTACGCAGACGTTCTTCGATGGCCAGCCGCAGCGCATCGATAGACAAACCAGCTGCCTGATGCTCACCCGACAGCGGGAAGGTCAGACCGCCATCCGGGCGGACCAGCGCTTCGGTCTGCAGATTCTGTTCTTTCCAGACCGAGATTTGCAGCACGTCACCGGGCTGCAGCAGATAGGGTTCGAGGTCTGCGGCGCGAACGGCCTGCGGCGCCAGAGCTGTCACCAGCAGCAACATCGCCGTGGCCAAGCTCAGGCAGATGTGACGGATGCGCGCGGAATGTATGACCATTGCATTTCACTCTAGACAAAAAAATAGACGCTATGACATCTGGGCGTCGCGACGCCGACGGCGCAAGCCCGTCAGCCCCGCAACACCCGAAACCAACAGCCACGCACCGGCCGGCAGAGGCACACTCACCGCTTGCGCAGCGAAGTCGACCCTGAGGTCGTAGGCACCATAGCCGGGCGACGGCTTGGCCACAGCATAGATGGATGCTGCGAAACGCTGTTGTGACTCAACCGTAAAAACCAGTGAACCCGGGCCAGTCAGTGTGTATTTCGTGACGCCGTTGGTACTGATGTAGGTCTCGAGGGACTGCAACAGGGCGCCCAGGTTGTCATCGATGACGGTCAGCGTCACCACACCAGCCGTCGGTGCCTTGAACTCGGTCACGCTTAAGCTGCTGCCGATAACCGGCGCTGTGTCGCTATAAGGCGGGCCCAAGTCGATCAGCGTCGCCGAAGCCGGGGCAGCGTAGAGGGCCAATGCAGCCAAGGCAGCCAGTGAGGCCACACGGCGCAAGGGGTTAGAGAGGCAATTCATGGCTGATGGACTCCGTTCTGGTGAGCGACGCTGTCGCGGCGCTGAGCTTCATAGACGTATTTATCGAAGAGGTAGCG
>CAIVTJ010000158.1 GCA_903908825.1 uncultured Pseudomonadota bacterium | reverse complement strand
TGATCTGCGGCAACTTTACAGCCATGCCACGGCCCTAGTCTTTCCCTCGCGGTTTGAAGGTTTTGGCTGGCCGATCATCGAGGCGCAAGCGTGTGGATGCCCGGTGATCTGCAGTCAACGCGAGCCGCACCCAGAGGTTTCGGGAGGCTGTGCCATGTTTTGCGATGCGGATGATGCAACGGCTTTTGGTAACGCCGTACTTGAGCTGACCCCTATGTCTGCCGCGCGCGCAGCGCTGATTGCCGGTGGACTTAAAAACGCCTCTGCCCATACCTTGGCGACGCTGACAGCAGGTATCGTCAACCTCATCAACACTGCACGCGGCCGGGCTTAAGGCCGTGCGCTTCATGCGTAGGGGGCTGGCGACGCTCGGCGCTATCGCTTTGAGCTTGTGCTTTGCAGCAACCGCATCCGCTGCCATGGCCACCTTAACGCTGCCTGTGGCATCGACCACCAGCGTCGGAATTTTTGATGCGCAAGGACGTCTGGTGCGCACGATCTGGAGCGGCCGGCGCTTCAATGCCGGCCCAGTGGCCATACTGTGGAACGGTTTGGACGATGACGGTAAAGCTGTGCCCGCTACGGGTAGCTACACGGTCAAGTTGCTGGCTCATGATGTCCGCTATGTTTGGGAAGGCGTCATAGGTAACACCTCTACCGATCAAACAGGCAGCAGCAAGCATCGGGCGTTCAATCTGATTAACGACATGGCTTTCGATAAAGCGGGTAACGGGTTTTATGCGGTCGGCTATAACGAACAGCAGAATGCGCTGCACCGCTTCCGGGCCACCGACGCGCAGCGGCAGACACCCTTAAGCCATGATGATTATCGCCGCCTGTTCCGCTTCGTGGCCACAGACGGCAACCTGGTCTATTTTGCTAACACCGGTGTGTTGGCCCCCAAAGGCAGCTTTGCCCGCGAGCCGGCGAGCTTTGTCGTGGCACTGTCTATCACCGATAACTCCGAATACCGGTTCGCGACGGGTCGGGATGTTATGCCCGCACAGTGGGGCAATCGCTGGATCAGCGCCATTGACTACGATCAAACCGATGTTGAGTACGGCACGGGCTTTCGTAACGCACCTACGGGACTTGCTGTGCAGCAGCGCGGCAACTTGTTGTTCATTGCGCACGCACCGCTGAATGAGGTGCGCTTGCTCGATAAGCGCGATGGCCGTCAATTAGGTCGTATTGCGGTCAGTAACCCTCGCAATCTAGCCGTCGCGGCCGACGACTCGTTGTGGGTACTGGCTGGTCCGACAGGCAGTCAGGTCGTTCAGCATTACGAGTTGCGCAGCGGGCAGTGGCAGCTGAGTACAGAGATCCGCGACGGCGCGTGGGCGCCTGTCGCGTTGGCGGTGTCGCCGGTGGACTCGTCTGTGCTGGTGGCCGACAGTAATGCTGAGCAGGTTAAAGCCTTTGAAGGCCGCAGCGGACGGGCACTGTGGTCCTTGGGCCAGCCCGGAGGCTATCGTAGTGGTGGACCGCAGGTCACCACTGAGCGTTTCTGGTTGTCGGCAGGCGTGACCTATATCGCCGTGCAGCCCGATGGTTCCTTTTGGCTCGGTGACCCGGGTAACAGCCGGAACCTGCACTTCTCGCCCGCTCGCGCAGTGCTTGAGCAGATCGCTTATCAGGTACACAACTATGTGCTGGCCGTCGACCCGGCCAACCCGTCTCGTGTGTTCAGCGGCTTTTATGAATTTGCTGTCGATTACACCAAGCCCATTGGTCAATCCTGGCTGTTGGTGCGCAACTGGGCCACAGCAGTGCCTGCGCTGTATCGCGGTGAGTTCGAAGGTCTGCAATCGGTCTATACGCTGTCTAACGGCCGCACCTATGGTGTGCTGCGCCGTTTCGATAGCGGCAACACAGAGATCGCCGAGCTCACCAGCAACGGCCTGCGCTTTACCGGCATACGCGTGGACTTGGGGACACGTTTAGCACCAGATGGCTCGCTGCGTCTGCAGTTGCAGAGGTTTAATGCACTGACCTTCTATCAACGTAAGTTGACTTGCTTTGATGCCAGCGGTAACCCGCAGTGGGATGCACCGCAGTCTGTAGCGAGTGTGAATGCACTGGCTGCCAACGACCCCTACTACCATGACGTGCCCTTGATCAACGGCATCAACGAGGCTTCCTATCCGGTCACCGCAAGCGGTCTTATCGTCAGCTATAACCCCGGCCGCTCGCTTGGTTTTCATCTGGGTGGCTTGATAGCAGGCTCGACCCAGTGGCAATGGCGTGCCAGCCCTACGGCGCCGTGGCTGGTCGATGCCGCAGGCAATGTGGTGCAAGCGACCGGCCAATATGACGTCACCCGCGGTGTGCAGTATCTGGGTAATGTGGCGATGGCACAGGGTAAGCAGATTGTGTTCGGCTACCATGGCGAAGCGTGGAACGGCGGGCAAGCCAATCAATGGCTGCACTACTATGACAACGGCCTGTTTGTCGGGCAGTTCGGTAAACCGCTGTACGCCCACTTAAACCGTACGAACGCTGCGGCTGAAACCGCAGGCAACGCGTTCAGCCCACAGCTGGTTCAGGTCAATGACAATCTGTATCTGTGGCATAACGATGAAGGCGCCCACAGTGGCCTGCATCGTTGGCGTATAGACGGCCTCAAGCAGATGACTGTACTTGAAGCGCCGATCAGCCGTTAAAGCGCCAACAGGCCGGCGCGGATGTTGCGCGCCAGGCGGGTGCTGATCATCTGCACGCCCAACGATGACGGATGCACTTTGTCTAACGACAGCAAGCTGTAGATGTTGTTCAGGTCTGCTGGCGTAGTGCCCGGTGGCGCAAAAGATTGCAACGGGTATTCCCCGTTGGGGTTGATGCCAGTGATCAATGTCGGCGTGCCCAAAGTCGCTGCCGTCTGTTCAAATTGTTTGTCGATGACCAGCGTGGGCAGTCCGCCGCTGCTATAACCACTGCCGGGCACAATGATGTTGACCGACGTGATAACCCCGGCGGTATTAATAGTTGAACTGAGCAGCAGTCCGCTGCCACTGCCGCCGCTGGCTGCAATCTGTGGGGCCTGGCTGTAACGACCGCCTGAAATCACCGGCACGGTGGCAATGCCACCAAAGCCACCACCACCACCACCGTTGGTATTGCCCGGCTTATAGGTGGCGGTGGTTCCCGGACCAGCGGTCCCGCCCGTCAACCATTGCAGGTTGGTGATGTCGCCCGATGCACCCGATGAGTTAAGCCAACCGCCGCCCATCAGCACATCGATGTAAATCCAAGGGCCCGCGAGGCTGCTGAGGCTGGCCTTAAACAACTGCGCCTTGTACAGAAAGTCGCCCAGCGTGCTGGTGTTGGTGGCCGGGTTAGAGGCGTAGTTGGAGTCAGACATCGGTGCGATGGGGCAAAAAGGGGCAGTGACGACAATCAGTGCCTTGGGTTGTGCATTGCGCAGGCCTTGCAGATAACCCAGCACACCTTGTTCGTACTGTGAACGCGACGGCCACACCAGCGAGTTATTACTGACCGCATCGCCATAGTCGTTCAGGCCGGACATCACCAGATAAACAATAGAGTTGTCGGCAGCGTGTGCAGGGAGTCGGTCGTTCAGGTTGCCCAAGCCTGCACCCGAGTTCCAATAGCCTGTGCCGCCGATGGCATCGGTCGCAACACGCTTGATACCCAGTCGCGCACCCAACTCCAGCGCGATGGCACCGCCATTGGAAAAAGTGGTCGATATAGTTTGCAGGTACGAATCGCCAACCACCGATATTTGCGGCTCAGACAAGTCGTTGGGACTCTCCAGCAAATCGCCGCTGTCAAAGCGCAAGTAAGCTACTGCCAGTGCGGTTTCGATCCAGACGTCACGCATTTGGCGCGATGCAAAGGTGATCTTGAGTGCGCCGAAATTATAGCCACCGCGCGATCCCGTGCGGCAACTGGGCAGCACTGTGGCAGGTACGAGCTTGCCGTCAACAATTAAGGTCTGCGCGGTATACGCACCATCTGATAAGCAGCCGATGATTTCGATGACCGGTGCATCGGTGCGAAAGCGCAGCCACTGCACGGAACCCACCGAACGTTGAACCCCTTTGCAGCTGTAGTTGCGGTCCACACGCAAGCAGGGCATGCCGGAGGCTGTCGGGTACGCCGGCAGACTGGCAGCGGTTTGCGTGGGCAAGGTGCGGCTGATGCGCGCGTCCGTGACTGGAACATTAAAGCCCGCGGTTAGAGAGGTCCCGGCGGTAGTGGATGACAAGCCTGTGGACCAGGTTACGGACACGGCAGTGGTGGCCAGAGCCGGCAAGTCGGCTGCGGCGGTGCTATTGGCCGACACGAAGTTACGCAGCGCGGTCATCTCAGCGCTGAGGTTGGACACCGGTGGTACTGGTGTGGGTGTAGGGGTTGGTGTGGGCGTTGGCGTAGGCGTCGGCGTCGTTGCAGAGTCAGAAGACCCGCCGCCGCAACCGGTCAGCAACAGGGCGCTACCGGTTAAAACGAAATCACGACGCGTGGGTTTCATGAGCAGTCTCAGCGAGGGTGTTGTGCGGGCAGACTAGGCAGCCGCCGCCTTCATGGCAAGCCCCTATATTTCACGATAGAGTCATCATCAGCGCGGATATTGTCGATCCAAATAAGCTCAATTCGGCCGCTTTATGCATCACGTTGTTCCCACTTCAGATTGGCCGCAAGCCTGGCATACGGCCTATGCCTTCGATTGCGAAGAGGTCTATGGCCAGATCCGCAATCGCGGTTATGCCTACGCTTATGCAGAGCGTCAGCACCAGACCTTGCAGATGGTGCAGCGCTCTGTGCCTGCAGGCGCGCGCGTACTCGATATTGCTGCAGCCCAGGGCAACTTTTCCCTGGCGCTGGCCGAGGCCGGTTACAACGTCACATGGAACGATCTGCGCAGTGATCTGGTCGACTATGTAAAGCTGAAACACCAGAATGGGCAGGTCAGTTATGCGGCTGGCAATGCCTTTGAACTGCAGTTTGCCCAGCCGTTTGATGCAGTACTCATCACTGAGGTCATAGAGCATGTGGCCCACCCCGACCAGTTTCTGGCAAAAGTTGCAGAGCTGGTTAAACCCGGTGGCGCCATCATCATGACTACGCCTAACGGGGCCTATCTGCGCAACACCTTGCCAAGGTTTTCCGACTGCCCCGACCCGTCTGTTTACGAGAGCGGTCAATTCAAGCCGGACGCTGACGGTCACATATTTTTGCTATACCCCGATGAGATCAACCGCTTCGCCAAGCAGTGCGGTTTGCAGATTGAACACTGCAGCTATTTCGTCAATCCGCTGACTAACGGTCATCTTAAGACGGCCGCACTACTGGCTGTTTTGCCGCGTTCATGGGTTCAGCGGATCGAGCGGTTGACACAAGGGTTGCCGACAGGCTGGCAACAAAAACTGCTGATCCAAGTTGGCGTGGTTTTCAGAAAGCCCTTGCCTGCCAAGCTGTGATCAATCTGCGCGACCCCGAGCGCGTTGGACAACTCAAACAGTTGTTGTCGACCACTGTGCTGCAGGGCATGTTGCAGGCACTGACGTTCGTCGCAGGCATCATCGTCATCCGTCTGTTGGCTGAAGACCAATACGCTTACTACACCATCGCCAATGCCACGTTAGGCACGCTGGCTGTGTTGACCGACAGCGGCATCTCGCAATGGGTCATGTCACGCGGCGGCTCGGTCTGGCAGGACCGCGGCCGGCTGGGGGCCGTGATCGCCTGTGCCATGTTGTTGCGCCGACGGTTCGCGCTGATCGCCGGCGCTGTCGCCTTGCCTGTGCTGTGTCTGCTGCTGCTGCGTCAAGGCGCCAGCTGGCCCACGGCACTATTGGTTTGCTTTTCCATACTGCCGCTGTTCATCAGCACCCTGACGGGTCAACTCTATGAAGCTGTCGGTCGTCTCCATCAGCTGCTGTGGCCGCTGCAGCGCACGCAGCTGTTGGGTATGGGGCTGCGCGTAGTGCTTAGCGCAGGCGGTTTGCTGCTGTTGCCTGTGGCCTGGATTGCAAGCCTCGCCGGAGGTTTAGCGCAAATGTGGGTGACCGTCCGGCAAAGAGCCATTGCCAGCGATAAGGCTGACCTGCGTGCTGACTCGGTAGCTGAAGATCGCATCAACATGCGGACCCAGGTTGCGCGCATGGCGCCCGGTGCGGTGTATTACGCGTTTTCCGGACAGATCAACATCTGGATCATCTCCATATTCGGCAGCTCTCAAACGGTCGCGCAGGTGGGCGCGTTGGGTCGCTTGGCGATGGTGTTCAACGTCCTGATGGCCGTCATCAGTTTGGTGCTGGTGCCGCGCTTTGCGCGGCTGCCGCCTGTCCCTCAACGCTTGAGCCTGTGGTTCTGGCGCTCGCAGGCGGGCGTTGCGCTGGTGCTTTCGGTCATGGTCCTGGCTGTCGCTGCCTTTCCGGACCACGTGTTGTGGGTGTTGGGGCCGCGTTACGCCAACTTGCATCAGGAATTGTTGATCGCTGTGGTTGCCGGTGCGCTGAGTTTGCAGTCCGCGTGTTCCTATGTGCTGTCTGCTGCACGGGGTATCGTTATCAATCCGGTGGTCATGATACCGCTGGCCATTGCACTGCAAGTGCTGCTGACCCTTGCGTTGCCGGTGTCAACTACAGCTGGCGTCCTGTGGCTAGGCTTGCTGACCAGCTTGTTTACCTGGCTCAGCCAAAGTGGCTATTTCGTGTTCGCGGTAAGGACTATTCGCTAGCCGGGTCTGTCGCAGATCTTTAACCGACCGGTTGTAGTCTTTACATCTTATGACTACGGACGTCTGCACGCTGTTTGAAGGCGACTACCACTACGGTGTCGCCGCCTTGTTGCACTCGTTGCATAACCAAGGCTTCAAAGGCCGTATGTTCGCCGGTTATCGCGGCGCGCTACCAGACTGGGCCAGGCCAGCGCAGCCGGTGGAACTGCCGATGTGGCCGGGGGCCTCGGTTTTAAAGGTTGCCCCGGATTGCACGCTGTACTTTCTGCCAATGACCACGAGCGCGCACTTCACCAACATCAAGCCTGACTTCATGCTCGACTTGTTTGCTGAGCAAGCATTGAGTCTCGGGCGCTTGCTGTATCTGGATCCGGATATTTGTCTGGTACGTCCGTGGCAGTTCGTGGGTGACTGGCTCAGTTGCGGCGTTACTTTGTGCGAAGACGTCAACTCGCCGCTGTCGGCGTCGCATCCCAGGCGTATAGGCTGGCAGCGCTATTTCGCGCAGTACAATATCAACCTGCGGCCATCGCCCACCGACGCCTATGTCAACGGCGGCTGTGTTGGTGTCTCCCGGTCGCAATTGCAGTTCCTCGAAAATTGGAAATTGCTTGGTCACCATATGGCCGAAGCCATCGGTGGTTTGGGCGTGGCCAAGCTCACAAACGGCCAGTCGTTCTCTCAGAAAGGCTTTGCCGGCTGTTTTGATTGCTCAGATCAGGATGTGCTCAATGCAGCCATCACGATGACTGATGGTGTGCAGTGTTCCATTTTGCCCAAGTCTGCTATGGGCTTTGCGCGCGGCGATCATGTGCTGCCGCATGCCTTGGGCCCACGCAAACCCTGGCGCCGCCGTTATGTGCGTGAAGCATTGGCCGCGTGGTCGCCCACGGCAGCTGACAAAGCCTTCTGGAAAAGCATTGAAGGGCCGCTAAATGCCATGCCCGCAGCAAGGGTCGCCAGTCGCAGGTGGCAATTGAACATGGCCACGCTGATCGCGCGGTTTTATCGCCGCTGAGTGGCCGCCGCCAAATCGGCCAGCAGCGTGCTGCTGATCGGCGTGCCCAGACCCGGCGTGCGCCGCAAATCGTCGGGCTGCAGCACCACATCGGGCAAGGCATCAACATAGCGCATTAATAACGGATGGCTGTCCGGCTCGGGTGTGCTCTGACCGCGTAGCTGTGAGTCGTGGCGGGTGACCAGCACCGGCACGCCGTGTTCGAGCATGGCCGCGATGGTCGAACTCTTACCGGCCAGCGCCCAAGGCGTGGTTGCCAGGCCCATGTCCAAACCCCGTAACACCACAGACAGTTCGGGCGAGGGTAGTTCACCCAAGCTGTGAAGTTGGACGACACCCGCCAGCGCGCTGCTCAGTTGCTGCCACAGAGCGCTACCGGCGACGCCTGCGCGACCCATGTGTAACAACACGAGTTGGCGACCTTGCGTGGCACAGCTTGTTTGCAAGCGTCTTAGCACAACAGGGTCAGCCCATTCAGGATGCACAGCCCCGAACACACCTGCCAATAACAGCTGTTGACCTTGCTCTGTGCTCAGGCCCAGGCGTGCAACCAAGGCCAATCGAGCTTCTCGATGACTGATGTTTTGGATGACGATGCTGCCCGGCACACGCAGCGGCAGCGCGTGCAGCCCCTCGCGTTGCAGCAATTGACGGTACACCGGGTTGCTGGTGTGCATGAGCTGTGGCGTCCAAACATTAAACGCACGCAACAGCAGCCACCGTTGCAGCCAGCCGACCAGCCGTTCTTTGGCCCCGCATTGCACGGCAGTACCTATCCACAACTCATGAAACATCACATGGCGGCGGGCAGAGCCACTGAGGCGCAGCAGTTGCCGGCCCATGTCGCGCAGCAGGCCCCGGTTGTCATAGGCATAAACCACCAACTGCAGGCTGACCCAGTCAGCGGCAAAGTCATTCAGCGCGGCTTGCACAGCCTGCAATTGCCGCGACTGCCAGAGTGTCTTGGGCAGACGCAGGATGGCTACGCCGCTGACTTCGTGTTGCACGCTGACGAGGCTTTCGACAAACGGATCGGCCAATGCGATGACCAGCACCTGATGTCCGCAAGCCTGCAAATCGCCAGCCAGCCGCCGGGTGTAATCACCGACGCCATCGCGCCAAGGCTCTAACGATCCGCACAGAAACGCGATCTTCATGACTGCGACGCGGCGCCCTCATCCAACTTGGCATCAACCAGTAGCCGGAACCACAGCGACTGAAAGAAGCAGTAGTAAAAGCCGGTGCGGCCATCGAGAAAGCCCATCAGCAGCACATAGCGGAACAAAAAGTAGGCCAGTGAGCGCCAGATGCGCGGCAGCTTGTAATAGGCACCCTTGTACAAACGTATACGTTTGCGTGGGTCGCTCGACAGCTCGCCCTGCAGCTTGCCGGGATTATCCACAGGCCGTGCAACCTCGCTGGCCTCCAGATCACTCCAACGGTTGTGGCGCGCGGTCCATTCGGCGAGCGCACTGACATTGAGGTCGTGCATCACGCCCTGCAGACGCGTGACCTTGCCGCTGCAAGTGAAGTGTTGGTCATACAGGCGATCTTCGCAGGCGCCGGTACCCGAACGGAACAGCCGCATATGCCAGGAGTTCTCACCGGCCCAATGCAGTGGCTTGTCCATAAAATAGGTCAGGCGCTTGAGCAGAAAGCCGTCGTTGTCTGCGGGCGTGGCCAGTGCGCTGCGCAACGAGGCGATGGCCTGTTCACTGAGCACTTCATCGGCATCCAGGTGCAGCTGCCAGGTGTAAGCGCTGCCATGTTCTTGAATCGCCCAGTTGCGTTGATCGGCGTAATGCTTAAAGGCCCGCGTGACCACGGTGCATCCCAGCGCTGTCGCCAGATCCCGTGTGTTGTCTGCCGAATGACTGTCGACCACCAGCACCTGTGAGCCGACCTGCTGAGCCGCGCTTACCGTACGCTCAACCACACCTGCCGAGTTATAGGTCAGGATGACGATCAGCAGCGATGCATCCGGTGTCGAGTTCTGCATGAGCGCTTAGCAGTCCAGCAGCTTGCGGAAATAGGCGATGGTCGGGTCCAAGCCATCATCCAGACTGATGGTCGGCTGCCAACCCAGCAGATTCTGCGCCTTGGTGATGTCGGGCTTGCGCTGGCGCGGGTCGTCACCGGGCAACGGCTTGAAGCACAGCTTGGATTTGCCGCCGATTTTGTGCAGCACCTTTTCGGCCAGTTCGAGCATGGTGAACTCAACCGGGTTGCCCACATTGATGGGACCGGTAACGTCAGCCGGGCTGTTCATCATCGCCATCATGCCGCGGATCAGGTCATCCACATAACAGAAGCTGCGGCTCTGCTGGCCGTCCCCGAACACCGTGATGTCCTCACCGCGCAGGGCCTGCACGATGAAGTTGGACACTACACGGCCGTCGTTGGGGTGCATGCGCGGGCCATAAGTGTTGAAGATGCGCATGACTTTGATTTCAAGACGATGCTGACGGTGATAGTCAAAGAACAGCGTCTCGGCGCAGCGCTTACCCTCGTCGTAGCACGAGCGGATGCCGATCGGGTTAACGTTGCCCCAGTACTCTTCGGGCTGCGGGTGCACCAGCGGGTCGCCATACACCTCGCTGGTGGAGGCTTGCAAAATGCGCGCATGCAAGCGCTTGGCCAAGCCCAGCATGTTGATGGCGCCGTGCACGCTGGTCTTGGTGGTCTGCACCGGATCGTGTTGGTAGTGCACCGGCGAAGCGGGGCAGGCCAGGTTATAGATTTGCTGCACTTCGATGTACAGCGGCAGCGTCACGTCATGACGCAGAAACTCGAAGCGGTCTGAGCTGAGCAAATGCCGGATGTTGCTCTTGCTGCCGGTGAACAGGTTGTCGACGCACAGCACATCGCGGCCTTGTTCAACCAGCCGGTCACACAGGTGCGAGCCTAAAAAGCCGGCACCGCCGGTCACCATGATCATGTCATTCATTTGGGCTTGCTCCCGCTAACAATCATTGATTTGGCCAGCGCTGGTATGCGACCCGCGGTGGCGTATTGGATATCGATAAAACCGCATTCGCGCACCAGCGCAGTGAGCGTGGCACGCGAAAAAAACTTGATGTGGCCGAAATCGCGCAGGGGATGCCAGTGCTGGTCAAACTGCCCGGTCAAGGCCAGCGCAAGGTTCTTCAGGTAACCATGGTATGGCGCACTGAGCACCAGCACGCCACCGGGGCGCAGCGCTTGCATAGCCGCTTGCAACAACCCGCGCGGCAACAACAGATGTTCGATGACTTCAGTCGAGACGACAGCGTCATAAAGACCGGCGCGGTCAGCCGGCAGGCTTTGACCGAAGTCCTGTTGCCAGAATTGCAGCGTGGGGTTATTGCGTCGCGCGATCTCAAGTCCTGAACTGCTGCCATCACAGCCGTCCATCTGGTAGCCCTGCTGCGATAGCACTTTGGTAAACGCACCGTTGCCGCAACCTAAGTCCAGCACACGTGCGGGCTTATGCGGCGCCAAGGCCCGCAGCACCGGCTGCAGCAACAAGTCGTGCGAGTTCGTGTTGCCATCGACGTCCCAGACAAACTCGGTGGCAGCCAGCGAAAGCTTTTGATCGGTCAGCGGTGCATCTCTCATGGCTTGCCTTGTCGTTCACTGAGTTTGCGTGCCGGTAATCCGCCATACACGCTCCACGCGTCGAGGTTATGGGTGGCCACAGCACCTAAGGCCAGCACGGCGCCTTCTCCTACGGTGACGCCGGGCATGACGGTGGCCCGAGCGCAGATCCATGCGCGGGCGCCGATGGTGATGGGCGCTGCAATCAAAGGGAAGGCCGGGTCGTGGGCATCATGGCTGGCGCTGCACAAGTAGGCCTGCTGCGAGATCGTGGCGTGCGAACCGATGCTGATCAGTGCTTCGTTATAGATCTCGGCGCCATCGGCAATGGCGACCACATCAGCGCAGCGCAGGTTCCACGGCGCCCAGATGCGTGCACCGGCATAGATGTGGCAGTGCGGCCCCAGCTGCGCACCGAAGCAACGCAACAGCCCGGCGCGCCAGGCATGCGCCGGTCGTGGCGAGGGCCGGAACAGCAGCAGATAGACCACGCCCCACACCGCACGGCCGATGCGGCTGCGAAGACTGGTCATGGGCTGAAGCTGCGGATCAGGCGCGAAGTTGGGGCTAACCATGAGCGTCTAACACCTGTTGCAGCTTGGCTGCGGCGGCGTCCATGTGAAAGCGCTGCACAAAGCACTGCTGGGCCTGCTGCGCCATCGCGGCGCGTTGCGCGGCAGTTAACGCTAGCCAGTGGGTCAGGGTTTGTGTCGTGCCGGCCAGCGTGTCCGGTGCCACCAAACCCGCGCCATCGGCTGAAATCTCGCGCCAGATGTTGACCTTGTCCGAGATCAACACCGGTACCGCACCGGCCAAGGCCTCGACCACCGCGATGCCGAAGTTCTCTTGATGCGAAGGCAGCAGCAGCACTTCTGCAGCGCGCAGCGCACCCCACTTCATCTGCTCGTTGAGCAGGCCGGTGAAAGTGATGCGATCGCTGGCAAGACCTGTGGCCAGTGCGCGCAGCTGCGGCTCTAAACCATCTGGGTCGGGGCC
>CAIVTJ010000157.1 GCA_903908825.1 uncultured Pseudomonadota bacterium | reverse complement strand
TACCGGCTTATCGCCGCGCAGGCGGATGCCGTGGTGGTCGAAGGCGCCGGCGGCTGGCTGGTACCGCTGGACGACAGCCGCACTATGGCCGACCTGGCTGTGGCGCTGCAGCTGCCGGTGCTGCTGGTGGTGGGCGTGCGCCTGGGCTGTATCAACCACGCGCTGCTGA
This sequence comes from uncultured Pseudomonadota bacterium, assembly GCA_903908825.1. Lineage (GTDB taxonomy): Bacteria > Pseudomonadota > Gammaproteobacteria > Steroidobacterales > Steroidobacteraceae > ZC4RG30. The sequence continues at coordinate 2,482 of CAIVTJ010000157.1, read as the reverse complement.
CGGCTGCGGCCATCCGCGCCAGCGGCCTGACTTTGGCCGGCTGGGTGGCCAACCGCATCGACCCGGCGTTTACCGGCGATCAGCATTACCTGCAGGCGCTGCGCGAGCGGCTGCCGGAACCGTGTTGGGGCGAGTTGCCGTGGGCGCCCGGCGGCTAGCGGCGTTTGTTAGAATCCAGCCCGTGGACGCCGTTTCGCAACGCATCGACCTGTCGCCCCGGTGTTCGCTGAGCCCCGCGCAGGCGCGGCTGTTTTTTGGCAGCCTGTGCGCCGTCTGTCTGGGCATCGCGGCGGCGCTGTCGCTGCGCGGCTTCTGGCCCATCCTGCCGTTTGCCGGTTTAGAGATGGCCGCCGTCGGGTTTTGCCTCAAGCTCAGCCTCGATCGCAGGCATCGACTGCAAACCATTCTCATTACAGACAATGATGTGCGGGTCACAACCACGAAAAAAGGCCGCTTGTTGACGCAAGTTGTGTTTCCGCGTCACTGGGCACGGGTTAAACTACGGCCTGCTGCAATCGCCCATCACCCCAGCCGCCTGTTCATCGAGTCCGCCGGCCGTGCCTGCGAGATCGGGTCTTTCCTGACCGATGACGAACGGCGCGAGGTGGCCCGGCAACTGCACGGCTTGGTCGGGCGGATCAGTGAGTCTCCGCCCCTCGGGGCCTGAATTAGGCATTTTTCAGATTCAATCAGTAAGGTCATTCGATGCTTCGCACACACCGATCGCTCTTTGCCCTGGTCGCCGCCGTCGCGACGCTGGGTGCCTCGCAGGCCCAAGCCGCCTGGACGCTGAACATGACGCAGGGCGTCACGTCCATGTCCGGCGAAATCTACTCGCTGCACATGTCCATGTTCTGGTGGTGCGTGGCCATCGCCGTGTTCGTGTTCGGCTGGATGATCTGGTCGCTGGTCGCCTTCCGTAAATCCAATGGCGCCGTGCCGGACACCACGCTGGTGCACAGCACTAAAGCCGAGATCATCTGGACCATCATCCCGGTGGTCATTCTGGTGGTGCTGGCCGTGCCTGCGGCACGCACGCTGATCGCGCTGGACGATTCGCGCGGCAGCGAGCTCACCGTCAAGGTCACCGGCTACCAGTGGAAGTGGGGCTATGACTACCTGGACAGTGGCGTCAGCTTCTTCTCCACGCTGTCGCGCGACAGCAACGAAGCCCGCCAGCTGCAATCGTCCATCGATGTGCACACCGTGCATGAGTACCTGCGCGACGTCGATCATCCGCTGGTCGTACCTACCGGCACCAAAGTGCGTCTGCTGCTGACCGCGCAAGACGTCATCCACGCCTGGTGGGTGCCTGAGCTGGCCATCAAGAAAGACGCCATCCCCGGCTTCGTCAACGAGCTGTGGTTCAAGGTCGATGCCGACAAGCCCGGCCTATACCGTGGTCAGTGCGTTGAGCTGTGCGGCCGCGACCATGGCTTCATGCCCATCGTGGTCGAGGCCAAGTCGCCCGCCGACTTCAAAGTCTGGGTGAAAGAGCAGCAAGAGGCGCAGCAACAGGCGCGTCTGCTGGCTGCTGCCAAGACCGGCTGAGCCGCCGTCCCACGCACGCATTACGTTTTAAACCGTTATCCGACTTATAGAGACGACCATGGCACATAGCGCACACACCGACCATGCCGCACACGACGATCACCACGGCGCGCCGCAGAGCTTTCTGCAGCGCTGGGTGCTGACCACCAACCACAAAGACATCGGTACGCTGTACCTGGTGTTCGCCGGCCTGATGTTCTTCATCGGCGGCGCCATGGCTATGGTGATCCGCGCCGAGTTGTTCCAGCCCGGTCTGCAGTTCGTCGATCCGCAGTTCTTCAACTCGATGACCACCATGCACGCGCTGGTCATGATCTTCGGCGGCATGATGCCGGCCTGGGTCGGTCTGGCAAACTGGATGATCCCGCTGCAGATCGGTGCCGCCGACATGGCGCTGCCGCGCATGAACAACTTCAGCTTCTGGATCATGCCGTTCGCCTTCCTGCTGCTGCTGTCCACCTTCTTCACGGGTGGTGGTGCGCCGGCCGGCGGTTGGACGCTGTATCCGCCCTTGGCGCTGCAGGGGGGCGACAGCTTCCCGATGGCCATGGTCGCTGTGCACATGATGGGCGCCTCCTCGATCATGGGTTCCATCAACGTCATCGTCACGCTGATGAACATGCGCGCCCCGGGCATGACGCTGCTGCGCATGCCGCTGTTCTGCTGGACCTGGCTGATCACCGCCTACCTGCTCATCCTGGTGATGCCGGTGTTGGCCGGTGCGGTCACCATGCTGATCACTGACCACTTCTTCGGCACCAGCTTCTTTAATGCGGCCGGTGGCGGCGACCCGGTCATGTACCAGCACATCTTCTGGTTCTTCGGTCACCCCGAGGTCTACATCCTGATCCTGCCGGCCTTCGGCGTCGTGTCAGAGATATTGCCGACCTTCTCGCGCAAGCCGCTGTTCGGTTACGAGTCGATGGTGTAC
>CAIVTJ010000156.1 GCA_903908825.1 uncultured Pseudomonadota bacterium | reverse complement strand
TCGGCTCTGCGGCACGTCGGCTGACGGGGAACTGACATGGAACGTATAAGCAAAGCTTTGGAACTGGCGCGTCAGCAGAGTGAACAAGCGGTCCGCGCTGCCGCAGCGGCTGACGCGGCGACCAGTCCGCAGCCGGCCTATGAGCCTCAAGCGGCGCCCGAGCCCGATCCGGCGGAGACTGGCACCTTTGGTTCGCCCCTGGCCTTTTTGCATCCGGACACCTTGGAGCGCGAGCACATCCTGCCGCCGCAAGCCATGGGTCCGCAGGGCAAGGCCTATAAGCTGCTGCGCACGCAAGTGCTGCAACGCCTCGATCACCTCAAGGCCAACACATTGGCCGTCATGAGCCCCAACAGTGGCGAGGGCAATACGTTGACGGCGATCAACTTGGCCATCGCCATATCGGCAGAACTCGGTCGCACCGCCTTGCTGGTTGACTTAAACCTGCGCAACCCGTCGGTGCATCGTCGCCTGGGCTATGAACCCCGCCATGGCGTTGAAAGCGTGCTGCGTGGCGTTTGCACCGTGCAGGAAGTCATCGTGCGCGTGGCTGAATATGACCGCTTGGCGCTGTTGCCGGCCAAGCATGCAGTCGACAACTCCTCCGAGCTGTTGTCTTCAGAAGCCGCCGCTGCGCTGATGAACGAGCTGCGTAACCGCTATAGCAACCGCATCATGATCTTTGACTTACCGCCGGTGCTTGAGGCCGACGACGCCTTGGCTTTCTCGCGCGTGGTGCAGGCCGGTCTGGTTGTGGTCACCGATGGTCAAACGCAAAAGACTGCGCTGCGTCGCACCATGGAGATGCTCGGCGAGCTGCCCATCGTCGGCACGGTGCTCAATGGTGAACGTGCTGCAGGCAAGCCCCGCAACTAAGCACACGCTGATGTACGAGAGCCACTACCAGCTGCGCGAGATGCCATTCACACTGGCACCGGACCCGGCTTATCTGTACCCGTCCAAACAGCACAAGTACGCCATGACGCTGCTGCGCTATGGATTGGTCAGCCGCATGGGCTTTTGCCTGCTGACGGGTGAAGTAGGGTCTGGCAAAACACTGGTGGTGCGGCAACTGCTGGGTGCGCTCGATAACGCGGTGACAGTGGGTTTGATCAGCACCACCAGCAGCCGTATGGAGCGCTTGTTGCCCTGGGTGTGCTTGGCTTTTGGCTTGGACCACGCCGGTAAAGATGATCCATCCCTCTATGGTCTGTTCACCGACTTCCTCATTTCCGAATATGCCAAGGGCAAGCGTGTGGTGCTCATCGTTGACGAAGCACAGAACTTGAACTTTGGCATGCTCGAAGAGCTGCGCACGCTCTCCAACATCAACGCTGATAAGCACTTGGTGTTGCAGACCTTTCTGGTGGGTCAGCCGGAGCTGCGCGAGATGTTGCAGCAGCCGCAGTTGCGGCAGTTTGCACAGCGCATCGGTGTGGACTATCACCTTGAGGGCTTAACCCTCGCTGAGGCTAACGACTATGTGCACCATCGACTGACCGTCGCCGGGGGCTCAACGGAGTTGATCAGTCCAGAGGCTATCGCCTTGGCGCATACGGCCAGTGGTGGCATACCGCGCCTGATCAACCAGCTGTGTGACACCGCGCTGGTCTATGGCTTTGCTGATCAACTGCCGTCTGTCAGTGCCGAACTGATGGCACAGGTGATCGCCGATCGCAGCGCAGGTGGCATCTTCCGCAGTGCCACTCAGACATCGACCGGCGCCACGCCGATCGGTGTGTGATGGCGTATGGAAATCTTGTCCTCGCCGTCTGTACTTGAACCTGTCCGTCTGCGCAGCGCAGTGGCGCATCCGGCCCCGGCTACGACCGACGCCGTAGCCAACCGCACCATCGAAAATCTGGTCATCACGCTGTTCTGGCTGGTGGTCCTTGAGGGCGCATTGCGCAAGTGGGTAGCACCGCAGTACTCACGCTATCTATTCTTCCTACGCGACCCGGTCATGCTGCTGGTCTATTGGCAAGCGATGCGACTGCAGGCCCTGCGCAACATGGGGCCCTTGCTGCAAACGGGCATTGCGTTCTCGTTTGTCGCCATTCTGCTGGCCTTTGTGCAAAGCATTACCTTTGGCGATGCCCGCTTGCTGCCGGTGCTGGCTTATGGCTGGCGCCAGTACTTCTTCTATTTGCCGCTGCCGTTCATCATGGCGGCAACACTCAATGAGGCGTC
>CAIVTJ010000155.1 GCA_903908825.1 uncultured Pseudomonadota bacterium | reverse complement strand
CGGCTTCGATGCGCGTGCCGCTCTTCAAGCGGTTGGGACCGCCGGCAGCGATCTTGCCGATGAGCATGCCGCGGATACGCTCGATCAGATCCTCTTCGAGGATGCGCTGCTGGTCGCCGAAGTCCTGGCGCACGCGCTTGACCTCAGCCTCGTCGATGCTCTTGGCGCGGCTGTCTTTCTCGACGCCATCACGGGTGAACACGCGCACGTCTATGACCGTGCCGTCCATGCCCGGGGGCACGCGCAGCGAGGTGTCTTTAACGTCCGACGCCTTCTCACCGAAGATGGCACGCAACAGCTTTTCTTCCGGAGTCAGCTGGGTCTCGCCCTTGGGGGTGACCTTGCCGACCAGGATATCGCCGGCGCGCACTTCGGCGCCGATGAACGCGATGCCGGCTTCGTCGAGCTTGCCCAGTGCGGCATCGCCGACGTTGGGAATGTCAGCGGTGATCTCTTCGCTGCCCAGCTTGGTGTCGCGCGCGACGCAAGTAAGCTCTTCGATGTGGATGGTGGTGAAGCGATCTTCTTCGACAACCCGCTCGGAGATGAGGATGGAATCCTCGAAGTTGTAGCCGTTCCACGGCATGAACGCGACCAGCAGGTTCTGGCCCAGCGCCAGTTCACCCAAGTGAGTGGACGGGCCGTCGGCCAGCACGTCGCCACGCGCAATGCGATCACCCGAACGGGCCAGCGGACGCTGGTTGATGCAGGTGTTCTGGTTGGAACGGGTGTACTTGGTCAGGTTATAGATGTCGACGCCCGGCTCACCGGCGATGGTTTCATCGTCGTTGACGCGGACCACGATGCGCGAGGCATCGACTGAATCGACCACACCGCCACGACGGGCGACCACGGTGACACCGGAGTCGACGGCCACGGGGCGCTCCATGCCGGTACCCACCAGCGGGGTTTCGGCACGCAGGGTCGGCACGGCCTGACGCTGCATGTTGGAACCCATGAGGGCGCGGTTGGCGTCGTCATGCTCGAGGAAGGGGATCAGCGAAGCGGCGACCGAGACGATCTGCTTAGGCGAAACGTCCATGTAGTTGATGCGCTCGCGCGGCATCAAGGTGAACTCGTTCTGGTAACGGCAGGACACCAGCTCGTCGGTCAACTGGCCGGTGGCATCTTTGGTGGCGTTGGCCTGCGCGATCGCAAACTCGCCTTCTTCGATGGCCGACAGGAAGTCGATCTGATCGCTGATGCGGCCGTTCTCGACGCGACGGTAAGGCGTCTCGAGGAAGCCGTACTGGTTGGTACGCGCATAGCACGACAGCGAGTTGATCAGACCGATATTCGGGCCTTCAGGCGTTTCGATGGGGCAGACGCGACCGTAATGGGTCGGGTGCACGTCGCGCACTTCGAAGCCGGCACGTTCGCGGGTCAGACCGCCGGGGCCCAGGGCCGAAACACGGCGCTTGTGGGTGACCTCGGACAGCGGGTTGTTCTGATCCATGAACTGCGACAGCTGCGAGGATCCGAAGAACTCCTTGACGGCGGCGGCCACCGGCTTGGCGTTGATCATCTCCTGCGGCATCAGCGGCTCGGACTCGGCGATGGTCAGGCGTTCCTTGACGGCGCGCTCGACTCGCACCAGACCCACGCGGAAGGCGTTTTCGGCCATTTCACCGACACTGCGGATGCGGCGGTTGCCCAGGTGATCGATGTCATCGACCACACCGTTGCCGTTGCGGATATCGATGAGCGCCTTGAGCACTTCGAGGATGTCCTCGCGCGACAACACGCCCGAGCCCAAGATTTCCTTGCGGCCCACACGACGGTTGAACTTCATGCGGCCCACGGCCGACAGGTCGTAGCGCTCGGCATTGAAGAACAGGTTGTTGAACAGGTTCTCGGCCGCATCTTTGGTGGGCGGCTCGCCGGGACGCATCATGCGATAGATCTCGACCAGCGCCTCGAGGCGGGTGCGGGTCGGGTCGATGCGCAGCGTGTCGGACAGGTACGGGCCGCGGTCGAGGTCGTTGACGTACAGCGTCCTGACTTCCTCGATGCCCGCGTCGACCAGCTTCGCGACGGTGGCGACGGTCAGCACCTCGTTGACCTTGGCGAGCACCTCGCCGGTCTCCTTGGAGAACACGTCGTGGGCAAGCACCTTGCCGGCCAGGTATTCGGTCGGCACCGGCATGCGGCTGACGCCGGCG
>CAIVTJ010000154.1 GCA_903908825.1 uncultured Pseudomonadota bacterium | reverse complement strand
TTCGCCCGGCACTCGCAGGGCAATCGTGCCGCCGACCACCATCAGGCCCAGCGTGCGCGCCTGCGCCGACAAAAACGCCTGTATGGGTCCGTCACCGGCTTGCTCGGCGATGGCCTGGCGATCGGTTTCACGGCGGCCCATGAAGGCAAAGTTCTCGGGCAGCACGGCAAGCTTGGCACCGGCTGCCGCAGCCTGTGCCAGCAGTCGCGCGGCGGTGGCCAGATTGGCAGCCACATCGATGGCGCTGGTCATCTGCAAGGCAGCGGCCTTCATGCCAGCACCACGTCGTATTGATCGACGCCATACAGCGGCTCGGCCTGCAAACGTATGGGTCGCTTGAGTTGCAATTCGAGTTCGGCGAGCACAGGAGCCTCCACTTCCAGCAGTCGGTCCACCACGTCCTGATGCGCCAACACCAGCAGCTCCTGGCTTTGAAACAAGCGGCTTTGCCGTACCAGTTCGCGGAATACTTCATGGCACACGGTTTCGGCGGTGCGCACATAGCCGCGCCCGTTGCACTGCGGGCACACACCGCACAACAAGTGCTCGATACTTTCCCGCGTGCGCTTGCGGGTCATCTCGACCAGACCCAGCGGCGAGATGGTGGTGATATGCGTCTGGCTGCGGTCGCTGGACAGCGCCTCCTGCAAAGCCAGCATGACCGCACGGCGATGCTCTTCATCTTGCATGTCGATGAAGTCGATGATGATGATGCCGCCGAGATTGCGCACCCGCAGCTGCCGCGCCACCGCCACCGCTGCTTCGAGGTTGGTCAGGTAGATGGTCTCTTCGAGGTTGCGATAACCGACATAGCCGCCGGTGTTGACGTCGACAGTGATCATCGCTTCGGTCTGTTGGATGACCAGATAACCACCGGACTTCAGCTGCACCTTGGGCTCGAGCGCGCGCGCGATCTCTTCTTCAACGCCGTGCAGATCAAACAGTGGGCTGGTGCCGCGATGCAACTCGATGCGTTCAACAAACTCAGGCATGAACGCCTGCGTAAACGCCTGCATGCGCTCGTACTCGACGGGCGAGTCGACGAGCACGCGCCGCACCAAGGGCCCCAGCTCATCGCGCAACACGCGGGTGCTCAGCGGCAGGTCTTCGTGTATCAAGGTGCCGGGTGCCTGCGACAGCGCACCTTCGCGGATGTGCGCCCACAAGCGACCCAGATACAGCATGTCGGCATGCAGCTCGGGCAAGCCCGCACCCATAGCCGCCGTGCGCACGATATAGCCGCCGCGCTGACCACTGTCTTCGGCCAGTTGCGTGATGGTGTCGCGCAAGCGCGTGCGCTCGCTCTCCTGCTCTATGCGCGAGGACACACCCACGCGCTCACCGCGCGGCAGATACACCAGAAAACGCGACGGTATCGAAATGTGTGTAGAAAGCCGCGGACCTTTGGTGCCCAACGGGTCTTTGATCACTTGCACCAGCAGTTCGTCGCCTTCACGCACGAGACTGCGTATATCGGGTTCGTCGCCCGCCGGTGCGCTGGGCTCGGGGTCACTGGGCCCGGGCGGCGGCGCCATGATGTCGGCCACATGCAAAAAGCCATTGCGCGCCGCACCGATATCCAAAAACGCTGCCTGCATGCCGGGCAACACCCGCGACACGCGAGCTTTATAAATATTGCTGACCAGACCCTTACGCCCGGGCCGCTCGAGGTAGACCTCTTGCAGTACGCCGTTATCGACCAGTACGGCACGCGTCTCGCGCGGCGCCGCATTGACCAGGATCTCGAAGCTCACGAGCGCACCACCGGCAGCACCACGATGCCCGCGGCGTGCAGCAAACCGCTGGTCTCATACAACGGCAAACCCATCACACCCGAATAGCTGCCCTGCAGCGATTCGATGAACAAAGCAGCCAAGCCTTGTATGGCATAGCCGCCGGCCTTGCCCTGCGGCTCACCGCTGCGCCAGTAGGCGTGTGCTTCATCGACACTGATAGGACGCAAACGCACCAGGCTGCGCGACAGACTCTGATGGGCCTTGCGCTGTGCATCGAGCAGCGTGACCGCGCTGTACACCTCGTGTTCGCGGCCACCCAGCGCCAGCAACATGGCCTGCGCCTCGGCGCCATCGCGTGGCTTACCGAACACCACGCCGTCGAGCACCACGATGGTGTCGGCACCCAGCACCGGCAAACCCTGCGCCAGCGCCACACCCGCCTGGGCCTTGCTCTGCGCCAGACGTTGCACCAAGGCCTGCGGCGACTCGTGCGGCAAGGCTGATTCGTCGACATCGGCTGCGGCCACACGATGCGCCACGCCGATCTGCGTCAGCAACGCACTGCGTCGCGGTGACGCGGAAGCCAGCAGCAATTGAGGCGTGGGTTCAGACATGCTCATTCGCGATGATACGGGTGACCGTCCAGTATGGTCACGGCGCGGTAAATCTGCTCGATGAACACAACGCGCACCAGCGCATGCGGCAGCGTCAGCCGCGACAGCGACCAGGTCTCTTGCGCCCGCGCCAGCACCGGCGGGGCATGGCCGTCGGGACCGCCGATCAGAAAACTCAAGTCGTGCCCGGCCGCCAGACGCTGCGCCAGCCACTGCGCCAACTCGGTGGTGCTGCGCTGCTTGCCGTGTTCATCCAGGGCCACCACGTGGTCCTGTGGTTTAAGTGCCGACAGGATGCGCTTGCCTTCATCGGCCACCGCGCGTTCTGTGCTGCCGCCGGCCGGGCGCTTGCCCGGTGCCAGATCGACCAGGGTCACCGGCAGACGCACCGCCAGACGGCGCGTGTAATCGTCATAGGCCTCACGCACCCATGAGGGCATCTTGTGACCGACGGCAATGAGGTTCAGGCGCATGGTCAGGCCTGAGCGGTGATCAACGCTTGGAAGCGGCTTAAGCCGACTTGCGCCGGTCGCGCACCGGAGCCTTTTTCTTGGGCGCTGCGCTCTTGGCGGCAGCCCGCGGCTTGGCAGCAGACTTGCCCTTGGCCTTGGCCTTGAGCGACGACTTGCCCTTGGCAGCGGTTTTGCCCTTGGCGACCGACTTACCCTTGGCGGGCAGCTTGCGCTTGGCGGGTGCCTTCTTGGCAGCGGCCTTGCCCTCCGCCGCAGGCGGCCGGATGTCCCAGAGGTTTTCGAGCGCGTAGAACTCACGCACCCGCGGCAGCATGACGTGCACGATGATGTCGTTGAGATCGACTAACACCCACTCGCCATCGCCCTCGCCTTCGAGACCGAAAGGCCTAAAGCCGGCCTGCTTGGCGCGCTCGACCACACGGTCGGCAATAGAGCGCACGTGCCGGTCGGAGGTGCCCGAGGCAATGATCATGGCGTCGGTCACGTCGGTCACGTTGCGCACATCGAGCACGGTGACGCTGAGGGCCTTCATCTCGGAGAGGGCCGCGTTGACGACTTTGAGGAGTGCGGCCCGGGCAGGCGGGCGGCTGGTTTTACGGGCAGTCATTGGCGAGGAGCATAGCATTTAAGCTGACGCAGCAGGTCACGGACGCTATCGGGGACCAGATAGCGCGTATCGCCACCCCCCAGAATGACCTGTCGCAACTCGGTGGATGAGATCTCGAGTTGCGTGACGGCATGCACGAAGATGCGGCCGGCCAGCGCGTCGTGCAGATCACGGATGGCGCCGGTGCCGCGATCGACCATCAGCTCGCCTAGCGGACCTTGCGTGGGCGCTTTCCAACCGGGGCGGTGGGCCACCACCACATGCGCCAGGTCAAAGATGTCCCGCCAGCGGTGCCAGTGCGGCAAGCCCAGAAACGCGTCCATGCCCAGCAGCAGGCACAGCGGCCGCTGCGGAAACTCAGCCCGCAGTTCGGTCAGCGTATCGACGGAATAAGACAGTCCCGAGCGGCGCACTTCCCGGTCATCGACGGTAAAGCCCGGCTGTCCGGCCACTGCAACGCGCACCATTTCCAGCCGTTGCTCGGCATCGGCCAACGTCTGCTCGCGATGCGGCGGATTGCCGGTGGGCAGAAAGCGCACCTGCTGCAGACGCAGGGCCTGCAGCAACTCGAAGGCGGTGCGCAAATGGCCGTAATGAATGGGGTCGAAGGTGCCACCAAACAGGCCCAAGGGGCCGGTGGCCGCTGTAGAGGTGTCGCTCATTTTAAGGCTCAGCTGCGCGGCAGCGGCAAGGCGCGCTGACCGGCAAAATCGAGTGCCAACTGCAGCAGCTCGTCCCAGGCGTTGCCGGGCAAGCGGCCCTTGATCATGCGATCGACTCGCGAGGCGCGCTCAGACAGCCGGCGGAACAGCGCTCGCGCGCTCGGCAGCGCACGAAACCGCGCCATGGCCTGGGGCAGTTGGTTGACATTGCTGCTCCACACACCGGGTATGGGGGCCCCGGGGACCAGCTTGAGCCACAGATTGCGCATCTCTTGCAGGATAGCCCAGAGCACCAGCGTCGGCTCGGCCCCTTCAGCCTGCAGGCTGGTCAGGATGGTGATTGCAC
>CAIVTJ010000153.1 GCA_903908825.1 uncultured Pseudomonadota bacterium | reverse complement strand
CTAGCGAGGGTTCTGACAACAGGGCCTGAAGGATGGGAGCCGGATCGGCCAGACCGGAGGTCTCGATGACCACGTGCTCAAACGCCGCGACTCTCCCGGCAGTGCGCGCACGATGCAGTTCGCTGAGTGTTTCCAGCAAATCACCGCGCACCGTGCAGCACATGCAGCCGTTTTCAAGCACCACAATATTGTCGTTGCTGGATGCCACCAGAGAGTGATCGAGACTGACCTCACCAAACTCGTTGATGATGACAACGGTGCGTGCCATGCCACCCTGACGCACAGCTCTGGACAACAGCGTTGTCTTACCACTACCCAGAAAGCCGGTGAGCAAGGTCACCGGTACGCGAGCGTCTATGTGATCGGGCACGGGATCGTTCTACCTTTTCTAGAAAACCTCGCAACCCGGCAGGCCGCAACTGATCAGCCGGTCTGAAGGGAAGTTAGTGATGATCTCACAGCCATCCTTGGTGACCACGACCTCTTCTTCAATGCGCGCTGCGCCCGAGCCGTCGGATGCACCACACCAGGTCTCCAGCGCAAACACCATGCCCTCTTTAAGCGGCTGAGTCTGGCCTTTGTAACGCTTGGAAAAGATGGGACGCTCCCACAAGGACAAGCCCACGCCATGGCCGTACTGCAACAAGAAGGCCTCGGCCTCATCTTTGTAGCCAAACTCCTGCGCGTCCGGCCACACCTGCGCCACTTCATCTGGCGTGACGCCGGGACGGATCATGTCGATGGACGCGCTGATCCACTTGGAGGCCTTCTCATAGGCTTCTATCTGATAGCGGTTGGGCTCACCGCATATGAAAGTGCGGTAGTAGCAAGTCCGGTAGCCGTTGAACGAATGCATGATGTCCAGAAACACCATGTCGCCGGGTTGGATGATGCGATCCGAGAAGGTGTGCGAATGCGGGCGACCGCGCGACCCCGATACGGAGTTAACGCATTCAACGCGCTCTGAACCCAAGCGAAACAGCCGGTCATGGGCAATGGCCACCAACTCGTTTTCACGCGTACCGGGACGCACCGCCTTGATGATATCGACATAGGTGGCATCGACCATGGCCGAGGCCACTTTCAGCAACTCGATCTCGTCAGGTGTCTTTATTTCGCGCGCGTCCAGCAACGCTTGTTGCCCGTCAACGATCTCTATGCCCTCTGCCTCAAGCGCGCGCAACATCGGTAGCTCCATGATGTCGATGCCGATCGGCTGCTTATCGATGCCGTAGTGCACCAGCGCTTTTTTGATCTGTTTTGCAAAGCTGCTCTCGACCTTCATCGACGGGCGCAGCGCACCCTGCATCGTCGAAATGGGCGCCGCCACATTGTCAGCGATCCAAGGGGATGCAATACGCTTGGAGGGCGCGGCCGGATCCCACAGGTAAGGGGGACCTTCGACCGGGCACAGCGTGTAACGCATGAACTTATCGCGCGCCCATTCGCCGATGTGCGTACCGGTCACATAGCGGATGTTGTCGAAGTTAAAGCAGATGACGCCACCGAGACCGGCGGCTTTGATCGCTGCTTGGGCGCGGCCCAGTCGCTCACGCCGTAAGCGCTCGTAATTGATGCCACCCTCCCAATCCGTGGCCATAGTTCCGTAGTTGGCGGTGACGTGGGGACGGTTGTATTTCATGACAGTGAGTCACTCCGGGAGCGGCGATAGGTTAAAAAGGAAGCCTTAGTCACAAATTATCTTTTTTTTATGTCTTTTTATCAACTTTAACGATATTTTTAGCGCTTCTCAGGGAGACGACATGAGCACAGAGCAAGAGCGTATAGGCTGGATCGGCGCTGGGCGCATGGGCTACCCGATGGCCGAGCGCTTGCTCGATGCCCAGGTGCCCGTGACGCTGTGGAACCGCACACGCAGCAAAGCCGAACCACTGGCTGCCAAAGGCGCGCACATCGCCTCGGCTGTGGCCGAGTTGGCCAAGCTCGACGTGGTGTTTTGCATACTCGCTACCGCCGCCGATCTGGAAGCGGTCTTGTTTGGCGAACAGGGGCTGCTCAGTGGCGCAACGCACCCGTCAGTCATCGTCGACTGCTCAACCATCGGTCTGAGCGAATCTGCGGCAATACGCGGCAGACTCAGCGACAAGGGCATCGCCTTTATCGCCGCGCCGGTCAGTGGCAACGGCAAGGTTGTCGCTTCAGGCTTGTTGTCCGCCATTCTCTCGGGACCCGCTGCAGCTTTTGAACGTGTGCGGCCCAACATGCAGATCATCGCCGCCAAAGGCGTCTCCTACGCCGGTGAGGGCGACGTCGCACGCATCTGCAAGATCGCCCACAACGTCATGCTGGGCATCGTCGCACAGGCGCTTTACGAGACGACACTGCTGGCGCAACAAGCCGGCGTACCGCGCAGCGCCTTTCTGGAGTTCCTCAACAACAGCGTGATGGGCTCTTTGTTCACCAGCTATAAAACGCCCAGCTTGGTCAATCTGGACTGGACGCCAACCTTCACCAGCACGCTGCTGCGCAAGGATCTCGACCTGGGGTTGCAGCTTGCGCATGACAAGCAACTGCCGCTGCCGATCACGGCTGCGACGCGCGAACTGGTTCAAGCTCACATCGGCTTAGGTCATGGCGAACTGGACTTCGCCTCGATGCTGCAGACCATGGCGAGCTTTGCCGGCCTTAGTCTGCACAGCGAAAACAAGAGCTAGTCCACAGGCCGTGTTCGATTCATCTTTCTTGCAACCTTAAGCATCAGCGTATGAAACCGTATGAGCAAAAAAACAGTCACTGACGATATCTCCGCAGAAGTCCGGCTCGAGCTCTATCGCACGCAAGTGCGGCTACGTGAAGCCGAGCAACGCGCCTTCGATCTCTTTCTGCAAAACCTGGTCAAGGGCACCAGCCACTTGTCACTGGGACAAGAGGCCATCGCCGCCGGCTTTGCCGTGGCAATGCAGAAAGGCGATCTGAGCTTCTGCACTTACCGCGGTCATGCGCACACACTGGCACGCGGCGTACCGGTTGAAAAAGTCCTGGGCGAACTCATGTCGCGGGACAACGGACTGATGCGTGGCAAGGGCGGCTCCATGCACCTGACATCGGTCGAGCATGGCGTGATGGGCTCTTACGCCATCATCGGCGCACACCTGCCCATCGCCTGCGGCGCCGCGTGGCGCGCTCAATATCGTGGCGACAGCGATGTCTCGGTGTGTTTTTTCGGCGACGGCACTACCAACATCGGCGCCTTCCATGAAGCGCTCAACTTTGCCGCCATCTGGAAATTGCCGGTGGTGTTCGTGTGCGAAAACAACCTCTACATGGAATACACACCCATTGCCGATGTGACCGCAGTCGAACATCCTGCTGCGGACCGCGCAGCAGCTTACGGATTAGAGCGCATTATCATCGATGGCAATGACGCAGACGAAGTTCTGCGGACAGCCCGCAAAGCTTACGAGCGCGCCAGACGGGGCGATGGCCCCTCTCTCATCGAAGCGATGACCTATCGGCACTCCGGCCACAGCCGCGCCGATCCGGCCAAGTACCGCCCGGAGGGCGAACTGGAGAGCTGGAAAAAGCGCGACCCGATCAAGATGTACCGCGCCAGGTTGCTCAAACTGGGTGTCAGCGAAGCCGTGCTCAACACCATCGACCAGGAAATCAAGGACGAGGTTGAGGCCGCCACAGTCGCCTGCAAGGCTGCACCGGCACCCTCGGCAGACATCATCTTTACTGACGTTTATGCGGATGGAGGCTGGGCATGGCGGAACTAACTTATCGTGACGCTGTAGCCCGCGGCATCGCGCAAGAGATGGCGCGAGATCCCGACGTTGTGCTCATCGGCGAAGACATCGCCAAAGCCGGCGGCGTATTCAAGGCCACCGTGGGACTGTACGAGCAGTTCGGTCCGCGACGCGTGCGCGACACGCCCATTTCAGAGCAGGCCATACTCGGCGCCGCCATGGGCGCGGCCATGACCGGCCTTAAGCCCATCGCCGAAATCATGTTTGCTGACTTTGCAGCGGTCTGCTGGGACTACTTTGCCAACGAGTTCCCCAAGAGCCGCTACATGACCAACGGCCAGGTCAAGACTCCGCTGGTCGTGCGCTTGGGTAACGGCGGCGGGGCACGCTTCGGTGCCCAGCACAGCCAGAGCGTTGAGAACTGGTGCATGATGATTCCAGGACTCAAGGTCGTCGTGCCTTCCAGTCCCATAGACGTTGTTGGCCTGATGGCCGCTGCCGTTCGCGACCCCGATCCGGTCATCTTTCTCGAGCACAAGTCGCTGTACGCCACCAAGGGCGAAGTCCCAGACGGCGAAATCGTCGACACTCTCGGCACCGCCAAGATTCTGCGCCCCGGTAAAGATGCCACCATCCTGGCCTTGTCACTGATGGTCCCGCGTGCTCTAGAGGCGGCCGATCGTCTGCAGGCAGAACATGGCATCGATTGCGAAGTCATCGATGTGCGTTCGCTGGTGCCCTTGGACACGCAGACCATCCTCGCTTCGGTGGCGCGCACTCACCGTGTGTTCACGGTCGAAGAAAATCCGCGTCTGTGCGGCTGGGGCGCAGAGCTCATGTCGATCATTGCCGACGAGGCGTTTTACGAACTCGACGGGCCCTTGGTCCGCATCACCACGCCGCATATCCCGTTGCCGGCTGCCGATGTGCTGGAAGATCTGGTGATCCCCAACGCGGCACGCATCGTCGAGACGGTGCTGCGCACGCTTTCTAACTAGGCAGCACGCTCATGGACATCCTGATGCCGCAGTTGGGTGAAACGGTCACGGAGGGCACGGTCTCGTTGTGGGTCAAAGCCGTCGGTGACTCCGTGCAGCCCGGCGATCCGCTGTTTGAAATCGAAACCGACAAATCCTCTATGGAGATTCCGGCCACCTGCGCCGGTGTACTCA
Organism: uncultured Pseudomonadota bacterium; assembly: GCA_903908825.1. Lineage (GTDB taxonomy): Bacteria > Pseudomonadota > Gammaproteobacteria > Steroidobacterales > Steroidobacteraceae > ZC4RG30. The sequence continues at coordinate 8,196 of CAIVTJ010000153.1, read as the reverse complement.
GCGAAATCAGAGTCGCCAAAGGCGCTGTGGTCGCGGTCGGCACTGTGGTTGCGGTCATCACCGAGGCTGGCACCAATGCACAAGCAGCCCCTGCCGCCGGCGCCAGTGCCGCACCCGCTGCGGCCCCGGCGACAGCAGTATCCGCATCGGCAGCAGCACCCCTGGTGACTGTCGTCGCCCGTGCCATCGACCCGCAACAGGCTGTCGTGACACCCGCCCGCAATTTTGGCCCTGCACGTCGTGCCGATGGTGTGGTCATCACGCCGCTGGCGCGTAGGCTGGCCAGTCAGAACGGCGTGGATGTGACGCAGTTGACTGGCAGCGGCCCGCACGGTCGCATCATGGCTCGCGATGTCACCGCAGAGCGGAGCACATCGCCGGCGCGACCGATGCCTGCCAGCGCAACAGCCGCCGACATCCTTGCGCTGTATGCCGATGTGCCCCATGACGTGTTGCCGGTAGACGGCATGCGCCGCGCTATTGCGCGGCGTCTATTGGAGTCCAAGCAAACGATCCCGCACTTCTACCTGACGGTGCCGGTGCTGCTCGATGCGCTCAACACACTGCGCTCAGACGCTAACGTGGCGCTGGCTGCACGGTCTGCGGGCCAAAAGCTGTCGGTGACAGACCTGATCATCAAGGCGCTGGCCGTCGCGCTGCAGCAAGTGCCGGAAGCCAACGTTATATGGGCCGAAGATCGCATCCTGCAATTGCGCCGTGCCGATATCGGTATCGCCGTGGCCATACAAGGCGGACTGGTGACGCCGGTCATTCGGGATGCCGGCGGCAAGTCCGTCACCGCGATATCCACCGAACTTAAGTCCCTCTCCACCCGCGCCCGGGACCGCAAGCTGCAACCGGCCGAATATCAGGGCGGGTCTATCGCTATCTCCAACCTCGGCATGTACGGCGTGCAAGAGTTTTCGGCCATTATTAACCCGCCCCAATCGGCCATCCTGGCGGTCGGTGCAGCGCAAAGAGTGGCCGTGGAGACCGCCGATGGCGGAGTACGTTTTGCCAGCCAACTGACGGTAACGCTGTCCTGTGACCATCGCGCCATCGATGGCGCGGTCGGCGCCCGCCTGTTGGGCGCCTTTAAAGCCGCCATCGAGCAGCCCTTGGCGCTGCTGTTGTAGGTCTGCAAGCCCTGCGCCGCCCCCGTCGGACTGCTACGATGCGCGCAGTCCGCTAAGGGGTATTGCATGACATTGGATGAGATTCGCGCGCTGGTGGGCGCGGACGTACTGGCGGTCGACACGGTCATCCGGTCCCGCCTCAAGAGCGTGGTGCCGCTGGTCGACCAGATCGCCGAGCACATCATCGCCGGCGGCGGCAAACGTTTGCGCCCCTTGGTGGTGTTGCTATCGGCGCATGCGGTGGGTGGCGGACGCCCGCCCGAGCACCGCCTGCACTTGGAGGCCGCGGCGTTCATCGAGTTCATCCACACCGCCACGCTGTTGCATGACGATGTCGTTGACCACTCCTCTCGCCGCCGTGGCCACGCCACAGCCAACAGCCTGTTCGGCAATGAAGCCAGCGTGCTGGTCGGCGACTTTGTCTATTCACGTGCCTTCCAGATCATGGCTGCCACGCGCTCGCAGCGGGTCATTGAGATCATGGCCGATGCCACCAACGTCATCGCCGAAGGCGAAGTGCTGCAGCTGATGAATGCGCAGGACCCCGACACCACCGAAGAGCGTTACCTCGAGGTCATCTATCGCAAGACTGCGCGGCTGTTTGAAGCCGGCGCGCAGGTGGGCGCGGTGCTGTGCGCGGCCAGCCCGGCTGTCGAAGGTGCGCTGGCCCGCTATGGCCGTCATCTGGGTGCGGCATACCAGCTCATAGACGATGTGCTCGATTACCGCTCGGACCCGGCCACACGCGGCAAGAACCTGGGCGAAGACCTGGCCGAGGGCAAGCCCACGCTGCCGCTGATCCACGCCCTGCGCAATAGCAGCGGGGAGCAGGCGCTGGCCATACGCAACGCCATCACCCGCCAGGACGGCTCTGCGGCTGTTCTAGACAGCATCATCGCCAGCATCGATCGCACCGGTGGTATCGACTACACCCGCAGTCGCGCGCTGGCCGAATCGCAGATGGCCATCGAAGCGCTGGATGCCCTGCCGAACTCGCCAGTGCGCGAGGGGCTGGCGGCACTGGCCATGCTGGCTGTACAGCGGGATCGCTGAGGCCTCGCCGACTATGGCCGAGCGCTACACAGCACCCCTGGGACGGCGTTGGACGTGGCGCGAAACCAGCGCCGTGGCAGCCGCGCTGTTTACCGGCATCCTGATAGGGCCGGATGTACTCAAAGCCTCACAACCCCTGCCGCTGATCTCGGACGGTGGTCGCGTGGTCGCCATCGGGGCACTGGATGCGGCACTGGATAGCGCCAGCACCGGCGTACTGGGCAAGGATGCCTCCGGCACGCTCATCGGCGTCACCGTGCGCAGCAATACCGGCTCGTATTGCCGCAGTTTTGCCACGCTGCGCGGCCCCGCGGGCCTGGCCTGCCGCGAGCGCGGTGATTGGGTGGTGGAGGTGCTGGCGCGCAACCCGCGGCCGCGCGATGGCAGCGCGCCCGACAATTATCGTCAGGCGGGTGTGCCCTTCCCCGAGATCATCCGCCTGGCACTGATCAACCGTCAGTCCGGCGCACCCCTGACGCGCGATGAAGAAGCCGCGCTGATCGCCTCGCGCTGGCGCAGCGAATCTGTGTTGAAGGCCACCGCCCCCTAACGTACACTCGCGCTCCCGCCGGCATCGGGGTGTAGCTCAGACTGGTAGAGCGCTACGTTCGGGACGTAGAAGTCGCAGGTTCAAATCCTGTCACCCCGACCATCTTTTCCGCGCCTAAGCCACCGCCGGCCCCGCCTTCAAAGGCGGTATCACCGCCGCCAGCAACTGCAGTTTGCCGGTCAGCACACCGCGCAGTGTCACCAGCTCGTTGGCGATGTCCTGCAGCTGCTGCGCCTGCCCCTGCACCAGCACCACTTCCAATATCTGGTCGTGACTCAAATGCACATGCAGCGAGCTGACCACTTCGGCGATGTGCCGGTACTGGGCATCGGCCAAGCGCCCCTGCAGGCCGCGCACGCTGCGGTCATAGAGCAGCGTGATAGTGCCGACCATCACGTCGTTGCCGCGTTCGCGCTGATGCTCGGCCAGCTGATAATTGAGCATCTCGCTGATGGCCTGCGAGCGGCTGCTATAGCCGCGCTCCCCTACCATGGCATCCAACTGTGTCAGCAGCGAAGGCGGCAGCGACACGCTGATGCGACTGACCAGCTCGCTATTCGACGTTGTCATCGACGGCCGTGAATCGAATCATAGTTGACGGTGCTGCAGCCTCTTCGTCTGGCATGGTGTGGTGCACCACCGGCGGGTGTATCAAGGCCTCGATGTGCGCACGCGTGGCCCTGAAGGCCTCGCTGCTGAACTGCGCCGGTGAACGCGGCCGCGGCACGGGCACCTCGACGATCTCCTGCACTTCGCCCGGGTGCGCCTTGAGTACCAGGATGCGGTCAGCCAAGTAGATGGCTTCATCAAGGTCATGGGTGATGAACAGCACCGTCACGTCCAGGTTCTTCCAGATGTCCAATAAATGCGTTTGCATCTTGGCGCGCGTCTGCGCATCCAGCGCACCGAAGGGCTCATCCATCAACAGAATACGGGGCTCGTTGACCAGCGCGCGCGCAATGGCCACGCGTTGCCGCATGCCACCCGACAGCTGGTGCGGATAAGCATCGGCAAAGTCCGACAGGCCAACGAGTTCCAGCCATTGCCGCGCCATGCCTTCGGCGACGTTATGCGGATGACCACTCATCTCGGGTCCGAACATCACGTTGCGCTTGACCGTCAGCCACGGGAACAGCGAGTAGCCCTGAAACACCATGCCGCGATCGCGACCCGGCCCCGACACAGGCTTGCCATCGACCAGCACCTGCCCGCTGCTGAGGGTCTCAAGGCCGGCCAGGATGCGGATCAGCGTGGACTTGCCGCAGCCGGAAGGACCGATGACGCAGACCAGTTCGCGCCGGTGCACCTTGAAGCTGACATCGCGCAGCGCCTGCACTGAGCCGCCTGCGGTTGCAAACTGCTTGCCTAAGCCGCGTACCTCAAGGATGGGCTCGCGCTCATAAATGCGCGCAAAACGCTGCGCGAGCTCATCCGCGGGTGGCAGCGTCGCGTCGCTCATGTGCGCTCCTGCGTGCGATCCCACGGGAACAACCATTGGCCCAATCGCGCCAGCAACACATCGCTGCCAAAGCCGATGACACCGATGATCAGCATCGCCGCATACACATTCTCAAAGTGCTGATAACGCGCCTGCTGGGTGATGAAGAAGGTGATACCCGAACTGGTGCCGATGAGCTCAGCCACGATCAGGTACGTCCACGCCCAGCCCAGCAAAATGCGCTGATCGCGATACAGGTCGGGCAGGATGCCCGGCAACACCACGCGCGTGATCAACCGCACGCCGCGCGTGCCCAGAGTACGCGCGGCCTCAAGCAAGGTGATCTCCAGCTTGCGGGTGGTGTTGGCGATAATCAGCACCTGCTGAAACAAGGTGCCGATGACGATGATGGCGATCTTGGGCCCGTCGTAGATACCCAGCACGGCAACAGCCAGCGCACCAAACGCGGGCGCAGGCAGATAACGGAAGAACTCTATAAAGGGTTCGCTGAGCCGGCCCACGTTGCGATAGGTGCCGCAGACAATACCCAAGGGCACACCGATGGCCGAAGACAGCAAGAAGCCCCACAAGATGATCTGGATGCTGTGCCACAGACTCTGGTGCAGTCGCGGTGCGTCTTTTTGTTCGGGCACAGCCGCAAAGGCCGTGTACAAGGCCTTCGCCACTTGGTGCGGCGCAGGTAAATAAATGGGATTAGCCGGCAAGCCTGTGGGCAGCGCCAACTGCTGCTGCGCCATATCGGCCGCTTCACGTTCGAAGTCGGCCCGGTCTATCAGCATGCCAGGCTGAAAGTAATCGACAGCCCCGGGCTCTTGCACCTGCACTTTGGGGTGCCAGATAAACGGGACATAACTGACCAGACACCACACCAGCAGCGGCAGCAGAAATGAAGCGATGTTGCGTGCCTTCATTGCCGTGACGCTGTGGTGTGGCTGCGCTGCGGCTTACTTGGCGTTGGTGAATGACGGGTCGAGATAGGTCTCGACCGGCTGCGCACCCTTATAGACCGCATTGCTGGTATTGAACTGATCCACCAGCTTGGTCGCACCATAGATAGAGCTATAGCCCTCACCCTTGGTGTAGACCTTGCTGCTGGCAGCCAGGGACAAGAGCTTAGTGCCCTTGAGCAGTGGCAGATATTCAGCCGGCGTTACGCCTGAGCGGGCCGCCATGATCTTGACCGCATCAGCTTGCGTCTTGGGGTCTTCGATGTAGGCGACAACCTTGTCCCAGACCTTGATGAACTTGATCCAGTCCGCGCGACGCGCCTTGGCACTGGCCGGGCTCACCGACACGGTGTCATAGATCAGGCCGGGCTCATCTGCCGAGGTATAGATACCCTTGGAACCCGGCACGGCCTTGAGGGCTTCACCTGCGACCGGCTGCCAAGCACCCACTGCAGCGATGTCCTTGGCGGTGAGTACCTGCGGCATCTCGTTGGTCTTGGCATTGACCAAGGTCACGTCTGACTCTTTCAAACCGGCTTTCTTCAAACCGTTGAGCAGCAGCAAGTGTTCGACCAGACCTTCTTCAACGGCGACTTTCTTGCCCTTGAGGTCTGCCAGCGATTTGATGCCCGGCTTGGCGACGATGATGTCGTTACCGTTGGAATAGTCGGTGAGCATGATCATGACGCTCTTGGCGCCACCCGCGCCGGTGACCAGCGCATCGCCGTTGGTCATCATCACCGCATCAAGCTTGCCGGCTGAAAAGGCATCCATCGAGGCCGAATAGTCGAACCACTCAAACTTCACATCGACGCCGGCTTCTTTAAACCAGCCCTTGTCGATGGCGACCTGCCACGCGACCCAACCCGGCCAGTCGCTATAGCCCACCTTCAGCGGCGGCGCAGCCTGCGCGGTCATTGCACAGGCCGCCGCGGCCACGGGCACCAGGGCCTTGAGCAACCAGCGACGCATAGTTCCCGGGGTCTTGCTTGCAGTCATCGCCATCTCCTGTCTGCGGTTCGTGTTACCAAAAAGTCGGAACGTAATACCGATGACAGGAAGCAAAGCAACATTGATGCCAGCCGGGAGGGGCAGTCAGCGGCAGCGGCGACCGCGCAGTGACCGGTGCAGAGCCAAAATGGTGCAACACGCACCATCATGGCTGCGGCCTGCACCCTTTAAGTCCGGGAGATACCGGAAAACAACTCTTGATAGCTGAGCCGCAAATGGTTCTTCTGTACCTTACCCAGCGTATTGCGTGGCAGAGCCGTGACGAAGACCACCCGCTTGGGCGTTTTAAACGGTGCCAGCTGACGGCGGCATTCGGCGATCAGGGCCGCTTCATCGCCCTGCCCTTCCACAATCGCAACCACACCCTCGCCAAAGTCCGGATGCGGCACGCCGATGACCGCGCTCTCGGTCACTCCAGGCAGTTCATCGAGCACCATCTCGACTTCGCGGGGGTAAACATTAAAGCCGCCGGAGATGATCAGGTCTTTGGCGCGCCCCGAGATCCACACCCGCCCATCGGCATCGCAGCGCCCGACATCACCTGTGCGGAAGTAGCCATCAGCGGTGAAGTCTTCTGCGGTTTTCGCCGGATTCCGCCAATAGCCCTTGAACACGCTGGGTCCGCGTATTTCGATGACACCGACCTCGGCGCCACCGGCAATGCGCAGTTCGACACCGGGCAAGGGATAACCCACAGAGCCTGCAATACGCTCGCCCTGCAAGGGGTTGGAACTGATGACCACCGACTCGCTCATGCCATAGCGCTCTAAAATGCGCTGTCCGATACGCTCCTGGAACTCGCGGAAGGTCGAGTCCAGCAGCGGAGCCGATCCACTGATGAACACCCGTAAACCGCCCGCGACTTCGCGGGTGAACGCCGGATGGGCCAGCAAGCGCGTATAGAACGTCGGCACGCCCATCATGATCGTGCAACGCGGCAATGCCGCGATAACCTCGGCTTCCACAAAACGGTTCAGCCAGAACATTGCCGAACCGGTCAGCAGCGCACAGTGCAGCGAGATGAACAAACCATGGACGTGGAAGATCGGCAGCGCATGCAGCAAGACGTCGTCGGCGCCGAAACCCCACAGCTTTTGCAGTGAGTGCGCATTGGCGGCCAGACCACCATGACTGAGCATCGCACCTTTAGAGCGCCCGGTCGTGCCGCTGGTATAGATGAGCGCCGCCAGGTCATCGGCTTCGCGGGCGACAGCCTGTCGCATCGGCTGCGCACCGCCAGCCTCAGTTACGAAACGCTGCGGATCGGTAATGAATACCGAGGGCTGCGCATCTTCCAGAAAGTAGTCTAATTCTGCCGGGGTATAGGCCGGGTTCAGCGGCAGAAACACGGCGCCTGCCTTCAGCACGCCCAGATACACGACCAAACCCTCAACGCTTTTTTCAGACTGCAGCGCAACCCGGCCCCCGGGTTCAACGCCCAGCGCACCCAGATAACCGGCCACCTGTGCCACCGCTTGCTCAATCTGCCCATAAGAAACCTGTCCGCCGTCAGGCAGGAGCAGGCAGGGTCGAGTCATATCTTCGGGGAACCCCGCTGACAACACGGCATACAGATTGTGATTCACAGAGCCTCCTTGCGCGCCCAGCGCCGCAGTCCGCACTGTAGATCAGGAAGGCTGCTTGAGTTGCGCCGCAGGGCCATTAAAATGTGTCTAAGCTTGCATAAAGCCTGCAAGTTCATGCGCGCAACTTTTCTGGCCGGCGCAGTTACACGATTTGACTGTTGCTTACGTCAACCGATCAGCCAGCCGTTCGTTTGCAGCACTAACCTGAAAACAAGTTTGATCAGCCCTTGAACACTAAAAAAACCTCTATTGCCATCGTCGGCGGCGGCCCCGGCGGTCTGTTCACCGCACTTCGCTTACAACAAATGGCGCCAGGTCTAGACGTCACAGTGTTCGAGGCCAGCACTCGACCGGGCGGCAAAATCATCAGCGCCCGCTTTGCCGCTACGGGCGCCCGCTATGAAGCCGGCGCAGCCGAGCTCTATGATTACTCGCATCTGGGACCGGATCCCCT
>CAIVTJ010000152.1 GCA_903908825.1 uncultured Pseudomonadota bacterium | reverse complement strand
CTTTTCGACGCTGGCGGCGGTGAGCACTTCGTTAGCTTTGACGATGATCTCGCCGCTATCGGTGTTGACGATGTCGTTGGCCACGACCTTGCCGTACACGTAGTCGCGCGGCACGACCAGACGGGTGACACCACCGTCCTCGAGCTGGCGGACATGGCGCGCGGTGATGCGACGGCCTTCCTCGACGATGACCTTATCACCGACGCGGATCTCGAACATGGCGGTTTCGCCGCGCAGACGCTGCGGCACCAGTTCGAGCGAGGCTTCGTCCTTGGTGACGAAGAAGGTGTTCTTCTCGAAGAAAGTCTCGAGAATCTCGGTCTCATTCATGCCCAGCGCACGCAGGATGATGGTGACCGGCAGCTTGCGGCGGCGATCGATACGCGCGTACACGCCATCCTTGGGGTCGAACTCGAAGTCCAGCCAGGAACCGCGGTAAGGGATGATGCGGGCCGAGAACAGCAGCTTGCCCGAGGAATGGGTCTTGCCGCGATCGTGGTCGAAGAACACGCCAGGCGAACGATGCAACTGCGAGACGATGACACGCTCGGTGCCATTGATGACGAAGGTGCCGTTGTCGGTCATCAGCGGCAGATCGCCAAGATAGACCTCCTGCTCTTTGACGTCCTTGACCGGCTTTTTGGCGCCAGGCGCCTCCTTGTCGAGGACGATGAGACGGACCTTGACACGCAGCGGCGCAGCATAGGTCAGGCCACGGAGCTGGCACTCTTTAACGTCGAAACCGGGCTCGGTGAGCCGGTAGGACACGTACTCGAGCGTCGCATTGCCCGAGTAACTGGAAATGGGGAATACCGTTTTAAAGGCCGCATGCAGGCCTACGGAATCACGCTCGAGCTCCGGCGCATCGGCCTGGAGAAAAGAGCGGTAAGAGTCGAGCTGGATAGCCAGCAGATATGGCACATCCAGGATTCCCGGCTGCTTGCCGAAATTCTTGCGGATGCGCTTCTTTTCCGTGAAGGAATAGGCCATCTTTTTCACCTCGACCGTCAAAACTTAAAAAACGCAAAACTGAAACGGCAACCCGCCCCGGCTGTGAGCCGGGACGGGAGCCTGGGAAACCAAGTGATTACTTGATTTCCACCTTGGCGCCGGCTTCTTCGAGCTTCTTCTTGATGCCGTCGGTGTCGGCCTTCGAGATGCCTTCCTTGACCGTCGAGGGCACAGCCTCGACCAGGTCCTTGGCTTCCTTGAGGCCCAGGCCGGTGATTTCGCGGATGACCTTGATGACCGTGACCTTCTTGTCAGCCGGGTATTCCTTCAAGGTGACCGTGAACTCGGTCTGCTCTTCAACCGGGGCAGCAACAGCGGCCGGGCCGGCAGCCGCAGCGGCCACGGGGGCAGCGGCGGTCACGCCGAACTTGGTTTCCATGGCCGAGATCAGCTCGGTCACTTCGATCAGGGTCATGCTCGAGATTGCGTCGAGGATTTCGTCCTTCGATATAGCCATTGTCTTCTCCAAAAATGCTTGTCAGATCTAGTTAAGGAATCGGAAGCCCGCTGTCACGCCGTCAGGCGGACGCTTGCTTCTGGTCTTTTACGGCGGCGAGAGTGCGGACCAGCTTCGACGGAGTCGCGGCCAGAGTACCCACGAGCTTCTGGATCGGTGCTTTCATAACACCCATCAGCATCGAGAGCGCCTGTTCGCGCGTCGGCAGGTTCGCGACTTTGTCGATATCTGAGCCGGGGAGCAGTTGCCCGCCGAGCGCCAGATTCGTCGCCTTCAGCTTGTCGTTGTCTTTCGCGAAGGCCTTGATCAGGCGCGCTGCCGCACCCGGATCATCTTTCGAGAAAGCCAGCACCAGAGGCCCTTTCAGGGTCGGACCGATGCACTCGAATTGCGTTCCAGCCAGCGCCTTGCGAGCCAGCGTGTTTTTGATCACACGCACGTACACGCCAGCGACACGAGCCTTAGAACGCAGATCGGTCATCTGCCCAACAGTCATCCCGCGATATTCCGCCGCCACCACAGAGTGGGCCGTAGCCGCTACTGCGCTGACCTCGGAAACGAGGACTTTTTTGCCATCCAGGTTCAGTGCCATGTCTTCACCTCCTGTTGCATCACCAGTACCCACGGGCGACGGGTTTGCACCCGTAACCCACCCATCGACGGCGACCAACATTCAGGAGAACGAGCCCTTCGACAGGCCGATTCCCGATGCGCGCTCACCATCTGCGCAGGCCATGCGATTAAGGGATTACCTGTTACCAGGGTCACCCGCCTGCGGTCTTCGACGATGACCGGCGGCGTCTTGCGACACCGCCAAGCCACATCAAACTCTTGCCAAAAATTAAACCAGCGTCGAGTGATCGACCACCACGCCCGGGCCCATGGTGGTAGAGATCGTCACGCGCTTGAGATAGATGCCCTTGGACGTAGCCGGCTTGGCACGCTGCAGGTCGGCGACCAGCGCCACGAGGTTCTCACGCAGTGCGGTGACCTCGAAGGCGGCCTTGCCGATGGTGCAATGCACGATGCCGGCCTTGTCGACGCGGTAGCGCACCTGACCGGCCTTGGCATTGCGCACGGCGCCCGCCACATCGGGCGTCACAGTGCCGACCTTGGGGTTGGGCATGAGGCCGCGGGGGCCGAGGATCTGACCCAACTGGCCCACGACGCGCATGGCATCGGGGCTGGCCACAACCACGTCAAAGTTGATCTGGCCGGCCTTGACCTGCTCGGCCAGGTCCTCAAGACCCACCAGATCGGCACCGGCCTCGCGGGCCAGATCCTGATTCTTGCCGGACGTGAACACCGCCACGCGCACCGACTTACCGATACCGTTGGGCATCACGGTAGAGCCGCGCACCTGCTGGTCGGACTTGGTGGCATCGATGCCCAGGTTGACGGCGACGTCGACCGATTCGTTGAACTTGCTGGAAGTGAACGACTTGACCAGGCCCAGAGCCTCGTCGATCGGATAGTTCTTGCCCGGGGGCAGCTTGGCCTTCCAGGCCTTGATACGCTTTGCTACGACAGTCATTGAGATGCTCCCTTAAATGCCTTCGACATCGACGCCCATGCTGCGGGCAGTGCCCGCCATGGTCCGGAGTGCTGCAGCCATATCGGATGCAGTCAGATCGGGCATCTTGGTCTTGGCGATTTCTTCGAGCTGTGCCATCGAAATCTTGCCCACCTTGGAGGTGTTAGGCGTACCGCTGCCCTTCTCGATGCCGATCGCTTTGCGGATCAGCACCGCGGCGGGCGGCGTCTTCATGATGAAGGTGAAGCTGCGATCGCTATAGACGGTGATTACCGTCGGGATCGGCAGACCCTTCTCAAGCTTCTGGGTCTGCGCATTGAACTGCTTGCAGAACTCCATGATGTTGACGCCCTGCTGGCCCAGTGCGGGACCGATCGGGGGCGACGGGTTGGCAGAGCCCGCGGGCACCTGCAACTTGATATAGCCGTTTACCTTCTTAGCCATCTTTCATCTCCTGGGTACAAACGCCGTTAGGCTCCCCATGCGCTTCCGTGCCTTGTTCAACCGAAGCGTCGCGGTCCTTCGCGACGCCCCATAAATAACTGTCAGGCCTTTTCGACCTGCCCGAAATCGAGTTCCACCGGAGTGGAACGACCGAGAATCTGCACGGCCACCTGCAGCCGGCTCTTTTCGTAGTTCACGCTCTCGACCACGCCGTTGAAGTCATTGAACGGGCCATGCGTCACGCGCACCACCTGACCGACTTCGAACAGCACCTTGGGCCGCGGCTTGTCCACGCCCTCTTCGACGCGGCGCAGAATCTGTGCGGCCTCGCGCTCGGTGATGGCAGCCGGCTTGTCGCTGGTGCCACCGATAAAACCCAGCACCTTGGGCACATCGCGCACCAAGTGCCAGGTCTGCTCGTCCATGTCCATCTGTACCAGGACATAGCCGGGATAAAACTTGCGTTCGCTACGGCGCTTCTGGCCGTCACGCATTTCGACTACTTCCTCGGTGGGGACCAGGATCTCGCCGAACTTGTCCTCTAGCCCATCACGCTTGATGCGGTCTTTGAGCGACTCAACAACCCGATGCTCGAAGTTGGAGTAGGCGTGTACGACATACCATCTGAGTGCCATCGTCAGCCTCCCTGACCGGTCAGTAACCGGGTAGCCCAAGCCAGAAACAGATCGAGTACCCAGAAGAACACGCCGGCGATCACCGCGAAGCCGAACACGAAAGCGGTCGTGCGCCACGTGTCTTCACGCGTCGGCCAGACCACTTTGCGCAGTTCGTTACGCGAATCGACCCAGAAGCGGGCGAACTCATGTCCGGAAGCAGACAGCGCGAACGCGCCGGCGCCCAGCACCACGCCCGCCACCACCGCCAGCCAGCGCAACCAGACAGCCTGACCGGACAGACCATAGAAGGCCGCCACGCCGGCGACCACCAGCGCCCCGGCCAGCCCGAGCAGCATGCCGTTGCGGCCTGCCCCCTGCCCTTGAATCTGTTCAGTCATAACCGGATTCCGCTGGCAGGCCAGGAGGGAATCGAACCCCCAACCTGCGGTTTTGGAGACCGCCGCTCTGCCAATTGAGCTACTGGCCTGTGGTAACGCGCGGCGTCCGGTGCAACCCGGACGCCCTGTAGGAACTGTCTTACTTCAGGATCTTCGACACGACGCCGGCGCCGACCGTACGGCCACCCTCGCGGATAGCAAAGCGCAGGCCTTCGTCCATCGCGATGGGGGCGATCAGCTCGACCATCATCTTGATGTTGTCGCCAGGCATCACCATCTCAGCGCCG
>CAIVTJ010000151.1 GCA_903908825.1 uncultured Pseudomonadota bacterium | reverse complement strand
GGCGCCGCGGGGCCTGCGGACCGCGCAGCAGGATGGACTGCGACAGGACCGGCAGCAGCAGGCTGGCGAGGACGGCGGCGATGGCGGCCTGCCAGCGACCGGCCAGTCCGCCCAACTGCCACAGCGCCAGCGGGCAGGCGCAGACCGACAGCCAGACCCCAAGCAGCAAACCATAACTGGGCTGGATAGGCAGGGACCCTGCCGGCTGCGCGCGCCGTCGTCGTAGCGCGCCAGGTTCACGCCCGGGCGTCGCGCAGGGCGGTGACGAGTTGGCTGTACGGGGTGTCGGTGGCGGATTCACCAGCCACCAAATAAGACAGTATCTGAGGGTCAGGCAACTCGAGAAACTGCTCAAAGCACTGCTTTTGAGCCTCGTCAGCCTGATGCCAGGCCCCGTGCAGGTAGCGCAGCAACAGGATGTCGAGCTCTTTCATGCCGCGCCGGCACCGCCAGACCAAGCGACCCGGCGGCAAAGGCAAATCGGCGTTGACGCCACTCAGTGGTGTCGCTCCGCAATCAACCGCTTGATGTCGGCGATGGCCTTAGCCGGGTTGAGGTCCTTGGGGCAGGCCTCAGTGCAATTCATGATGGTGTGGCAGCGATAGAGTTTGAACGGGTCTTCGAGGTCGTCCAAGCGCTCGCCGGTGGACTCGTCCCGACTGTCGACGATCCAGCGATAAGCGGCCAGCAAAGCAGCCGGGCCCAGGTACTTGTCGGAGTTCCACCAGTAACTCGGGCAGGAGGTCGAGCAGCAAGCGCACAGGATGCAGGCCGACGGTCCGTCGATCTTTTCCTGATCTTCTTTAGACTGCAGGCGCTCGGTATCGGGCGGTGCCGGCGTGCGCGAAGTCAGCCACGGCTTGACCGCCGCATACTGCGCATAGAACTGCGTCAGGTCAGGCACCAGGTCTTTAATGACCGGCATGTGCGGTAAGGGGTAGATGCGCACGGCTTCGGTCTTGATGTCGGCACAGGCTGTGGTGCAGGCCAGTGTGTTGACGCCGTCGATATTCATGGCACAGGAACCGCAGATGCCCTCGCGGCAGGAGCGGCGGAACGAGAGCGTCGAATCGACCTCGTTTTTGATCTTGATGAGCGCATCCAGCACCATCGGGCCGCAACTGGACATGTCCAGTTCGTAGGTGTCGATGCGCGGCGCCTGGCTCGCGTCGGGATCGAAGCGATAGATGCGGAACTTGCGCACGCTCTTGGCACCGGCAGGCGCGGCATGCGTCGTGCCGTTGTTGTTGATGCGTGATCCGGAGGGAAGCAGAAATTCGGCCATGGTGTCGTCCTGGCAGTTGTCGTTCGGGTCAGTACGTGCGCGCCTTGGGCGCGACCGTCTCGACATCGGTGGTGAGCGTGTTGAGGTGCACCGGGCGATAGTCCATGCGCGTGGCGCCGGAGGTCTCGACCCAGCAGAGGCTGTGCTTCATCCAGGTGGCATCGTCACGCTGCGGGAAATCTTCGCGCGCATGCGCGCCCCGGCTCTCTTGACGGTTGGCGGCAGAGACCACCGTCGCGCGGGCCTGCAGCAGCAGGTTTTCCAGCTCGAGCGTCTCGATGAGATCGGTGTTCCAGATGAGGCTGCGATCGCTGACCTTGACGTCGGCAAAGCCGGCCATGGTCTCGCCCAGTCGCGCCACACCCTGATCGAGCGACTCTTGCGTGCGGAACACCGCGGCATCGCTCTGCATGATCTTTTGCATTTCCAGGCGCAAGGACGCCGTGCCGCGACTGCCCTTGGCATGACGCAGGCGATCGAGGCGGGCCACGGCGGCATCAGCCGCATCGGGAGCCAGCGCACGATGGGCAGTGCCCGGCTTGACCACCGAGGCGCAGTGACGGGCGGCCTCGCGACCGAACACCACGAGGTCGAGCAGCGAGTTGGAGCCCAGGCGGTTGGCACCGTGCACCGACACGCAAGCCGCCTCGCCTACTGCCATGAGTCCGG
>CAIVTJ010000150.1 GCA_903908825.1 uncultured Pseudomonadota bacterium | reverse complement strand
CCAATACCGATGCCGGGGCGCAGCGTGTTCATGTTGCGACCCGGATGCGGCGCACTCAAATGTACTTGAGACCCAGTTCGGCGAGCTTTTCGCGGAACTTATAGATGTCCATGCCCAGTTCGCCGGAGGCCAGACGCTGACGCTTGCCTTCTTCCATGGCACCGCGCTTGGCGGCCGCTTCAGCCACCATAGCCGCATCGCCACAGCGCACCACGCACACGCCGTCATCGTCGGCAACGATGACATCGCCCGGATTAATGGCTTGGGCGGCACAGATCACCGGCACATTGACCGAGCCCAAGCTGGCCTTGATGGTGCCCTGTGCATAGATGGCCTTGCTCCACACCGGGAAATCCATCTGCTTGAGCGTGGCAACATCGCGCACGCCGGCATCGATGATCAGCGCTTGGACGCCGTGGGCCTGCAGCGAGGTGGCGAGCAGGTCACCGAAATAGCCGTCTTCACACGGTGAAGTCGGTGCAACCACCAGGATGTCACCAGGTTTGCAGACCTCTACAGCGACATGAATCATCCAGTTGTCGCCCGGAGGGGATGACACAGTAACCGCCGGGCCGGCGATGGACTTGCCGGCATAGATGGGGCGCATATACGAAGCCAGCAGACCGGTGCGGCCTTGCGCCTCGTGCACCGTGGCCACGCCGTAGGTGGCCAGTGCCTGACAGACAGCCGCATCGGGCCGGGGAATTTCGCGAACGCAGACATGCTTGCTCATGATGTGTCTCGATGTCGTGTGTTGAGGTGGGTTCAGTCGACCAGTTTGAATACGCGTTCAGCGTTGGTCTGGAAAAACTTCTTCTTGTGATCGTCCGGAATGCTCATCTCGTCGAGGGTGCGCACTTCGTCAGCCTGGAACTGATAGGGATAGTCCATGGCATAGAGCACGCGGTCGACACCGATGACCTTCTGGCAGAACTCGATGGCCGGTTGCCAAGCCACACCGCTATTGGTGATGTACACGTTATTAGCCAGGTAATGACTGATCGGATGAGCCAGCAGCGGCATGTGCGGATAGCGACGCGCACGCTGGCCGGCGCCGTACATGTAGTCGAGCCGGTACTGCCAGAAGGGCAGGGCCTCGCCGGCATGACCGATGATGAACTGCAGCTTGGGGAAGCGATCAAACACGCCGGCGCAGATGATGCGCAGCATGTGCAAGCCGGTATCGACACCGAAGCCATAGACCGCGCCATCGAGCCCTGCTTCAAGGAAAGGCGCGATCATCTGCTTGGGCGGCGCATTGGGGTGCAGATAGATCGGCACATCGAGGGCTTCAGCGGCCTCAAAGATGGGCCAGTACTGCGCGCCGTCGTGGTATTCACCCAAGGTGTGGCCGTTGAGGATGACGGCCTTAAAGCCTAACTGGCGAACGGCGCGTTCGATCTCTTTGACGGCGCTGGCCGGGTCTTGCGGTGCCATGGCTGCCATACCGGTATAGCGGTCGGGATGGGCGCGGCAGGCCTCGGCCAGAATGTCATTGGCCTCGATGGCCACGGAGCGCGCTGTGGCAGCATCAAACACCTGGGTGCCGGGTGACGTCAGCGCGATGATCTGGTGATCGATGCCGGTGGCCTCCATGTCGGCCAGCCGCTCGGCACCCAGGTCCTGCAGACGGCGGATCACCGATACGGCGCGCTCGCTGGGGCTGTTCAGGTAAAAGCCCCACAGACTGTTAAAGCCTGGATCATCGAGTTTGAGGTTGCGGTAGAGCTCCAGCACGCTGGCCGGAGCGAATGCCTCTTCAGTGGCAATGCGCCGGTAGCCTCGGGCTGCCGTGCGGGCCGGGGCGTCATTGTTTACCATGTGGCACTCCAATTAATCATT
This sequence comes from uncultured Pseudomonadota bacterium, assembly GCA_903908825.1. Classification (GTDB taxonomy): domain Bacteria; phylum Pseudomonadota; class Gammaproteobacteria; order Steroidobacterales; family Steroidobacteraceae; genus ZC4RG30. The sequence continues at coordinate 4,905 of CAIVTJ010000150.1, read as the reverse complement.
GCTGCAAGGCGCGGTATTTCACACGCCTTGAGCAGGAAATCCAAGCGAAACCCCATGCAATACCCGCAACTGGCCTTACTTATCGACGGTGAATGGATTTCAGGCGGTGGCCGGGCCACTGTGCCGGTCATCAACCCGGCCACCGAAGAGGTTTTAGGGCATCAGCCACTGGCCACGGGCGCCGATCTGGACCGCGCCCTGCAGGCCGCGCAGCGGGCCTGGCCTGTGTGGCGCGCCAAGACGCCGGGAGAACGCGGCCGCATCCTGCATCGGGCGGCCGAGTTGCTGCGCGAGCGCGTTGAACTGCTGGCCTGGTTAGCCTGCATCGAAGAGGGCAAGACGCTGCCCGAGGCCCGCATAGAGGCTGGCATGGCTGCTGAGATCTTCACCTGGTACGCCGAGGAAGGCCGCCGTGCTTATGGCCGCGTGTTGCCGCAGCGGACCCCCGGCGTGCGCATGACTGTGGTCAAAGAGCCCATAGGCCCGGTGGCCGGCTTTGCGCCGTGGAACTTTCCGCTGGGCAATCCGGCCCGCAAGCTGGGTGCGGCGCTGGGTGGCGGTTGCAGCTGCATCGTCAAGCCGGCCGAGGAAACACCCGCCTGTGCCATCGTCATCGCGCAAGCCTTGATCGAAGCGGGCGTGCCAGCCGGTGTGATCAACATTGTGTTTGGTGTGCCGTCGGAGGTTTCACAACACCTGCTGACATCGCCGGTCATCCGCGCCATGTCGTTTACCGGCTCGGTGCCGGTGGGCAAGCTGCTGGCCAAGATCTCGGCTGAAGGCATGAAGCGCACCACCATGGAGTTGGGCGGGCATGCGCCGGTACTGGTGTTCGATGATGTGGATGTCGAAGCCGTACTCGACTTGGCTGTGGCCGCGAAGTTCCGCAATGCCGGTCAGGTGTGTGTGTCACCGACCCGTTTTTATGTTCATCACTCGATTTATGAGCGTTTCGTGGCGGGCTTTACGGCTCGCGCGAGGGCGCTGCAGGTCGGTAATGGTCTGGTGGCCGGCAATCGCATGGGACCTTTGGCCCATGATCGGCGTGCGCCCGTGGTGCAGGCCTTTATCGATGAGGCTGTAGCCTGCGGCGCCACGCTGCAGACCGGCGGCAAGGCCATCGCCGGCCCCGGCTATTTTTATGAGCCCACCGTACTCAGCGATGTCCCGGAGAGCGCGCGCATCATGAACGAAGAGCCGTTCGGGCCGGTGGCCGTCATTAACCCGTTCAGCGATTTTGATGCCGTTATCGCGCAGGCTAACCGCTTGCCCTATGGCTTGGCTGCTTATGCCTTTACTCAGTCTGCCAAGCGCGTGAACCTGTTGGGTGAGCAGATTGAAGCCGGCATGATCGGCATCAACAGCTTTACGATTGCAGTGCCCGAATCACCGTTTGGTGGTGTCAAAGAAAGCGGTCACGGCTCCGAAGAAGGCATCGAAGGCCTCGATGCGGTCATGGTCACCAAGTTCATCACGGAGTCTTGAGGCGGTGACCGCTGACGCTGTGGCCGGCATCGGGTTGCAGGCGAAGATAGACCAGCGTCGATAGCAGGCACACGGCGCCCATCAGCAAGTAGGCCGCCGGAAAATCGCTGGCCTGTAGCGCCGGATGGCCATTTAGCGTAGTGGACCACTGCAAGACCTGGGCAGCCAATGCAATGCCTGCGGTCAAGGCCAGTTGTTGCGCTGTGCCGGCAAAACTGGTGGCCTGACTCATGCGTTGTTCGTCGATGTCGGAATAGCCCATCGTGTTCACACAGGTGTACATGATCGAGCGCGACAGGCCGACGGCCGTAAACAGCGTCATCAGCACGGCGCGCGGCGTATCGGCCGTCAGCAGCGCACCCACTGCGAGTAAGCCGGCGCTGATGACCGCGTCGATCACCAGCACTTGCTTAAAGCCAAAGCGCCGTACCAGCGCAGCCGCACGGGTACGCATGGCCATGGCACCCACAGCACCCATGAAGGTCATTGCACCTGATGCCGCCGCGCTATAGCCAAAGCCTGCCTGCAGCATCAACGGCAGCAAAAGGGTTGTGGCACCGGCTGAGATGCGAAACAAACTGCCGCCCAACACCGCCGCACGGAAGGTGGCGACCTTGAGTAGCGAGAGTTGCAGGATGGGGTGGGGTGCGCGCACCGCATGCAGCACGTACAGCGTCAAGGTCGCGATGCCTATCGTCGCCAGTGCCGCATCGACACGCGGATCGATCAAGCCTTTGCCCATCAGTTCCAGTGCAAACAGCAAAGAGGCCAGTCCTATGCCCAACAGCATCCAGCCTTTCAAATCGAGAGGCCGTAGGGTCAGACCTTCATCGTGGGGAATGTGACGACTGGCAATCAGCAGGCCAGCCAGCCCGATGGGCAGGTTGATGAAGAAGATCCAACGCCAGGAGGTATAGGTCGCGATAACGCCGCCAAGCAGCGGTGCGATGACCGGTGCGACCAGGGCCGGCAGAGTGATCCAGGCCATGGCCGCAACCATGTCGTGCTTGGGCAGGCGGCGCAGCACCACCAGCCGGCCTACGGGCACCATCATGGCACCGCCTATGCCCTGCAAGCCGCGCGCGAGAATGAGCTGCCAACTGTTTTGGGCTATGCCACACAGCAGGGAGCCCAAGAGAAACACCAACACCGCGCCGCGAAACACCCGCCGTGCACCCAAGCGGTCAGCCACCCAGCCGCTTAACGGTATGAACAGCGCCAGGCCCAGCAGATAAGCCGTGAGAGCCAGACTCAGGTGCAGCGGGTTGGCCTGCAACGAAACCGCTACGGCCGGCAGCGCTGTGGCCAATATCGTGGAGTCCAGGTTCTCCATGAAGAAGGCACCGGCCACTATCAGCAGGATGCGCCGTTGTGCCCGGCGCTCGTCGCTGTCAGGCATGTAGCAGCACGATGGTAGCCAGTGCCGCAGCGGCCAGACGCCACCACGCGAACACGGCCAATCCGTGACGGTTCAGCCAGCCCACCATCCACTTGACCGAAGCAAAAGCCGACAGCGCGGCGGCTGCGAAGCCAGCCAACACTGCTGTCCAGCCATACGCTTCGATCATGCCCGGGCCCATTTTGAGGCTCTTGTAGGCGGTGGCTGCGGTGAGTGTGAGCAGACCTAACAGGAACGAGAACTCGACCGCCGCGCTCATCGATAAACCGACGGCCAGACCGCCGAGGATGGTCACCAAGCTGCGACTGGTGCCGGGCCACATGGCGATGCATTGCAACAGACCGATGATCACGGCGTGCTGCCACTGCAGTTGTTCCAGAGCCCGGCCGTCTCGGTGTTGCTTGATCCAACGCGACAGCGCCAGGATGACCAGCGCACCGGCGACCCACGCGATGATGATGGGCTTGACGCCAAACAACACCGCTTCGATGCGTTTGTCGAAGAGGATGCCTATGACCGCGGCCGGCAGGAAAGCGGCGACCACGCACAACGTTAAATTAAGCCCTGCCGAATCACGACCGGCAAGGCCTGCGAGCATCTGACCCACACGTTGGCGGTAGAGCCCAAGCACGGCCAGGATCGCGCCGGCCTGAATGGCGATGGCATACGCATTGGCGGTCTCGCTGGCCTCGATGCCCAGCAAGCGCTGGGTGATCAGCAGGTGTCCGGTTGAACTGACCGGCAGGTACTCGGTGACGCCTTCGACCAAACCTAAAATCAAGGCCTGCAACAGATCCATGCGGCAACTCCGGTAAAACGTGGCGGCGGATTATGCGCGCGTGCAGGGCAGAGCGCGCGGACCTCGTCGCCGCATGGCATGGGCTAACACCAAGCCCAGCAGCGCAGAGGCTCCCAGTGCGCCGCCGCCACCGCTACTGGAGGGCGGCGTGGTGGGCGTAACCGTGCCGCCTGAATCGGTGGCCTGAACGGTGATGTCAGCGGTGTCGGTGGCCCCGGCGCTGTCGGTCACGGTCAGGCGCACCGTATAACTGCCCACACTCGGCGAGAGCACGGTGGTGACTGCAGCCGTGGGGTCGGCAAACGCGGGGCTTGCCGCACCGCCACTGGTGCTGGCGACCGTCCATCGATAGCTGGCGGGGCCACGCCCCGAGGCCACGCTGCTGGCGCTGCCATCCACAGTCAGCGTACGCCCCGTGGCCACCACACCGCTGTAGCCGGCAACAGCAGAAGGTCGTAAGGCCAGCGTCACAGCCGCACCGGTGTCGAGCAGGCCGGCTCCACAGACGCTGGTGGTGCACAGACACTCACTGTTCTGCACGTCGCTGCTGCCGGCCGGCAGGTGGCAGGCGGCCGGTGTGGGCACGGTGTCACTGCTTATCGGGAAGGCACGGGCGCTGGCCTGCAGGCGGGCGATGAGCTGCTTAGGTGTCAGCCCAGGGTTAACAGCGCGCATCAGCGCAGCTGCAGCGGCCGCTAACGGCGCCGAGAAGCTGGTACCGACATTGTAGTTATATGCGTTGGTGTAGTCCGGACCGACCGGACCCTGACTGCCACTGTCGGTGGTGGTATCCAGCGAGAACAGGCAGGGGTCGGTGGCCCCGGTGTTAACACAGTTGCCAGCCGGAGCCGAGAGGCCGACCTCGGGCCCCAGATTGCTATAGCCCACTTTGGTGCCCACGTGCCTCAGGCCCGCAACCGCCAGCACGCCGGGACAGTTGGCCGGGATGTCCACCGGACCGCCTTCATTGCCGGCTGAGGCGACGATGAGCACGCCCTTGGCCGTGATGTCGGCAACAGCCTGAGTGTAAGTGGCACTGCAAGTGCCCAGACCCCCCAGGCTCATGTTGATGACCTGCGCTGGCGTGGTGTTGACCGGCGGCGCGCCTTGCAGCAACGGTGCCGGAATGCTCAAGCCCGCGGCCCAGTACATGGCTGCAATGACGTCGGAGTCATAGCCGCCGCACTTGCCCAATGCGCGCAGCGGCAGTATGCGTACGTTG
>CAIVTJ010000149.1 GCA_903908825.1 uncultured Pseudomonadota bacterium | reverse complement strand
CTTGACCACGCGGCTGGTGTTGTTGGGCGATAAAGATCAGTTGGCCTCAGTCGAAGCCGGCGCCGTCTTGGCACAGCTGTGTCAAAGCCCTGCGTTGGCAACGCGCATCGTCACACTGACGTACAGCCATCGCTTCAGCACCGACAGCGGCATCGGCCTATGGGCCGCGCGGGTCAATGCCGGCGACAGTGCGGCGGTGCGCGCGCTGCAGCAACAACTGACACCGTGGAGCGGGCAATCGCTTGAGCCTGTGCAAGCGCTGGTCGTGAACAGCGCTGCCGATGCGGCCTTCATCGCCTGCGTCACCCAAGGCTGGTCATCCTGGCTGCAGGGCTTGCAGCCGGTGGCGCAGCAACAGCACTGCAGCGACACCCTGGCGCTGCAGTTGCTCGACGCGCTAGCCGGCTTTCAAGTGTTGTGCGCACTGCGCAGCGGGCACTGGGGCGTCGAGGCACTCAACGCGTTGCTGCAACGGGCCTTGGGCTTCGGCAATGCAGCGTGGTTCAGCGGCCGTCCGGTCATGGTCACGCGTAACGACTATGCGCTGAAGCTGATGAACGGCGACGTGGGTCTGTGTCTGTGGCGCGATGGCCTGTTGCGCGTGGTCTTTAAAGACAGCGAAGGCGGCTTGCGTTGGATAGCCCCGGCGCGTCTGGAGTCCGTGGACAGCGTGTTCGCGATGACCGTACACAAGTCGCAGGGCTCAGAGTTTGAGCGCGTGCTGCTGGTGCTGCCCGATCAACCCTCACCCGTGCTGACGCGCGAACTGCTGTACACCGGCATGACGCGCGCCAAACAGGGCTTGGTGCTGCTGTGCCCGCAGCCCGGCGTGCTGGCCGACGCCGTGCGCCGTCAGGTGCAGCGCGCCGGCGGTCTGCAGCAGGTTTAAGCTATTCGCGGCAGCTGTAGTTGGCCGCGTCTTCGCTATCACCGCTGCCCTTGTAATGCGCATAGCTCGGGTAAGCACATAGCGGACGGCTGCGACCCGGGAAGGCTTTGCCCGTTGCAACCACCTGCTGCGGGGCTTGGTCTTTCTCTACCCAATCGACCACCGCTTGCAGCAGATCAAACTTATCGAGCGTCGCTGCACCGCCACCGCAGTGCCCCATGCCCGGCACCACAAACAAGCGGCTCCACTGCGACAACGGCTGCTGCGGATTATCCCGCGACAAACGCTGCACATAGTCGATGGTGTCGTTGGCCGAGAACCACGGATCGCTGAGGCCGTGATAAAAAATCAGCTTGCCGCCATGCGCGCGGAAATCACCGAGGTTGGTCCACGCATTGCTGTCACCCGCCATCGAACGGCCATCGTGGGCGACAGCCGCTGCGGCTTCGACATCCATCGTGGTGCCGCTGGCCGGCGGGCCTTCCGGGTTCGTACCGCCGCTGAGCAAGCCGGGAATGCCAGCGCCGCTGGCTGCAATGCCCGTGTCCCACGGATAACCCGGATACACCTGCAGTCCGCGCGAGGTGACCGGACCGGCAAAGGCTTTGCTGAGTGCGGCCGCTTGTGCCGGTGCCAGACAGGCGTCGGTCTTAGCGCCTTTGCACGACAGTTCAGCTGGATCAAAGTGACAGGCACGGGTGTTGTAGATCAGTCCGTCGCGCACGCCATCAAGCGCATCGCAGGACTTCAGCAAACCGTCGACCACCAGCTTGCGATCGGTGGGCGACAAGGCCTGTGCCGTGACCGGCTTGCCATCGGCACCTGCCGGCGCCACGGCATTTAGCGCAGTGCTGACCCAGCGCGTGGCAAGGTTTGAATAGTTGGTGCGCATGGCCGGTGCACCGGCGACGATGCCGTCAAACTCTAACGGTGAACGCTGCGATTGCAGCATCGCTTCGCGGCCGCCAGTCGAGCAGCCGACAAAATAAGACTTGGCAATCGGCTGATGGTAATGCGCCACCACCACCTGCTTGGCCAAGGGCACCAGCTTGTTGATGGCTTGATACAGGAAGTTCATCGTGGCCTGTTGCTCGGCTAAGAAGCTGGCATCAAACCCCGCGCCCTGATGTCCGGTATCGGTGCTGACCACCGCAAAGCCGCGCGCCAAAGCAGGCTTGTCGCCGGCCGCAGCGGCGCCCAGCGGCGGGTTGACCGAGCCATTGAGTCCGCCACCGCCCTGAAACAAAAAGCGCCCGTTCCAGCTATCGGGCAGCGCAATCGCAAAGCCAATGGCATAAGCCTTGCCATCGCTGCCGGTACGCGGCTCCAGTATGCCTTCGACTTTGCAATGGGCCGGTGTGGTGCTGGTGGCTGCTTGGCGCGCAGCCTTTTGAATGTCGAGCGTGCTGCCGGGGATGCGAAATCCGGTCAACGCCGCACACTGCGTGACCAGCTTATCTGCTGTGACCTCGGCAGCCGCTGACGTCTGGCTGCCCAGCAGCAGCGCGGCCAATAGAGACAGACCTGTTTGCAAGGGCGCTATTTTCATGTGGGCAAACCTATAGACGGCGAATATATTGATAAAGCCAACCATACTCGCGATTGCCTTGCATCGGAACCCACGGAGTTCGTACATGACCCCAGCCACCGGTAGCCTCTTTCGCCGCACCCTCTTTTGGGCGCATCTGTCTTGCGGTGTGGCGGCAGGTTTGCTGATCCTGTTGATGTCGGCAACCGGCGTGCTGCTGGCCTATGAAAAGCAGCTAGTTGCCGCAGCCGAGCAAAACAACCGTGTGGCTGTGCCAGCCGATGCACCGAGGCTCACCGCAGACGCTTTGGCCGATAAAGCCCGCGCTGCAGCACCGGATGCACAGCGCTTGGCGCTGCTGTTCAACCTCGACCCGGCCATGCCGGTCACCGTGACGCGCGGCCGAGACGCGCCGCTGTTGCTGCACCCGTGGACAGGGCAGTTGTTACCGGATGCCGCTGCCGCAACGCGCGGATTTTTGCGTGAGGTTGAAGACCTGCACCGCTGGATGGCGGGTGATGCACGCAGCACACGTGCCTCGCTGATGCATCTGGCCAATCTGCTGTTCGTGTTCATCGTGCTCAGCGGGCTGTACCTATGGTTACCAGCCGTGTGGCGTTGGCGCGCAATCAAGCCGCGCGTTATTCCTGTGGTGCGCTACATCAATGGCAAGGCGCGCGACTATGCCTGGCATCAGTCATTTGGCATCTGGATGCTGTTGCCGCTGGCAGTCATCGCCGGCACCGGTGTGGTGATGTCCTACCCTTGGGCCAATGCCTTGCTGTTTACGGCCTATGGTGAGCAAGTGCCGCAACGCGGTGGTCCGCCGGGTGGTGGTCCTGGGAATGACGCGCCCCGGCGCCCGGCTCTACAGGCCGATGAACCGATCGCACACGCCACGCTAGATCAGCTGCTTAACACGGCGCGTACGCAGCTACCGGACTGGCAGCGCATGACTCTGCCCATCGCACCGCTCAGCGCAAGCGTGGACATCGCTGTTGAATTGCCCGGCGACGGCCCGCGCCCGCCGCGCCGTACCGTAACCGTATCGGCGGCCGATGCTTCGATGATCAAGCTGTCGCCGCCACCCGCTGAAGCCGCCGCCCGGCAAACGCCGGCACAGCGCGCCCGCAACTGGGTGCGTTTCGCGCACACCGGCGAGCAGTACGGTGTGTTGGGCCAGACGATTGCAGCCTTGGCTTCTTTGCTGGCCTGTGTGCTGGTGTACACCGGCTTGGCGCTGGCCTGGCGCCGCTTGATCAGGCCGCTATAGGCCTCACGGCCTTACGGTGATGTCAACGCGGCGCTGCGGTGCGTCATCTGTACCGTTGGGTGCAGGGGCGGCATCTACCCAGTGCACGGTGTAGCGCGGCGCGGTCAGGCCCGCCCCCTGCAGCAGCTCGGCGATCTGCTGTGCGCGCTGCTGTGCCAGGTGCGCTGCCTCTGACAATACGGAGCCATCGGACAACAAGGCCGCACCCTGATGCCCTTCGATGTCGATGCTGCGGGCCTTAATGGCCAGCGCGTAATCGAGCACCGGTTGCAGCAAGGCCGGATGCTTGAAGCCCACGCGTCCATCGAAGTCGTAGCCGATGCTGAACTGCTTTTCGACGCGCTGCGGTGCAACCGGCGCCTGTTGTACATCGAGTGTGTTGAAAGCCAAGCGACCTTTGCTGGGGCCCGGCGGACGCGGTGGCTCGAAGTCCAAGTTGTACTGTGCCTCTGCAGGCAGCAGTTGATTGCAGTTGGCATCCAGCGCAGGCACCACCGATAGGCGTACCGGTTCGAGCACGATACCGCCGCAGATACGAGGCTTGTCGGTACGCCGGCCCTCTACGAGTACCTTGTGACCGAGCATGGGCGGATTGACCGGTGCACTGACATCGGTCTGCAGCGTCAGGAAATAGAGTTCGCCTTCGTACTCGGCCAGCCAACACGGCACCGAAGCGGTATCGCGCACGATAGGACAGGCGACGAAATTGCGCTGCTGCGCATCCGGCGCAGCCGCCACTGCGGCACTGGCAGCGCCTGTCAGCAGCAGCGTGATCAAGCGTTGCTCCACTTTCACAGCGCACCCAGGAAGTTGACCAGGTCCAGCTTCTCCTGCTCGCTATAACCGATGTTGTAACGCCGGTCATAGAAGTCGACCACGTCACGTAACGTTCGTGCTGAACCATTGGAAAAATACGGCGCGCGCGCTGATAGCCCGCGCAGCTGCTGCATGACGATGGTACCGATATCGTTGCAGCGGCCCGAGATCAGCGCACGGCCGGGGTCCTGCGTGTAGATCACCCGGCCCAGGAACGGATGCGGTGCGATGTCATTGCGGCAGGTGAGCTTGAACAGCGGCAGCTCGGGCTTGTCAGTGGTCCACGGATTGAGTGGTGTCTCGCGGGCCCAAGGCAGGTTGGTGCTGCCGATGTCCATCCAGCCGTTGGCCGTGTCCATGCCGGTCATGTGCATGCCATGACAGGTGGCGCAGGTGCGTTTGGTGGGGTTGCCCAGACCGACCGAGTTCAGATGCATCGAATCTCGGATCCAGAAGGTGCGGAACATATACACGTCATGGCCGCGGGCAATCGACTCACGTGCGGCATTGCGCGCATCGGCCGCTGCCCCGTTGCCGCGCGGCAGTGCAGTCCACTTGCCTTCCATCGGAAAGACCCAGCGGCTGGTGTTGTTGCCCAGCACACCGGCCTCGCCCTTGAGCAGCGCGCGCGGCCCGAAGGCACTGGGGCCGCTTTCTTCGATGAGACTGCCGGCGTGCTTATCGTTTTGCTGTGCGATGTACACCTGGCTCTCGAACGCGACGATGCCATCCAACTGCTGTCGCGTCAGCGGTGCATCACGCTGCAGGTGCACGGCAGCGGCATCGGCGGCTTGTGCCCGCAGCGAGGGCGCACGCGCATCGGCCATCAGATTCATGCTGGTGGGCTTGCCGGTATCCGGGTCGCGTGCGGTCGGTAAGCCGTCCTTGCCGATGAACGAAGACACGCCGAAGTTCTGGTGCGTGGGATATTTGAGGTTGGCCGCAGGGCGTGGCCTGCGATACACCGACACCATGGGCTGTGCAGAGCTCAATCCATATTGCGGATGCAGATTGCAGCCGGTCGGATCACGCACGACTTCGATGCTGAACTCGGGTTCGATGCGCTTACCGGCTGCATCGTGCGGGGGCCAGGGCAGGAACACGCGAAATAGGCCGCGATTGAGCAGCAGCGAATGTGAGGCCGGATCCTGCTGCGGCAGGTGCGGGCAGTTGGCCCCGTCGACGGCTGCAAAAATCGGATCCTGGCCCTGCGTGACTTGCCACTGCTGCCGGATGCTCTCCAGCGACAGACTCATGGCATCTTGCGGTTGATGGCAGCTGACACAGGCGCGGCCGTTGCGACCCAGCGGCGCAAAAAACGGATGGCCGTCGACGTTTACTGCGCCTGCAGCGTTGAGTACCCCGAGCAGCCCTTGTGCATTGTTGTAACTCCCGTCGGCGGCGAGGCCGCCGTTCTCACCAGGGTTGATCCAGCGCCGTGCGGTCTCGCCGTGGGCAAGACCGTTGAACAGCAGCGCCATCAGCAAGGCCAGTAGCGGTTTCAAGGCGATTGCTCCCTGCGTGACGTCCACGCGCTACCGAACGATGCCACCATCACGCAGCCAATAGCCAGCCACTGCAGCGTCGACAGCTGCTCGCCCAGCATCGCAAGCCCGACCAGTGCGGCAAGGGCCGGCTCGACGCTCATGAAGATGCCGAATACGCGCGTGGGCATGCGGCGCATCGCGTACATCTCCAGGGTGTAAGGCAGTGCGCTGGACAAGAACGCCACAGCGAGGCCTATGGGCAGCGCCGCCGCGCTGAACAGCGCTGTGCCGCCCGCCAGCAGCGCCACCGGCAGCGCCACGGCCGCACCGATGGCCATACCCAGTGCCACCACGCGCGGCCCATCGGTGGCCACCGAGCGGCTGCCATAGACGATGTACAAACCCCAACCCACGCCGGCCATGGCGGCATAGGCCAGGCCCAGGCGGTCCAGCGGTGCAGCGCCCGCGCTCTGCGGCAGCAGCAGCGCCAGCCCGGCGATGGCCAGCACCACCCAGGCAAAATCCAGCGCACGGCGTGAAGCGGCGATGGCCACGGCCAGCGGGCCGATGAACTCCACGGCCACCACCACGCCCATGGGCACGCGGCTCAGCGCCAGGTAATAAAACAAGTTCATAAAGCCCACGGCACAACCATAGCCGGCGATGGCCGGCCACTGACCGCGCAGTGACGCCCCCCGCCACGGCCGGAACACCACTCCCAGCATCAGCGCCGCCAGCAGCAGCCGCAGCGTGGTGGCACCGATGGCGCCCATGACCGGAAACAGACCCTTGGCCAGCGAGGCGCCCAGTTGGATGGCGCACATGCCCAACAGGATGGCTGCGATGGGACGGACGAGGGTGTTGCGCTGCATAAGCCTTATTATGCGGCCATGAATACCCAAGACCGTTGCGAACTGGCCGCCTATAGTCTGGCCGGCCTGGCCCTGCTGCTGATCATGCAGCTCAAACTGCTGGCGGCCCTGATGGGCGGCCTGCTGGCCCACGAACTGCTGCACAGCGTCGCGCCCAACCTGGGCTTTACCGGCGCATCCCTGCATGCGCGCAAGGTCATCGTGCTGCTGTTGCTCGTCACCGCCATCGGTGTATTGGCCACGGCTGCCGGCATCGGCTTGACCACCTTGACCGCACGCGGCCCCGACAGCGTGGTGGCCTTGATGCAAAAGATGGCCGACCTCATCGAAGGGGCCCGCGGCCGGCTGCCCGAATGGGTGCAGGACTATGTGCCGGGCACGGCTGAAGAGCTGCAGGCTTCAGCGTCCACCTGGTTGCGCACCCACGCCGGTGAACTGCGTACCTTCGGCGAGAACTTCGGCCGCGGTCTGTTGCATGTGGTCGTGGGCATCATCATCGGCTCGCTGGTGGCGTTTTCGCGCAAGCCGGTGTCATCGGCGCAGCAGCCGCTGGCTGCAGCCCTGCTGGCGCGCACCACACAATTAGGCCAGTCGTTCCGCCGCCTGGTGTTTGCGCAGGTGCGTATTTCCGCGCTCAACACCGTGCTGACCGGCCTGTATCTGGCGGTGCTGCTGCCCTTGTGCGGTGTGCACCTGCCGCTGATCAAGACCATGATCGCGGTGACCTTCATGCTGGGTCTGTTGCCGCTGGTCGGCAACTTGTTGTCCAACACGGTCATCGTGGTGGTGTCGCTAAGTCATTCACTGGGCGCAGCCGCCGGCTCATTGGCTTATCTGGTGACCATCCACAAGCTGGAATATTTCGTCAACGCGCAGATCATCGGCACGCAGATGCGGGCCCGCGCCTGGGAACTGTTGACGGCGATGCTGGTGATGGAAGCGGTGTTCGGCCTGCCGGGACTGGTGGCCGCGCCGATTTACTACGGCTATCTGAAGGCAGAGCTCGCGGCCAAACGTCTGGTTTGACCGCGAGCCCGTCAGGCGCTGGGTTTTAGAAGACCTTGCGCAGTGTCGCACCCCAAGTGCGCGGCATGCTCGGGTAGCCCGAGTAGCTGCCGGCCTGGGCCGGCGGCGGGAACGAGCTGATCAGGTAGCTGTCGTTGTTGATATTGCGCGCATACACCATGAAGTCCCAGCCACCGCGTGACACGCCGGCGCTGGCATTGAGCATCTTGACCTCACGCGAGGCCACGCTGGCCGGCACGTTTTCAACCGTCTGCACGTTGCTCTCGTAGTGGTAATCGCCACGCACAAAATAATCGTAGCTGCCGGACTCCCAGCGATAAGCGCCGCCGACTGAAGCGGTGGTGGCTGCGATGCCTGCAGGCTTGGTGCCGGTCAAATCAACCGTACCGCTGGGACCCTGCGCATTGGGGAAGCTGTCGTACTTCGGGTCGAGGAAAGTCGTGGCGACGTTGAACTCCCAGTTGTGGGTGGGAGCGAACATCCACTCGACTTCGGCGCCCTTGTTAGTCTGCTTGCCGGCATTGACCAGGCTGAAGCCCGTGCCGGTGAACACGTTGGACTGGAAGCCCTTGATGGACTGGTTGAACAGCGCGATGTTCAACGCACTGCGCTCCCAGCGGCCCTTGAAGCCCACTTCCATTACGGTCGACTCTTCCGGATCGGCAAAGCGCGAACCATAGCGCCCGTAGTACGGGTTCGGGTAGCCGCCCAGCGGTGAGCGGTCACCCGTGGCCGGGGCCAGCGGCTTGCTGTCACGGGACAGGTTCCACGAGCTGGCCTTAAAGCCGGTGGACACACCGCCGTACACCTTGATGCTGTCGCTGAAGTCGTAAGCCAGACGCACGGTATAGGTGGCCTTGCCGTCGTTGGTCTCGCCGCCCGAATAAGGCACCACGGGGGTCAGGAACTGCAGCGAGTACAGCGCCAGGGCGCTGTTGCAAGCCGCGCCTGTGGCGGCCGTGCAGCCGGTCACACTCAGCTTGTCGGCAGCGGCTGCCTGCGCCGGGTAAGCGGCGAAGTTGGCAGGCGTGGGCGCCTTGCCGCCGGTGAGCGCACCGAAGGCTTGTGCAAAGCCGATCTGCACCAGGTTCAGCTGTGCAAAGGCATCGCTGTTGGTCTGTGCCAGATCCACAACCTTCTTGCTGTTGGTGTAGGCGATGCCGGTGGTCAGCGTGAACTTGTCGATCAGCTTCCAATCCAACTGACCGAACAGCGTGTAGGCCTTGTTGTCCTGATGGGTGTTGACGGTGCCGCCGCTGCCGTTCTTGAAGAACGTGCCGGTGGGCAGGCCGGTGGCCGCCTCGAGGCCGGGCAGCGTCGACGCGCTGCCACCCTGTCCGACGATTAACGCACCGGCATAGGCGCGTGCCGCCGTGCCCCAGCCCAGCGTGTTGTCGTAATCGACCGCCTCGTTGAAGTAGTAGGCGCCGGCCAAGCCGCTGACCTTGCCACCATTGTCAAAGCTCGCCCGCACTTCCTGCGTAAAGGTGCGCACCCGCTGGTCGTTGAGGTTGGTGGGCAGCAGGTCGGTGCTGGTGAAGTCGGTGTCGTAGTTGAAGGTCGCGCTCTGGCCGCGCAGTGCGGTGATAGAACTGACCGTGACGGCACCCGACTTCCAGTCCAAGTGCAGCGAAGCACCGCGGTTGGCTACGGCATTGACCGGATCGGAATTGAAATAGCCCTTGAGGTCTGAGGGGCTGCCCGTATAGATCTTGCCGCCCAGCGCAGCGATGACCGCGCCGGTGGGTCCGTTGACCAGGTTCACAACGCCGCAGCACTTCTCGTCTATCGATGAGTAGTCGACGATCAGGCGCGCACTGAAGTTGTCGGTGACATTGGCCAGCAGCTGGCCGCGCACGTCGTAGCGGTTGCGATCGTTGATCGCGTTGCCGGTGCCCAGGTTTTCGAAGTAACCGTTGCGCTTGTTGTAGTTGCCCGACAGGCTGAAGGCGACCTTCTCGGTGACCGGGGCGGTGACATAGCCGCGCCAGATCTGCGAGTAATAGTTGCCGAAGCTGGCTTCAATCGAACCACCCGGCGTAAAGGACGGCTTGCGGGTGACGATGCTGACCACACCGGCCGAGGCGTTCTGGCCGAACAGCGTGCTCTGCGGACCGCGCAGCACTTCGACACGCTGCACATCGACCAGGTCACCGATCTGCGAGGCCGAGCGTGAGCGGTAGACGCCGTCCACGAACACGCCCACCGAGGACTCGATGCCCGGGTTGTTGGCGCCGTTGCCGAAGCCGCGGATGATGAAGTTGGTTTGCGTCGAGGTCTGCAATTGCGAGACGCGCAGTGACGGAACCACTGACTGCAGGTCGAGCACGTCGCGGATGGCGGCCTGCTGGATGGTCTGCGCGCTGGTCACCGACACGGCGACCGGTACATCCTGCAGCGTTTGTTCGCGCTTGGTGGCCGTGACCACAATCTCTTCGAGATACGCTTGTTCGGCGGCCGAGGCTGCGATCGAACACAGCACTGCGGCAACGGCAAAAGACACGGCTGACTGATTTTTGCTCATGGCAAATCCCCTTGGTTAATGGCGGCAGTGTAGGCCGGTGCGTGGGGTCAGTGCTAGGGTGGCTTAACGAGGGGTCGCGCATGTCAAAAAAAAGCTGGATTAAAGCTGCCTTAATGCTGTTGGCTTTTGCCGTCGGCTTCGCCATTGGCGTGTTGCGCGGCAGCCTGCCGCAGTTGACGGGACAGCATCAGCTGTCCGGCCTGTCATCGCGTGTAAACGTATTCCGTGACGTCAAAGGTGTGCCCTTGGTGCGCGGGAGAACGCGTCTGGATGTCGCCCGCGCCACTGGTTTTCTGCACGCCCAAGAGCGTTACTTTCAGATGGATCTGCTGCGGCGTCGGGCAGCCGGTGAGTTATCTGCACTGGTGGGCCCGGCCGCTCTGCAGATCGATATCAAGACCCGGCGCAATGATTTCCGTGGGCTGGCGCAGCAGGTGATCGCCGCACAGTCCCCGGCCGCACGCACATTGCTGGACGCTTATGTCGATGGCGTCAATCAAGGTCTCAAAGCGCTGCACAGCAAGCCTTGGGAATACGTGTTGCTGCGGATTGATCCGCAAGCTTGGCGCGCCGAAGACACCATCTTGTGTCTGTATGCCATGTGGCTGGATCTGCAGGATAGTGACGCGGCCTATGACCGAACGCTGTTGGCGCTGCGCGAGAGCGCCGGTGATGACGCACTGGCTTTTCTAGGTGGTTTGGCCTCACCGGATGATGCGGCCCTGGATGGCAGCGTATTGCCGCAGCCGGCGCTGCCGGGTGCGCTGCCGGTCACGACGGTCACGCCGGTGCGCACCGCCGCAGTGGGTATGGAAGCGCCCTTCATGGCCGGCAGCAACAGCTTTGCGGTCAGTGGTGCGCACACCAGCAACGGTGCGGCGCTGTTGGCCAACGACATGCACTTGGGTTTGCGTCTGCCGCACATCTGGTATCACGCAGCGCTGCAGTGGCTCGATAGCGACGGCCACCCGCTGCAGGTGGTTGGCGTCATGTTGCCCGGTACGCCGGCGATGGTGGTCGGCAGTAATGGCCGGGTGGCTTGGGGGTTCACCAACAGCAATATCGACACGGTTGATGCGGTGCGCTTGGGCCCGGATGACGCCATCACCGAGACCACTGCGCTGATCGAGGTCAAAGGTCAGGCCGCGCAAACAGTGACGCTGCGCCGGTCTGCGCACGGGCCCTTGGTCACTGCGCCGGACGCGCCGGTGCAGTACGCCTTGCGTTGGAATGCACTGCGTGCGGATGCAGCCAACTTGTCTTTGATGCAGCTTGAGCGCGCCGTCACGGCAGCCGAAGCGCTGCAGATCGGTCATCGCGCCGGCATGCCCAACCAGAACCTGTTGGCGGTCGATGAAGAAGGCCACATCGGTTGGACGGTGACCGGTGCGATCCCGCGCCAGGACGACCGCGATCAGTGGCTGGCCCAGGACGAGGTGCCCGTGGTGCTGGACCCGGCCGGAGGCCTCGCGTGGACAGCCAACAATCGCATTGTCGGCGGCCAGGCTCTGGCTTTGCTGGGCGATGGTGGTTACGACGGACCGCAACGCGCCGCGTCCATACGCGGTGACCTGCGGGCGCGTGTGCAGGCGGCCCCGTATCTGACCGAAGGCGATCTGCTGGCCGTGCAACTGGGGGATCGCGCCGCGCATCTGGATCGCTGGCGCGACCTGTTGCTGCAGGTGCTGGCCAATGATGCGCGCTTGGCAACAGCGCCGGCCGCTCTGGCGCTGCGCGATGAGGTGCGTGCCTGGCAAGGTCATGCGGCGATTGATTCAGCAGGCTATCGGCTGATACGTGAGTTCCGCGCCCACGTGTGGCAGCAGGTGCTGGCGCCCTATGTCGCCGCCGCCCAATCACGCATGGCCGATGCCGACTTGTCACGTCTGCGACCCGAAGCAGCGGTCTGGCGTCTGATCACAGAACGGCCTGCCGCACTGCTGAACCCGGCCTATGCGTCCTGGGATGCATTGCTGTCGGCTGCTGCTGGCGCAACGCTTAACGATGCCGGTGGTACGGCAGAGGGCATTCACGCCTACACCTGGGGGCAGCGCAATGTGCTGCGCATGCGCCATCCCTTGTCGGCCTCGTTACCCGGCTTTGTGGCGCGTTGGTTGGATGCGCCGTTTGAGGCCTTGCCCGGTGATCGCGAGATGGCGCGTGTGCAGACGCCCACCAGCGGCGCATCCGAACGTCTGGTGGTCTCGCCGGGCCGTGAGGAATACGGGCTGTTTCATATGCCCGGAGGGCAAAGCGGACATCCTTTGTCGCCCTATTACCTGGCGGGGCATGACGATTGGGTGCGGGGCACTGCGACGCCCCTGCTGCCGGGCGTCTCGAAATATCAGCTGTCGCTGCTACCCTGATCATCGCTGTCCGGCGCCAGCAGTTTATCTGGCAGACGCTTGCTGCCTGCGGGTGTCACACCCAGCTCGAGCATGCTCTGCGCCAGCTTGGTGGCGCTGCCACGGCCGTCGCGCAGCTGTCCCAGAGCGCGGTCATAAACGTCCTGCGCCTTTTTGAGCGCACCGCCGATCTCAACGAACGACTCGCCATAGCTGACCAGCTTTTCGTACAGCTTGCGACCGGCTTCGGCCAATTCGTCGGAGTGCTTCTTGCGCTTCTCAAAGGTCCACATGCTTTCGACCAGCTTGACCACGGCCATCAGCGTGCTGGGCGTGACCAGGATGATCTTGTTGCGATAGGCGTCTTCGTAGAGCGAATGATCGGCTGACAGCGCTGTGAGCAGCGCTGCTTCGATGGGCACAAACATCAACACGAAGTCGACGGTGTTGAGATCGGGTGAGTGCGGGTAATCACGCGCAGCCAGGCCTTTGATGTGCGCACGCAGCGATTGCAGATGTGCATCCAGGTGCGGTCTGCGCGCAGCTTCATCGCTTGCATCGCAGTAGTCGCGCCAAGCCTTGTTTGAGGCTTTGGCATCGACCACGACCTGACGTTGCTCGGGCAGGAAGATGACCGCGTCGGGTTGTTGCCGTCCGCCTTCGGCCTTATCGACGGAATGCTGCAGCTTGTACTCGATGTCCGCGCGCAGCCCGGAGTCCTGCAGGATGCGCTCGAGCACCATCTCGCCCCAATCGCCGGTGGACTTGGATTTAATGGTCAGCGCGTTGGTCAGGCTGGTGGCTGACTCGGACACCTGCTTGTTGAGATCGGTCAGCGTTTTGATCTGCTCTACCAGCTTGCCGCGCTCTGCGGACTCGGTGGTGTGGATCGCATCCACTCGGGAGCGGAACTCGCCCAGCTGCAACTTCAGCGGGTCGATGAGGACATTGAGCTCGCGCTGGTGTTGCTCGTTGAGCGTGCGGCCGCGCTCTTCGATCAGCCGTGACGTGCTGTCGTTGACCTTGGATTCGACAAAGCGCATTTGCTCTTCGACCCAGGTCTTTTGTTCCTGCAAGCGGCTCTGTGCGGCAGCGGCTTCGGCCCGCAGCCGTTCGCATTCACCGGTCAGCGACAGGATCTTGAAGACCAGCGCCACAGCGGTGAGCAGCAGCAACAGGGCAGCGACTGAAAGGATGATGGTGATGTTCATGGTGACCTCTTGGCCAGCATACCTGCTGTCAGCGCAGCGAAGGCAGGGCCATCGAGGCGGTTGGCCGCTGCCAGGCGCAGCAGTTCGCTGACGCGCACCGATTGCCGGCCGTCCATCAGGCGCATGATGATGTCATTGAGCTTGTCATCGCGTGTCCACAGCGACAGCAGATACGACACGTATTCACTGTTATGGTGAAAACCGCTGGGCGGCAACGCGGGCGGGTCGATGTATTCGAGCGTGGGTTGAAACCGCAGCCGCCGGAACAGCCACGCGCGTGCCGCGGGCCCGTTGACCCGGATCTGCGAACCCACGCGAAAGGCCGGCAGCGGATCGCGCGCCTTAGCGCAGCGCGCGTTGCGCACACTGCCGGGCGCCATGTTGGCCAACAGGGTGATCTCTGCCAGTGAGAACGTGGCGTCTTCCTGTCCCACCGCCGGCCGGGCCAAGCGCAAACGCGCAGCCGCCCGGTTGACAGCTTTGGCATAGGCGCTATCGCCGCGCGGATCGAGCAGTTGCACCAGCGGCCGCAGTCGTTGCACGGCCTCGCTGATGGCAGTGGGGTCACCGCGCTCGCCTTCGGCATAGCCTTCCACGCCATAGCGCCAGCAG
>CAIVTJ010000148.1 GCA_903908825.1 uncultured Pseudomonadota bacterium | reverse complement strand
TCCTGTTTGCCCGCGCGCACCGTCATCAGCAGGCCAAAGCGATCCGTGTCGGGATCGCAGTTGGCCGCCACGCCCAACAATCGCTCTACCGACGAGACACCGCTTTCATAATCGTCCATGTGCAAGTTCCTGCGGCGCTGACGGCCGGATAATGGTTGAGTGCGTCACCAGATGCGTGGGCATGGCGTGCATGCTAGCGTGATTGGCATGCAAAACGATCTTCCTGTTTTTTTCCAGCGCTGAGGGACACCGGTGCTCAATACCACCCGGGCCCGACGCGGCATCTGCGTTGCGCCCCACCATCTTGCCACCCAGGCCGGACTGCAAGTCCTGCGCGAAGGCGGCAACGCCATCGAGGCCGCCCTGGCGATGGCCGCCAGCATCGCTGTTGTCTATCCGCAGATGAACAGCATCGGTGGTGACAGCTTCTGGCTGGTGTCTGCCCCCGGCAGTGAACCCGTCGCCATAGATGCCTGCGGTGGCGCCGCCGCCTCTGCCACGCTGCAACGCTATCGCGAAGCGGGCTTGGACGCCGTACCTTGGCGCGGCCCACTGGCCGCCAATACGGTAGCCGGTACGCTGTCGGGTTGGGATGCCGCGCTGCAGATCAGCCGGCAATGGGGCGGGCAACTGCCACTGCACCGTCTGCTGGCTGAAGCCATAGACCAGGCACGCAGCGGTTTTGCCGTTACCGACTCTTTGACAGCGATGGTCGCCGCCAAGGCGCCAGAGTTGCAATGCATCAGCGGTTTTGCCAGTGTGTTTATGCTCGAGGGCCAGCCGTTGCCAGCCGGCAGCATTTTGCGGCAACCGGCTTTGGCTGGGACGCTCGAGCGATTAGCCAGCGCGGGTCTGCAAGATTTTTATCAGGGTGATCTTGCACGCGCCTATGCCGCCGATCTGACGCAGTTCGGCTCGCCCGTCAGCCTGCACGACCTGCAAACGCATAGCGTTCAGTTGCGCCAAGCCTTGTCTGTGCAGTTGCGGCAGGCGAAGGTCTATAACTTTCCGCCGCCGACTCAGGGTTTCGCGTCGCTCCTGATCCTGGCGCTCTTTGACCGCCTTAACGTGCAGCAAGGCGAGAGCTTTGCCCATGTGCATGGCTTGGTCGAAGCGACCAAGGTCGCCTTCAAGCTGCGTGACCGCCATGTGGGCGACCCGGCCTATATGAGTTTCGATACGCAAGCACTGCTCAACGACCCGGTGCAATTGCAGCAACTGACTGCGGGCATAGACCTAGAGCGCGCTGCCGCGTGGCCGCAACCACCGGGTGGTGGCGACACCGTATGGCTGGGTGCTATCGATGACCAAGGACGATCGGTCAGCTTGATACAAAGCACCTATTTCGAGTTCGGTGCCGGCTTCATCTCGCCGCAAACGGGCATCATTGCGCAGAACCGCGGCGCCAGTTTTCGCATCGCGGAAACCGGCTGGAATGCACTAAAACCCGGCCGCAAACCCTTTCACACGCTCAACCCCGCTATGGCGCAACTGCAAGACGGCCGTCACATGGTCTATGGCACGATGGGTGGTGAAGGCCAGCCACAGACTCAAGCGGCCGTGTTTACCCGCTACGCGATGTTCAACCAGCCCTTGCAACAGTCTGTTACCGCACCGCGCTGGCTGCTCGGACGCACCTGGGGTGAGACCAGCACCAGTCTGAAAATCGAGACACGCTTCCCGACGGCCTTGCTGCAGCAATTGCGCGACGCCGGTCATGACCTGCAAACTCTCAGTGACTACACAGACACCATGGGTCATGCAGGCGCGCTGGTCAGGCATCCGTCTGGCAGTTTCGAAGGGGCCACTGACCCGCGCTCTGACGGCGCGGTGGGCGCCTGGTAATCCAATTTTATAGTCGAGCACAGCACATGAGCATTTCACCGCCCGCTTTCCATGACATCGATCCGCCACAGCGATTGCTGATGGGCCCAGGACCTGCCAACGCGCATCCGCGTGTACTGCGCGCCATGTCGGCCCAACTGCTGGGGCAATTCGATCCGGAATTTACCGAATACATGAACGAGACCATGGCGCTGTATCGCTATGTCTTTCAGACCCGCAATCAATGGACCTTCCTCATCGATGGTACTGCCCGTTCAGCCATTGAAGCCTCGCTGGTGTCTTTGCTGGCACCGGGTGATGACGCGGTCATCGTCAATGCAGGACGCTTCGGTCATCTGCTGATCGAAATCGCCGAGCGTTGCGGCGCAACCATCCATACCGTTGAGGGCGAATGGGGCACTGTGGTCCCCTACGAGCGCATTGCAGAGGCAGTCGCCCGCATCAAGCCACGCGTGCTGGCCACCGTGTTTGGTGACACCTCCACCACGATGGCACAGCCCATTGCCGGCTTGGGTGAGCTATGCAAGGCTCACGGCACTTATTTGTATGTCGATGCCACAGCAACCCTGTCGGGCATGGCAATCCCGGTCGATGAATGGGGCGCCGACATCGTCACCGCCGGTCTACAAAAGTGCTTGGGTGGCCCGGCTGGCGTGGCGCCCATCACCATTTCGGACCGCGCAGCCGCATACATCTTCAGCCGCCGACACGTCGAACGCGGCTTGTTGACGGCCGAGACTGCAGCCGGCGCGGGTCAGCGCATCGCCTCCAACTATTTTGATCTGGCCATGCTGATGGACTACTGGTCTGACAAGCGCCTCAACCACCACACCGAAGGCACTACGCTGCTTTATGGCGCTCGTGAGTGTGCCCGTCTGGTAGCCGAAGAAACGCTGGAGCGGCGCATCGCGCGCCACCAGCAAGCCAGTGACGCGATGGTAAGCGGCCTTAAGGCCATGGGACTGCGCCTATTTGGCGACCCCGCCCACAAGATGACCAATGTGTGCGCCATCTATATTCCAGAAGGTCTCGATGGTGAGCGCGTCCGGACACGCATGCGCGTGCAATTCGGCATTGAAATCGGCACGGCCTTCGGCCCCTTGCGCGGCAAAGTCTGGCGTATCGGCTCAATGGGCTACAACTGCAGCCAGCCCAACGTGCTGCATGTGCTGGGTGCCTTCGAGGCGGCGCTACGTGCAGAGGGCGTCAAGCTGCCTTCCGGCGCAGGCGTTGATGCTGCGCTGCACGCTTACGCCAAGGCTTAGTAGCCATGACCAGTGGCGCCTACCCTCGTGACCTTGTCGGTTATGGCGCTCAGCTGCCGGCAGTGCAGTGGCCAGGCAAGGCACGCATCGCGCTGCAGTTCGTCCTGAACTATGAAGAAGGCGGCGAGAACTGCGTCCTGCATAGCGATGCCGCATCCGAATCATTTCTGGCCGATATGGTCGGGGCCGCTGCATTGCCGGGACAACGCGGCATGGCCATGGAGAGCCTGTATGAATATGGCTCACGCGCCGGCTTCTGGCGCTTACACCGCTTGTTTACCGAGCGACAACTGCCCTTGACGGTCTATGGCGTTGCCATGGCCCTGGAGCGTAACCCGCAAGCCGTTGATGCCATGATGGCGGCCGGCTGGGAGATCGCAACGCACGGCTATCGCTGGATCGACACCCAGCGTATGCCTGAAGAGGTCGAGCGGGAATACATGCATCGCGCGATCGAAATCCACCAGCGTCTGACAGGCGAGCGGCCCTTGGGCTGGTATCAGGGGCGCAACAGCCCCAACACCGCGCGACTGGTGGTCGAAGACGGCGGGTTTATCTACGACGCCGACTCTTATGCCGATGACCTACCCTACTACGACACGCGCTATGGCAGGCCACAGCTGATCGTGCCTTACACGCTTGATGCAAACGACATGAAGTTCGTAGCGCTCAACGGATTCACCAGCGGTGATCAGTTTTATACTTACCTCAAAGACAATTTTGATGTGCTCTATGAAGAAGGTCGCGATACACCGCGCATGATGTCGGTCGGGCTGCACTGCCGCATTGTCGGTAAACCCGCGCGCTTTGCCGCACTGCGGCGCTTTATAGACTATGTTCAGGGCCACGATCAGGTTTGGATCACCCGCCGCATAGATATTGCGCGGCACTGGCTGGCACACCACCCTTACCAGGGCGCCAAGCTATGACAGACGACGCCACGCTGTGCGCCTATCTGGACAGTGCCAGTCAACTAGCGGGCTTGACGCTGACAGCAGAAACCCGCGAACCAGTTGCCGCGCAACTGCGCGTTCTGGTTTCCATGGCACAGTTGTTCGAAGACATTCCCCTCCAAGCCGATACCGATCCAGCCACCTTGCTGCGGCTCTGACATGGCTAAGACAGAGAGTGCATTGGACATTGCCTTGGCTATCCGGTCAGGCCAGCGCAGTGCGCTGTCTGTCGTGCAACAGACGCTCGCTGCCATTGCCGAACACGATCCCGCGCTCAATGCCTTTACGCAGGTGCTGGCCGATGAGGCCATTACCCAAGCCCATCACATCGATCGCATCGTCGCAGGCGGTGGCGACCCCGGGCCACTCTGCGGCGTGCCCTTCGCGGTCAAAAACCTGTTTGATGTGCGGGGTGTAGTGACGCTGGCCGGCTCGCGTATCAATGCCAGCCTGCCACCGGCAGCCAGCGACGCAACAGCCGTGAGCAGACTCAAGCAGGCCGGTGGCGTGCTGGTGGGCTGTCTCAACATGGATGAGTACGCCTATGGCTTTACCACCGAAAACTCTCATTACGGCGCAACGCGTAACCCGCATGACACCACGCGCGTAGCTGGCGGCTCTTCCGGTGGTTCTGCTGCTGCCGTCGCAGCGGGCCTTGTGCCCTTAAGCCTAGGCTCAGACACCAATGGCTCGATCCGCGTGCCCGCTGCGCTGTGTGGCATCTATGGCTTAAAGCCGACCTTCGGACGTCTATCGCGACACGGCGTTGCACCCTTCGTCCACAGCTTGGACCATGTAGGCCATTTCGCACGCACCGTGGCCGATCTGGCCTTGGCCTACGATGTGTTGCAAGGTGCCAATGCGGCCGATCCATGCTGCAGCATACGCAACGTCGAGCCGGTTTCATCTGCACTCAATGACAACGCAGGCAGTGCTCGCGCGGCCGTGCTGGGCGGTTGGTTCACACGCAACAGTTCACCAGCTGTTGCACAGGCCGTGCAGCAAGTGGCTGCTGCACTGGGTACGGGCAACACGGTTCAACTGCCATTGGCCGAAGCCGCCAGAGCGGCCGCCTTTTGTCTGACCAGCGCAGAAGGTGGCGCGCTGCATCTGACCAATTTGCGCCAACAACCCCAAAACTTTGACCCGGCTACCCGCGACCGGTTGATGGCCGGGGCGCTGCTGCCTTCGCGCTGGGTACTGCAAGCGCAACGTTTACGGCGTGTGTTTCTCGACTCCGCCTTGGCCTTATTCGAACACCATGATGTGTTGATTGCAGCTGCCACACCGTTTCAGGCCACGCCCATTGGACAGACCACCATCCAACTCGGGGAGGCGCAACTATCTGTCCGCGCCAACTTGGGTCTCTACACACAGCCCATCAGCTTCATCGGTCTGCCGGTGCTGACCGTTCCAGTGGTCGTCCCGGGGCACTTACCTTGCGGTGTACAACTGATCGCTGCACCGTGGTGTGAGCAGCGGCTGTTTCAGGTTGCTGCGCAGTTGGAAAAGGCCGGCATCGTAGGGCCGGCAGCGATCATACGTTAATCAACCGTAACGACCCGTTTCCAACCAGAGCTCACGCTCCGGCCAGCGCAGTGCCGCAAGGTGCGTTTCAAAAGACTGTGCCCCTGCCCTTCGCTCTACAAAGCGCGCACCTACCGAGAAGTCCGTGCAAAACGCCTTACCCGATGGACCTAGCCAACTGTCAGGCGCCATCACATCAAACACGGAAGGCATGCGCGGGGCCAAGCGAGCCAATTTAAAAGGCTGCAGTTGCCGCCAGTAGTGCCCGAAGATCACCGGCAACGAGTCTTGGTAGTCGTTCCACCAGCGCCGCCGCTGACACATGCGCCAGCGCTCCATCACAAAGTAAGGCTGATCAGCGACACGCTCCGGTCCGTAAGTCAGCACCTTGATAGGATGATCGAGGTTGCGACGCAGACTGGTCATGGCCATAGCGGGCAACAGGGGCGGCCTCCCTTCTGCCGATGAGAGTGCCTGAGCATGCTCACGCATTTCAGACGCTTCGCGATCCAGCCAGCCCTCCTGCTGCAATACGACCTCGATAGAGCGTTCGTATGCCAGATGAATATCGACCACAGCGCGATCATCAGTGCGCAGAGCCTCAATGGCTGAGGGCCACCAGCACGCATGTACCAGCCGCAGGTCATCCCGTTCTAAAGCCAAGGGCAGCCCGGCAATAAAATCGCGCCAGAACGGCTTACGTTCGGGCGGCGCCACCTTGGAATGAGCAAACCGCCCGCCGGCCTGCTGCTCGGCGTGTTGCGGATCGGCATGCCACCGGCAGCCTTCTTTGGACTCGCCTAGCAGCAACATCAATTCATGATTGCCCAATAGACATTGAGCCTGTTCGGCCAGTACCAGTTCGCGCACGAACTCCATAACCGCCGGGCTGTCCGGCCCGCGATCAATCAAATCGCCGATGAATACCAAGCGTCGCTTGGGATGGCGGCCGCGACTGTCATAGCCCAATTGCGCCAGCAACTGCAGCAAAGGGTCGATCTCACCATGAATGTCACCGACGATATCGAGGGGACCAGCGAAACACGGCGCGATGTGCACGGACATGAAACGACCTGAAAGACTTGGATGGGCGCGCAGTGTACTGCTGCAGCGCCTAGCCCGCGATCAAGCCGTCAACGCGCAACAGAATCACTTGGGTATGCGGCCATCCACACCTTCGACATACCAGTTGATGGCGCGCAACTGGTCATGCGTCAAGGTGGTACCCACCGGAACCTTGAGTGCGCCGGTGTTGTCCTTGAGCGGGCCGGCAAACACCGCCAGCTTGCCGTCGACTATGGCTTGCCTGCGCTCTTCGAACTGTTTGACCACGTCGGCCGGCACCACTTTTGTGGGTTGCGTGACCACGACCATTTTTTCTTTCATGCCCCAAACAGTCGAACGATCGCCCTTCCAGGTGCCGGCGATGATGCTATTGACCTCGTCAATGTAGTAGCCGCTCCAATCGGTGACATTTGCAGCGTACTGCGCATTAGGGCCGTACTTGGACATGTCGGAATCCCAACCACAGGCTTTAACGCCTTTGGCTTCCGCCACTTGCACGGTTGCTGGTGAATCGGTGCCTTGGCACATCACGTCGGCGCCTTGCGCCACGAGCGCTTCGGCAGCCTGACGCTCCTTGCCCGGGTCATACCACGTGTCGACCCAAATGACCTTGGTCTTGACCTTGGGGTTCACGCTACGGGCTCCCAAGGTAAACGCATTGATGTTGCGGATGACTTCGGGGATCGGGAAAGAACCGACAATACCGAGGGTGTTGGTCTTGGTCAGACGCCCTGCCATAACACCTAGCAGATATGCGCCCTCATAAAACCGGCTCTCAAAGTTGACCATGTTGGCGGCAGTTTTAAAGCCGGTCGCATGCGCAAACTTGACCTTGGGAAACAGCTTGGCAACACGCAAGGTGGGTTCCATATAGCCAAAAGACGTGGTGATCACCAGATCGTTGCCCGCGGCCGCCAGTTGTCGGATAACACGCTCAGCGTCAGCGGTGGCCGGCACGTTCTCCACAAACGTGGTCTTGACCTTGGCACCGAACTTTTTCTCAAGAGCCCGCCGCGCCACATCGTGCTCGTACGACCATCCGGTATCGCCGATCGGATCGACATACACAAATGCTACGCGCACCGGTTGATCGGCCGCGATCACCGTTGTGGTGGCTGTCAGGGACAGCAGCATAGAACCGATCCAGTACAACAGACGGCTGGGTATGACAGGATTCATGGCGCAAGAGTCCTCTGGCGGAATCGGAACACGATGCCCCAGCATGATGCATGGCTCGTGCCGTTGCCATACCAGTCAGCGCCGCGCAGCAGCGGCCGCGTGAGCGCTTAAATGGTGCAGCTGATCTGCGGCTTGCACAGCAACAGTGCGGCACAGGACAGGCGCAAGGGCGGCCCACCCGCAATGTCACTGAATGCGTATGCTTTGACTATCCAAGATGAGGCCCGGACACCATGAGTAAGCTGACCACCCACGCGCTGGATACGGCCCAAGGCAAACCTTGCAAGGGACTGCACATTCAATTATTGGACAGCCAAGGCACCGTGCTAGCCGATACGGTCACTAACGAAGATGGGCGTTGCCCTGCGCCCCTGTTGGTGGACGGGCAACTGCAGGTCGGCCGTTACACCCTGCGCTTTCACGTTGCCGAGTACTTTCACATACAGGGCATCAAATTGCCGGAGCCGGCTTTCCTCGATGTCATCGACATTGCCTTTGGCATCGCGGATGCAAGGCAGAACTATCACGTACCCCTGCTCGTCTCACCGTGGAGCTATTCCACCTATCGCGGAAGCTGACTCGATCCCACCATGCCCCTGCCAGAGTCCACTTGCGCACCACCTGCGGTGAAGTTTCTGCTCAACGACCAGCCAGTCGTTGTAGCAGACGCTCCGCCAACGCTGACATTGCTGAACTACCTGCGTGTGCAAGCCGGCCTATGCGGGACCAAGGAAGGCTGCGCCGAAGGTGACTGCGGCGCTTGCACAGTGGTCCTGGCGGAACTGACCGACGACGGTCAGCGTATCCGGTATCAGGCCATCAACTCCTGCATCCGCTTTCTGCCAAAGAATTCTTACGGTCTTTGAAGAAAAACCATCTAACACCTTGCCCATCTCTTCGGGCTCGTATGGTTTCAACAGTATAAGCGAACGCAAACCCGCCCCTTCCAGCATCTTTCCG
>CAIVTJ010000147.1 GCA_903908825.1 uncultured Pseudomonadota bacterium | reverse complement strand
TCGGCCGGCACATCGCGGCCGCTGGTCAGCTTGTTGGGTGTGCCGGTGTAATGAAACATCGCGCCGTTTTTGCGCAGCACACGCGCCAACTGGCTGTAGAACTCGAACGAGTACAACTCACCGGCAATGCCAAAGCGCGGCGGGTCGTGCAGCACGGCATCAAACGCGCCATCGGGCAACGTGGTGATGAGTTGGCTGATGTCACCGTGTGTAAGATTCAGTGCCTCGGCAGGGCGCGGTGACCACGGGTTGATCTGCCGCAGCCACAGCACGTCTGCGTTTTTCTCAAACGAGACCACCTGCTGCGCGCCGCCCAGCACACAGCAGTCGGCGAAATAACCCAGCCCGCCGCAGGTGTCGAGTATGCGTTTGCCGCGCGGCGCGATCAGCGCGACCTTGCGCTGCGCATCGGCATAGGGCGACACCTTGGCAGTAGGCAGCATCTTGATGCCATCTATCTCAAAGGTGGGTGCACCCCAGCTGGTCGGCACAAGTTTGATCAGCGAGCCGCTATAGCGCGAGGCGGGCTCAAAGGCCTGCCCGGTCCAGTAATAGATGCTGCGGTCTTTACAGGGGTCCGGATAAGCGTAGTGTTGCCCTTGCCAGTCAAAGCCTGCGACATCGGTTGTGACTTGCGTCACGCTGCGGCCCAGATCGAGGGTGCATTGTAAGATCGACCTGCCTGCGGCAGCTGCGGCGCGCAATGCTTGGACCACGTCCAGCGTCAGTACGGGGCTCATAGAGTCTGGCTGGCGGTATGCATGGCCGCAGATTATGCGTCAGCCTCTTTTTCTTTGGAGCATTCATGACCCTCAAACAAGTTTTAGCTGTGGCTTCCGTCGCGATGATGTCGCTGCTGGTGGCCTGCGGTGGTGGAGCCGGTCCCGGTTCGACCAGTGGCGCCGGTTCAGGCTCTGGTGGCGGTGGCACGGTAACGCCGGCCGCAACCACAGGTGCTGCCATGGTGGCGCTGACCGATGCGCCTGGCGCGTATGTCACTTACCTGGTCAACGTGGTGTCGTTGCAGCTGAAAAAGGCCGACGGCACGTCGGTCGAGACGCTGCCGGCCACCACACAGGTGGACT
Source organism: uncultured Pseudomonadota bacterium (assembly GCA_903908825.1). Lineage (GTDB taxonomy): Bacteria > Pseudomonadota > Gammaproteobacteria > Steroidobacterales > Steroidobacteraceae > ZC4RG30. The sequence goes on along the minus strand of CAIVTJ010000147.1, from coordinate 452 downwards.
TTGCGCAGCTGGTCAACCTGTCAGAGTTCATCACCGCCAAGCAAGTGCCTGCAGGCACTTATGTGTCGGCCTCGCTGACGCTGGACTACAACGGCGCAAGCATCGTCATCGACAACGGTGGCAGTGGCGTGGTGGTGCCGGCCGCGAACATCATCAATGGTGCGACGGGCAATCCGCTGCTGTCGCCGTCATCGCAAGTGACGCTGACGCTGCAACTGCCGACGACCAAGCCCTTGGTGGTCAGCGCTTCGTCGGTTGAACACCTGGCGTTGGACTTTAATCTGGTGGCTTCCAACAAGGTCGCACCGGCGACGATCACCACGACGACACCGGCCAGTTCGGTGACCGTGACGGTCAACCCGGTACTGGCCGCCAGCATTGCGCCGGATGCCAACAAGGGCCTGCGTTTGCGCGGACCGTTGGTCAGTGTGACCAACACGGCTACGGACACT
>CAIVTJ010000146.1 GCA_903908825.1 uncultured Pseudomonadota bacterium | reverse complement strand
TGACGATCTCGCACAGCGGCGTGCCGGCGCGGTTTAAGTCGATGCGGGTGTCGCCCGTGCCGGCCGCCTCGTCGTGCATGCTTTTGCCCGCGTCTTCTTCGAGGTGCACGCGGATGATGCCCACGCGGCGCGGCTCGAAGGCCCCCTTCGGATCGACGACCTCGAGCATGCCGTCGCTCGAAAACGGCAGATCAAACTGGCTGATCTGATAGCCCTTGGGCAGGTCAGGGTAAAAGTAATTCTTGCGGGCAAACACCGAGCGACGGGTGATGCTGGAGCCCACCGCCAAGCCGAACTTGACCGCCATGCGCACGGCTTCGGCATTGAGCACCGGCAGCACGCCCGGATAACCCAAGTCGACCAGGTCGGCCTGGGTGTTGGGCTCTGCGCCGTAGGCCGTGGCCGACCCTGAGAAGATCTTGCTGCGTGTTGCCAGCTGGGCGTGGATCTCGAGCCCGATGACTGTCTCCCACTCGCCGCTCATCGCGTCTCTCCCGCTGCAAAATCGGCCGACACACCGGCCGGCGTACGCAAATGCCAATCGGTCTCACGCTGGAAGGCGTGCGCCGCAGCCAGCAAGCGCCCTTCGGAAAAGTGCGGCCCGATGAGCTGCACACCGACCGGCAGGCCATCGGCCAGACCGCAAGGAATAGACATGGCTGGCAAACCGGCCATGTTGGCGCCGATGGTGTAGATGTCGTTGAGGTACATGGTGATGGGGTCGCTGGTCTTATCGCCCAGCCCGAACGCCGGCGTGGGCGTGGTCGGCCCCACCAGCACATCGACCTCGGCAAAAGCCCGCTTGAAGTCCGCGGTGATCAGGGCGCGAACACGCTGCGCCTTGAGGTAATAGGCATCGAAATAGCCGGCGGACAGCACATAGGTGCCGGTGATGATGCGGCGTTTGACCTCGGCGCCGAAGCCCTCGGCGCGCGAGCGCTTGTACAGGTCCAGAAGATCGCGCGGCTTGTCGCAGCGGTGGCCGAAGCGCACGCCATCAAAGCGCGCCAGATTGGATGAAGCCTCGGCCGGGGCCACGACGTAATAGGTGGCGACCGACAACGGCAGGCTGGGCAGGCTGACTTCGGTGACCGTGGCACCCAGACGCTGCCAGGTGGCCAGCGCCTCACGCACCGGACCTTCGATGGCCGGCTGCAGGCCCTCGCCGAAGAACTCGCGCAGCACACCGATGCGCAGACCCGCCAGCGGCTGCTGCAGCTCGGCGGCGTAGTCGGGCACCGGCACATCGACGCTGGTCGAATCGCGCGGGTCGAAGCCGGCCATGGCCTGCAGGGTCAGCGCCGCATCTTCGGCCGAGACCGTGATGACGCCGGCCTGATCGAGACTGGAGGCAAAGGCGATCATGCCGTAGCGCGATACCCGGCCATAGGTGGGCTTGATGCCGGTGACGCCGCACAGGGCGGCCGGCTGACGGATCGAACCGCCGGTGTCTGAGGCTGTGGCCAGCGGCGCCAATCGCGCGGCGACGGCTGCGGCCGAACCGCCGGACGAACCGCCCGGCACGCGGGTGGTATCCCAGGGGTTGCGCACCGGTCCGAAGTAGCTGGTCTCGTTGGAAGAGCCCATGGCGAACTCGTCCATGTTGGCTTTACCCAACATGACCATGCCGGCCTCTTTGAGGCGCGTGACGATGTGCGCGTCATAGGGCGAGACGAAGTTGGACAGCATGCGCGAGCCGCAGGTGGTCAGCACCCCGGTGGTGCAGAAGATGTCTTTGTGGATCATCGGCACGCCGGTCAGCGGCCCGGCTGTGCCGGCAGCCAGCTGCTGATCGGCCGCAGCAGCGCTGGCCAGGGCGGCCTCGCCGGTCACCGTGATGAGCGTGTTGAGCTCGGGCTGGGTGCGCGCGATGCGCGCCAGCGCCGCTTGCGTGAGCTCGACACTGGAATAGCGGCGCTCGCGCAGCCCGGCAGACAGGCTCGCAAGGGTTGCGTCGGCAGTCATTCGATCACCTTGGGAACCAGATAAAGACCGGCCTCGGTTTGCGGCGCGTTGCCCTGCAGCGTCTCGCGCAGATTGCCGGAGGTGACCACATCGGCACGCAGCCGCTGCACCTGACCTTCGAGCGGGTGCGCCATAGGCGCGACATCGCCGGTGTTAACACCCTCGAGTTCGCTGACCAGTCGCAAGATGCTGGAGATGCTTTCGGCATAACGTGGCACATCAGCAACGTCGAGTTCGAGTCGCGCCAGATGCGCGATGCTTTCAATCTGCTTGGGCGTGAGACTCATGATGACAATCCGCAAGTGTGTTTGGGATGGCTTTGAAGCCTAGAAATACAGCATCAAATGATACACATCGCCTTGCGGTGTGTCCCTGCCGTTGTTAGATTAGCGCACCTTTTCTCCGCCTTCGCGCCAAGGTCACTTCCTTCATGTTCAAACGCCTGCGCGGCTACTTTTCCAGCGATCTTTCGATCGACCTGGGCACTGCAAACCCCCTCATTTACGTGCGCGGCAAAGGCATCGTGCTCAACGAGCCGTCGGTGGTCGCCATACAGGACGAGCCCACGCGCGGCGGCAAAGTCATCGTCGCGGTCGGCGTCGAAGCCAAGAACATGGTCGGCCGCACACCCGGACACATCAACGCCGTGCGCCCCATGAAGGACGGCGTCATCGCCGACTTCACCTTCACCGAAAAAATGCTGCAGTACTTCATCAACAAAGTGCACGGCAACCGCTTCCTCAAGCCCTCGCCGCGCGTGCTGGTGTGCGTGCCCTTCGGCTCGACACAGGTCGAGCGTCGCGCCATCCGCGAGTCGGCCGAGGGCGCCGGTGCGCGCAATGTCGCCATCGTCAGCGAGCCCATGGCTGCTGCTGTGGGCGCCGGCCTGCCCACCAACGAGGCCCGCGGCTCGATGGTGCTGGACATCGGCGGCGGCACCTCCGAGGTCGCCGTGCTGTCGCTCAACGGCATCGTCTACGCCAGTTCGGTGCGCATCGGCGGCGACCGCTTCGACGACGCCATCATCAGCTATGTGCGGCGCAATTACGGCATCCTCATCGGTGAGGCCACGGCCGAGCGCATCAAGATCCAGATCGGCTCGGCCTACCCCGGTCAGCAGGTGCGCGAGTTGTCGGTCAAGGGCCGCAACCTCTCCGAGGGCGTGCCGCGCGCCTTCACGCTCAACAGCAACGAGATCCTCGAAGCGCTGCAAGAGCCGCTGCAGGGCATCGTCAGCGCCGTCAAGCAGGCGCTCGAACAAACGCCCCCTGAACTGGGCTCCGATGTGGCCGAGCGCGGCATCGTGCTGACCGGCGGCGGCGCCCTGCTGCGCGACATCGACAAATTACTGGCCGAAGAAACCGGCCTTCCGGTCGTCATCGCCGAAGATCCGCTCACCTGCGTGGCACGCGGTGGTGGGCGCATCCTCGAGCTCATGGACGAACTGGGACCGGGACACTTCGGCCTCGAATAGACCGGAGCGCAGCATGGCCTTCAGCGGCCGTGGCCCCAGCCACCGCTCCAGCCGAGACAGCGCACCCGGGCCCCGGTTTGCGCTGTTCGCGCTGCTGTCGCTCATCTGCCTTTATTACGATCAGCGCGACGGCTGGATGGGCACAGTGCGCTATGCCCTGCAGGGCACGGTCTATCCAGTGCAATGGCTGGTCAACAGCCCTTTCGCCGGCTGGCAGGCGCTGCGCAGCAGTTTCTCTACACGCGACGATCTGCGGCGCGAAATCGCCCAGCTGCGCGAACAGCAGAGCGACATGGCGGTGGCCGCGCTGCGCATGGAAGCCCTGCAACACGAGAACGCGCAGCTGCGCGGCCTGAACCAGGCGCTGCCGCCGCTGGTCACCCGCCGTCTGGCCGCTGAGGTCATCAACATCGAACTCAGTCCGGTCAAGCAGCGGCTGATGCTCAATCAGGGCCGCCGGGCCGGGGCCTTTCAAGGGCAGGCGGTGGTCGACGCCCGCGGCCTGCTGGGCCAGCTGGCGCGGGTCGGGCCGTGGAGCTCAGAGCTGATCCTCATCACCGACCCGGAGCACGCCGTGCCGGTGCAGATCGCGCGTAACGGTCTGCGCTCTATCGCCGTCGGGGCCGGCAACAGCGGCGAACTGCTGCTGCCCTACCTGCCGGTCAATTCCGACGTCAAACCCGGTGATCTGCTGGTGACCTCAGGCCTGGGCGGGGTGTTTCCGGCCGGCTATCCGGTGGCCACCGTCACCGGCATCAAACGCGATCCGGTGCTGCTGCTGACGCAGGTGCGCGCGCGGCCGCTGGCCACGCTGGAGCGCGACCGCGAGATCATGCTGCTGTGGTTTGACGCCAGCCACGCGGCCGCACCGGTGGCGCCGGTGGCCAGCGACACCCTGCCGCAGGTCACGCTGGGCGCACCGAGCGATGCAGCCGAATCAGAGCCGGCAGCCGAAGACACCAGCCCAGAGGCCACACCGCCATGAATTTTGGCTCGCCGCGCATTTCCGGCTGGTTGGTCTATGGCACGGCCGTGGCAGCCCTGCTGCTGACGCTGGTGCCGCTGCCGGACCTGCTGGCGGTGATCCGGCCACCGCTGCTGGTCATGACCGTGCTGTATTGGTCGACGCTGGCTCCGCGCACCGGAGGCATCTTCATCGGCTTTGCTTTCGGTCTGGCGCTCGACATTATTCAAGGCGAGCAACTCGGCCAGCACGCGCTGGCGCTGTCTTTCGTCACCTATCTGGCGGTCCGGCTGCACCTGCTGGCCCGCGCCAAGCCGCTGTTCGAACAGAGCCTGTTCGCGCTGATCGCGCTGCTGCTGTACGAGTTCGTGCTGTGGGCCATCGATGGCTGGAGCGGTCATCCGCTCAACAGCGTCCTGCGCTGGCTGCCGGCCTTCAGCGGTGCCGCACTCTGGCCCGTGGTCGCGGGACTGCTGGGCCGCACGCACTCGCCACGCTGAGGACTGCGCACCATGGCGCAACCGGTCAACGTCAAAAACCTGCAGCGGGAGCAGCGCAGTTATCAGCAGCGCATTCTCGTCGCCACGGCGCTGGTGCTGGTCGCTGCGCTGGTGCTGGGCGGTCGCCTATTCCTGCTGCAAGTGGTCCGTCACAGCTATTACCTGGAGCTGTCGCAAGGCAATCGCGCTAGGCTCGAGCCCATCCCGGCCAATCGCGGCCTGATCCTCGACCGCAACGGGCGGGTGCTGGCCG
>CAIVTJ010000145.1 GCA_903908825.1 uncultured Pseudomonadota bacterium | reverse complement strand
GTCGGTGGTGCGGCCCAGGGTAATTACTTCGCCCCCAGCTATGGCCGCATGCTGGTGTTTGCGGTGGGCGGCTAGGCGACATTGCCCAAGCCAGAGCCTTACACACCGCCGCAGCTTAATCCGCCGCCGTCCACCGCCAGTGCCGAGGTCATCAACCATGGCGGTGAGCTGTATACCCAGCACTGTTCGGTGTGTCATGGCGCCAACGGCCTGCAGGCGCGCACCAGCTTTCCTAACCTGACGGTGTCAGCGCTGCTGCATGTGCAGGAGGGCTTCGACTATGTGGTGCTGCAAGGCGCGCGCACCGACAAGGGCATGGGCTCGTTTGTTAAGGAACTCACACCGGCCGATTCGGTAGCGGTGCGCGCTTACCTGATCTCACGCGCCAATGCGCTCAAGACTGCCTCGGTGCCGGCTCCTGCCGCAGCGCGGCAGGAAACCGGTCATGCCGAGAATTGATCGTTACTCGCTGACCACCTGAATGCCCGCGATCTTGGCCTTCCAAAGGGCCGGGCCGGTTTTGTGTACCGACTCGCCCTTGGAATCGACGGCCACGGTGACCGGCATGTCCTTGACCTCGAACTCGTAGACCGCCTCCATGCCCAGTTCAGCAAAGGCGACCACGCGGCTGGCCTTGATCGCCTTGGACACCAGATAGGCCGAACCGCCGACCGCCATCAGATAGGCCGCCTTGTGCTGGCGGATGACTTCGATGGCCGCATCGCCGCGCTCGCTCTTGCCGATCATGGCGATGAGCCCGGCCTTGCCCAGCATGGTCTCGGTGAACTTGTCCATACGCGTGGCGGTGGTCGGACCGGCAGGGCCCACAACTTCGCCCTGAACCGGGTCAACCGGGCCGACGTAGTAGATGACGCGATTGGTGAAGTCCAATCCGTCGGGCAGCGGTTGACCGGCCTCCAGCAGGTCGCAGATGCGTTTGTGCGCGGCATCGCGGCCGGTGAGCATCTTGCCGTTGAGCAGCAATCGTTCGCCGGGCTTAAAGGCCTGCACCTGTTCGCGTGTCAGCGTGTTGAGGTCCACACGTCGTGAATCGGGTGTGGCTTCATAAGTCAGTTGCGGCCAGATCGACAGATCCGGTGGTACCAGCTGTGCAGGGCCGCTGCCGTCCAGCACAAAGTGTGTGTGACGCGTTGCAGCGCAGTTGGGGATGATGGCCACAGGCAGCGAGGCGGCGTGTGTCGGGTACTGACGGATCTTGACGTCCAGCACGGTGGTCAGCCCGCCCAATCCTTGGGCACCCACGCCCAGCGCATTGACGCGATCGACGATCTCGAGGCGCAGCGCTTCGAGCTTGTTCTGCGGACCGCGCGCGCGCACCTCGGCGATGTCCACGTGTTCCAGCAAAGACTCTTTGGCCATGACCATGGCCTTCTCGGCAGTACCACCGATGCCTATACCCAGCACGCCGGGAGGGCACCAGCCCGCGCCCATCTTGGGGATCATCTCGCACACAAAATCGACGATAGAGTCGGACGGGTTGAGCATGCCCAACTTGGACTTGTTCTCGGAGCCGCCACCCTTGGCCGCTACAGCGATCTCTAGCGTGTTGCCCGGTACCAGCTCGACGTGGATGACCGCCGGTGTGTTGTCGCGTGTGTTGCGACGCTCGAAGGCCGGCGGGTCGACGATGGAAGCGCGCAGCTTGTTGTCGGGCCAGTTATAGGCGTCGCGCACGCCTTGGTTGATCATCTCGTCCAGCGTCAGGGTGACGTCGTCCGCCCAGCGCAGTTGCATGCCGACTTTGCAGAACACCGTGACGATGCCTGTGTCCTGGCAGATAGGACGATGGCCCTCAGCGCACATGCGCGAATTGACCAGTATCTGTTTGATGGCGTCTTTGGCTGCCGGGCCTTGTTCAAGCTCATAGGCCGTTGCCATGGCTCGCACAAAATCGGGTGAGTGATAGTACGAGATGTACTGCAGCGCATCGGCAACACTGGCGATGACGTCGGCTTGCCGTATGGGACCGACGGCGGCGGTGGCGTGTGTACTCATGCCGTGGATTATACGGCTGCCGGCAGCGGAGTCTGAAACCGACTTAGACCGGCTTGAGTTGCGACCGCATGGCCCTGGCCAAAATACCGTCCACCGCGATGGCAGGTAGCGGCAGGGGCATGCGGCAGATCTGTTCGGCCTCAGCCTCGGCGATGCCCAGTGCTCGCAAAAGGGCCAAGGCCGCCTGGCCCGGATAGTGGGCGCTGGGTTTGCGCATCATGGTGTGAATGCCGCCCACCACGCTGCCTGCGATCAAATTCATCGCCACTTCAAATTGCATGTTGATAAAGCGGCCCGATGCCATGCCGGCGGTCAGGTCACGCTCGTGTACTGCAAAGTACTGCGCCGACTCGGGCACAGCGGGCCAACCGATCTGCACCAGCAGTCCGCCCAATACACGATGATGCGCAACCAGAGACAAGGCTGTGCGCGCACCCAGCGCGATCCGTACGGCCGGGTCGGTATGCACAGCAACGACAGGGTCGATCAGCCTGACCAGATCGTTGGCCACTTCGTTGGCCATGGCCGAGATCAGTTTTTCGGTGGAATCAAAATATTTGTAGAAGGTGCCGCGCGAGACATCGGCTGCGGCGATGACATCGTCGATGGATGTTCTGGCCGGACCTTTTTGCGACGCAACTGCCAAGGCGGCATCCATAAGCCGCGCACGCATAACAGCGCGGCGTTGTGCAGCGACCCGGGGCCGGTGATCTGAGGTATTGGCCACAGCGATATTTTAGCACCCCCTTAGCCGTGCTAACCAGTCAGCAGGCGCTGCAGCAACTGCAACTGCTGCGGCAGGCACACGCTGGCCAGGTCATAGCGTTGCACGGCTTGGGCGCGTGCGTTCTGCCGCAAGTGCGCATACTGCTGCGGCTTAGCCAGCACTTCGACCACAGTGTCTGCCAGACCTGCAGTATCAAAAAAATCGACCAGCAAGCCATTTTCACCGTGCTGTATGACTTCACGCACCGGCGCGGTATCACTGCCGACCACCAGTGCGCCCGCAGCTAAGGCTTCGACGCAACTCCAACCCAACACGAACGGGTAGGTCAGATATACATGGCAAGCCGACACCTGCAGTACGCGCAGGTAGTCGCTGTAAGCCAGCCGTCCGGTAAAGATCACGCGGCTTATGTCCAATTGCTCACGCACTTCATCCAGAAAGATCTGCTTCCAACTGGTGCCGGCCGGTGCAGCGGCGCCGTATGAGACGCCGTCACCGCCGACGATCACCACGACGGCCTCTGGCCGCCTGCGCAAGATGTCCGGCAGGGCCCGCATGAAGCGGTGATAGCCGCGATAAGGCTCGAGGTTGCGATTAACGAAGGTGATGACCTCGTCGCCGGCACGCAGCGTGCGCCCGTCGAGTGTGATGCTGGCGCCGGCATCGGGGCGGACCTGCTGCGTATCGATACCATCGAAAATCACGCTGCTGCGCGGTTGATACACGGCAGGCAAGGTGCTGCGCTGAAACTCGGTGGGGCACAGGCCCCAATCCATGTCATCCAGCACCAGCAGGCGCGAGGCGTTCTTGCTGCGCACGCGTGCATCGCTGGCCAGTGTGTTGCCACCGAACTCCGGATCGAAACCCACATCCAAACCTGTAGCCGAATAATGGAACTCCAGCAGTGCCAGCATGCGGGCCTGTGGCCAGATATCGCGCAGGAACAGACTCTCGCCCCAGCCCGGGTTGGCGATGATGATGTCCGGATTAAACCCTTGCGCCCGCAGCTGTGCGGCCGCCAAAGCACAGGCCTCGCCGCGGACGACTTTGGCCTCAAAATCTTTGGCCAGCGGGTGGGTGTCGGTACCCGGGCCGCGTTGCAGCCCATAGCGCAGCAGCGGTACTTCGGGCAGCCCGGTTCCGCCCATGCCCAGTGCTTTGACGTGGTGGCCTGCCCGCACCAGATGCGGCGCGAGGTGCTTGAACTGCCCCGGGAAGTTTTGGTGGACGAACAGGATGTTCATGACAACAGGCTCACACGATGAGATTGCAACATTCTAGTATCGACACATGAACACCATATCGAAGATGCGTCTGACGGGTGTGCTGTTGTCCTTGCTGCTGACCGCCTGCGGCGGTGCCGGTGGTGGTGGTGGCAGTGGTGGCGGCAGCGGGCCGGTCAACACGGCGCCGATTGCACGCGCCGGAACAGATCAGTCGGTGCTGGCCGGCAGTTTGGTCAGTCTCGATGGTTCGGCCAGTTCCGATGCCGAATCCGATCCCTTGACCTACACCTGGACCTTGGTCACACGGCCCGCCGACAGTGTGGCGGTCTTGTCTGCGGCCAATGCGTCGCGGCCGCAGTTCACGGCAGACAAGCCGGGTACTTACAGCCTGAGTCTGGTGGTCAGTGACGGCAAGCTCAGCAGCAGCGCCAGCACCGTCAACGTCGTCTCTGTGGTCGCGCCGCAAATCACCCTCGACAAGGTTGAGCCTCTGTCGGGTACGGTCAAACTATCGCTGAGCAGCGCTGTGACCAGCGCAGTCACCTGGTACGTTGATCTGAATCTGCTGGGCACCGGATCGGCGACGGATGGTGGCTCTTTCAGCTGGAATACCGCCGCGGTCAGCAATAACACGCACCTGCTGGTGGCCCGCATCACCACCGGTCAGGGTAGCTATGTCGATGTGCGTCGTTCGGTGCAGGTGGGCAATTCCAGCGTCACGCTCGCGGCCGATGTATCGGGTAGTGCCGCGCCGTTTGCGGTGACGGTCACGGCAAGTTCGACCTTTGGCATCAGCAGCGTTTCCTTGGCGCTGGACGGGCAGTTGTTGGGCACGCTGACCGCACCGAACAGCACGTCGCCCGTTGCTTATCGGTTTAACGTGACGGCAGCGCAGGCACCCTCCGGGCCCCACACGCTGGTGATCACAGCGCAAGACAACAACGGCAGCACGCAGCGGCTGACACGCGATTTGTCCGTGGCCAATGCCCCGCAGTTGACGTTGAGCACACCAGCCGCAGGGGCCTTGGTCTACGGCAGTCTGCCCGTATCGGGCACGGCCACATCTGATGCGGGCTCCCCGCTGACGATCACGGCCACGCTCAATGGCCTGCAGATCCTGCAGACCAGCAGCAGTCCATTCAGCACCACCTTCGATCTGACGGGCGTGGCACCCGGTAATTACACGCTGACGGTGCGGGCTGTCGATGGTCGTAATCTGTCGACGCTCATCGAACGCCCTGTGGTCGTGGCCTCCAGTGCGGCGACCGCACCGCAAGCACTGTTCACTTTGCCGGCCGGTGGAGACTTGCTGGCCGGCGGTGAAAACAAGCTGCTCTATGCCACGGGCGATGGCGGCATCCGTTTGCGCGACCTCACCGGTGCCGGCGAAGTGACGCTGGCCAACACTTCAACCCTGACCAGCGTTACCGATTGGCAGGTCAGCGGCGGCCGCGTTTATGTTTCTGCGCGTGGCGCAGATTGCGTGGCCGTGTGCATCTTTGAGTGGGATGCCAGTGGCACGCAGCGGAATCTTTCTAACGCCAACCCCTATTCTCTAGGCGTCACCAACGGCCGCAGCAGTGACTTGCATCCGGTGGCGCGTTCGGGCTTTGTGGTGTGGGCCGACTGGCTGGCCAGTCCCAATGCCTACACGCTCTACGATGTGGCCAACCAAAGCTACCGGCAAATCCTCTCGCCGGTGACCAACGGTGGTATCGGCAACATCTTTTTTGACCTGACTGTGAACGCCGGAGTGGCGCAACTGGTGTTCTGGAATACCACCGGTAGTGTGGGTAACAACTCGCTCTATGACATCTTCAAGTGGTCGGCCGATAGCGGCGCCTACACGCGGCTGACCAACGATGCGTCGGCCCGCAGCATCTATCCGGCCACAGACGGCGTACGTGTGGCTTGGCAGAAGTCCCCCTTGGGCGGTAATGCCGATGGCAGTTTTGCGCTGATGGTGCAGCCTCTGGCTGGCGGTGCAGTCACCACCGCAGCGCTGTCTGCTAACTCGTTTCTGTTGCGCGATGGCGTTTTGGCCTGGCTTGAAGCCGGCACGCAATCCCCGTTTGTTTATACGGTGCGCGCATTGGGTGCCGGCAGCGTGCCTACACTGCTGGCCAGCAGCACCACCGCCAATCTGCTGGCCGTCGGCAGTGGCTTTGTGGCTTATGCGCAAGCGGGCAATGTCTATACGTGGAGTGCCGCTACCGCCACCAACACGCTGCGGGTCAACACCTCGCCGGTGCGGGTGTTGATCTCCGGGGCCTACTTGGTGTTCAGCGTCAATCAGCAGGTTTACCGCGTGTCGCTATAAAGCCTTCAGGGAACGCCCAAGCTTAAGAACACCGCCGTGTGGCCCGGTCCGCCGTAACCCACGCCCAGCCAGGCCGGGCCTAAAAAGGTGTCTGCACCGATAAACGCCGCAGTAGACCAGCGCGTTGTCGCATAGCGCGAAATGCTGCCGACGTTGCTGCTGTCATAGGTGCGATCGATATGGCCGGCTTCCAGCGAAATGCCCGCATACATGCCGTTGCCCAGCAGACCGGGCAGCTTGACCAGACGATGCATTAAACGCAGTCGTGCCAGCGCTGTTTGCTGTCCGGCGAACTGATACGGCGCATAGCCTGACAGCCTGAACGGCCCGCCCAAAGTGTTAGCTGCATAGCCTGGCAATGTCGTGCCGAAATTGGTGCCGACCGCAAGCGCTGCTTCGGCAGACTGCTCATCCAGCGTGAAGGCCTGCAGATAGGTCGCTTCGGTCCGCGCATAGTGCTGTGAAGAGCCCAGTGCCGGCAGCGCGACATAGGACTGAAGGTTCAGGCTATGGCCACTGCGCGGGAACCACGGCGCATCGAGCTGATCGACGAATAGCTGAAGATGCAGGCCGCTGTCATTGACGTCAAAGTCCGGAAAGCCACGCGGGCCGGTCTGCGTAGAGCTGTTGATGTGACGCCACATCGGGCCTACACGCAGCTCGCCCCACTGGCCCAGTTCACTGCCCAGATCAACGCCGGCTTTGACCTCATGCGCAGCCAGTTCGGCCAGGCGCTGATCACCTTGATAGATGGGGCGTGAAAGTTTTTCGATACCCGCATAGGGAGCGACGAAATAGGCACTGTTGCGAGCCAGCGGTTGGAAGAACTCGCTGCGCAAGCTCGATTGCCGGCCGATCTGTCCGGTGATCAGCCACTCTGCGCCCAACTCATTGAGCCATGTGCGTCGGTAATTGGCGATGGCATTGAAGGAGCTGGTGCTGTCGCTACCCAATGAGGTGCTCAACGCCAGGCCAAAACGCAGATAGTCCGGGCCGGTCTGTTTTTCTGTGACGCGGATGACGAGGCTGCGGCCCGGGGCCAGTTCATCGATGGTGTAATCGACACTGTCAAAGTCGCCGCGGCCATAGAGGCGGCGCAGATCACGGGTCAAGGTGTCCTGATCGGCCGGCTTGCCGGGTTGCGTGTCCATCAGCTGTGCCAGTGCTTCAGGCTG
>CAIVTJ010000144.1 GCA_903908825.1 uncultured Pseudomonadota bacterium | reverse complement strand
TCGACGGACCGGTGACGATCTGTGAGGCCGTGAGCGGATCGACACGCTGCAACAGTTCGTCCCAGAAGCGCGCGTCGCTCCATTGGCTGACGTCATCTTCCACGTTGCATTGCACGTAATAGCGGCTGCGCGTGGGCGAGCGCAGTGAACACATGGCAAAGCCGCGGTCATGGTAGGCATAGACCAGTTCGGGCAATGAAGGCACATCGGCCAAAATACCCAACCAGCCGAAGGGATAGACGCGCTCGAAGGTCTTGATCAAACCCTGCGGGATGCTGCGGCGGCTGATGCCGTGATAGCCATCGCAGCCGGCGATGTAATCGCACAACACCGTGTGCACCTGGCCGTTGCGGGTGTAGGTGACGCGCGGCGTCGCACCTTCCAGATCGTGCAACTGAACATCAGCGGCTTCGTAAACACTGGGTATGTCCAGCGCCTGGCGGGCCTGCATCAGATCGCGTGTGACCTCGCTCTGGCCATAGACCGTGACCACCCTGCCGCCGGTCAAGGCATGGATGTCGATGCGATGCAGCTCGCCGTCAAAGGCGATGTGAGTGCCGTGATGTACCAGGCCCTCGCGGTGCAGTCGATCGGCACAACCGGCCTCTTCGAGTTTGCGTACGGTGATCTCTTCGAGCACACCGGCTCGCACGCGGGCCATCACGTACTCAGGCGACTTGGCTTCCAGAATGATGTTGTCGATGCCCTGCTTATGCAGCAGTTGCCCCAGCAGCAGACCCGAAGGGCCCGCACCGATGATCGCCACTTGCGTGCGCGTGAGGCTCACTTGAACGGTGGCGGCTCAAGCGCCACGGGCGATTGCGGCACTTTGACGAAACGTTGCGTGTCGTAGCCCTGTTGGGCAAACAGCGCAAGAATATGCTGGTAGGTGGCGTCGGGCAGTGACGGATCGCGCGCCACAACCCAGCCATATTGCCGGCTGGGGTGAGCGATGGCCGCCCAGCGGTAGTCGGGGTCGACCGCCAGCACCACATACTTGATCTTCAGGAACTTGTAGAACTGCACGTTCCATTCGGCGTTGCTGTCGTGGTTGACCACCACAGCCCGCGCTTGCGCGATGCGCTGCAAGGGCGCGTCGAGCGACTCCTTGCGGCAACTGAACCAGTTGTCGATGTCACCATCGGGTCGCAGCGCATAACTCTCGATAGAGTCCTGACAGCCGGCCTCAGCAAAATAAGGGATGTTGGCGATGATGCGCCAGTGGCCCATATAACGGGCCAGATCGACATGAGGCGGAGTGGGCAGATCACCAAAGCGACCCGCCCACAGCGAGCATCCACCCAGCAGCAATGCCGCGCTGGCGGCCAGTAGCAGTCTGGATGGACGCAGGCTCACGGTGGCTTAGCCCTGGTGGCTGTCAGCCGTGCCGTCGGCACCGACGATGCTCTTCCAAGTCAAGGCCGGACCGTTGCGACGGCCCTTCTCAACCAGCTTGAGGCCATCGGCATCAATGGTCAGGGTGTAGGCCTTGTCGCCGATGAGGATTTCGCGCTTGAGCGGGCGATCGAGCTTGGTGGTCATAGGTGGGCAATCCCTTATCTGTCATGAGTAAAAGCGCCGGGCAGTAGGCCCGGTAAGGCGCGCAGCCTAACACAACAGCGTGCAGCGGCCCAATCAGGGCTTCCCGCAAATGACAAGGACATTGCCGCTGACCGGCGCCCTCTCTAGACTGATCGCCTTGCCTTCCGGACGACCCCAATCCATGAGCGACGACTCCCCGCCTGTTTCCGCCCTGATTCGCGAGCGCATCAAGGCCGCTAAGCAGCGCTTTCATGCTAACGACAACATCGCCGCCTTCCTGCAACCGGGCGACCTTGAAGCCTTGCTCAACGAAGTCGAAGGCAAGTTCAAAGCAGTGCTCGATAGCCTGGTCATCGATACGCAAAGCGATCACAACACGCAGGACACGGCCCGCCGTGTCGCCAAGATGTATCTGCAAGAAGTGTTTCGCGGGCGCTATGTGGCGCAGCCTGCGGTCACCGAATTTCCCAACGCCGAACGACTCAACGAACTGATGATCGTCGGGCCGATTACGGTGCGCAGTGCCTGCAGTCATCACTTCTGTCCGATCATGGGACGGTTGTGGGTGGGCATCATGCCGAATGAGCACTCCAACCTCATCGGCTTGTCCAAGTACGCGCGCCTGGCCGAATGGATCATGAGCCGCCCGCAAATTCAGGAAGAAGCCATCACGCAGATGGCCGATCTACTGATGAACAAGGTCAGTCCCGATGGCTTGGCGGTGGTCATGGAAGCAGACCATTTCTGCATGCACTGGCGCGGCGTGCGCGATACCGGTGCCAAGATGGTCAACAGTGTCATGCGCGGATCGTTTCTGAAGAACGCGCCGCTGCGGCGCGAATTTCTGTCCCTGCTCAACCTCAAGGATTGACCGCCACTATGCTCGTCAGACTGCTCTATGCCAGCCGCGCGGCCACTACCCTCACGGCCGAGGCCATCGACGCCATCATGCTGCAATGCCGCCGCAACAATCCCGAGCGGGGTATCACCGGGATGCTCTGCTATAGCGATGACATCTTCCTGCAGGTGCTCGAGGGTGGCCGTGATGACGTGTGCGAAACCTTTAACGCCATCGTCCGCGATCCACGCAACGCCCATGTGCGCATCCTCAGTTTTGAAGAAATCGACGAGCGCCGTTTCGGCAACTGGACCATGGGCCAGGTGAACATCACCAAGGTCAATCCGGCCCTGCTGCTCAAGTACAACAAGAAGCCGGTGCTCAACCCGTTCACCTGTTCGGGCCGGGCTTCGCTGGCGCTGCTCGAAGAGCTCATCGCCACCGCGGCGGTAGTCAGTCGCGGCAACTGATCGCCCTGCCTGCCTGGGGTTGTTCGCTGATTCGTTGCAGGTGCAACGTTTTATGTAGAGCTAGACCGGCTCTGGGTTGCCTCTGCTAGACTAGGGTCTGGTTTTCTAACGTTTGTCTACTGGGGGAATATGAGCATGAAGAGTCTGATCAGCCTCGCCCTTGCGGCCGCCTTGTCTGTCGCTGTTGCCAATGCCGCTGCGCCCGCTGCGCCGCCGTCACCTGAAGATGTGGCCAAGGGCCAGATCGAGACCCGTCAGGGTCTGTTCAAGGTCGTCTCTGCCACCTGGGGCCCGGTCGGCGGCATGCTGCGCGGTAATGCCGAGTTCAACGCTGCTGTGGTCGCCAAGGCTGCCGAGCGTCTGAGCCATCTCGCTCCGATCATCCCCGACCTGTTCGTTGCGGACACCCGCAAGTTCACGCAGTTCAAGACCGCTGCGCTGGATGGCATCTGGAACAGCCAGGCCGATTTCAAGGCCAAGGCTGATGATCTGGCCAAGGCTGCCACCGAGCTGGCTGCTGCGGCTGCCACCGGCGACAAGGCCAACACGCTCAAGGCTGCCGGCGCTATCGGCAAGGCCTGCGGCGGTTGCCACGACTCGTACCGCGCCAAGTAAGGCACTGGCGTTCAACCGGGCTGCTGCGGCGCCCGGTTGACGTCTTGCGGTTTTGACGAATCGACTGAGCTGCTGTCCTAGTAGCTCAGTTCTGCAGGCGGCGGCGCCTGACCGATCACCCAATACACTGCGCCGGCCACGGCCAGCGCGATCACCACGGCCAGCAACAGGCGTGAACTGGCGATCTGTTGATCGGCCGGCACCACGTCCGCACTCTTACGCCCATGAATCATGGCCGACACCAGCGGCTGGCGCTTGTAGAGCTTGTAAAACACGATGGCCAGCACATGCAGTCCGAGGATCCACTGCAGGATGGCAAAGTTGCGGTGATGGATAGACCCGGCCAGGGTCGATAGCTTGGCGCTGACCGACGGGAAAAAAGGCCCAGCCCAGACGATGTCGTCAGAGGTGAACAGACCCGTGAAGGCTTGCGTTGCCACCATCAGCAGCATGACCACGACCATGACCGCGCCCATGGGGTTGTGGCCGATGCTCGGTTTGGAATCGCGCCGGGCGACGGTGCGCAGATAAGCCAGGAATGTGCGTGGGCCTGGCAGAAAGTGGCCAAAGCGCGCATGCGCAGGGCCGACAAAACCCCAGATCAGGCGGAACAGCAGCAGCCCGATCACAAAATAACCGCAGCGGAAGTGCCAAGGCATCCACATGACATCGAAACGGCCGGTGAGCCAGCTCAACCAATCGGCATCGGCTTTGGCGGTCAGGAACAGCCCCAGAATGCCCAGCACCAACAACCAGTGAAACGCCCGCAGGGGCAGATCCCAAACCAAACGACGCTCAGCCATGTGTCCAACCTCAAAAGTATTGATGTGATCCGAACCGAAGGGATGCCAGGTAGCTTAGCGCTGTGCCGTGCCGGCCGCAGCCTGCAGGGATTCGAGCAACTGCGCGGTCTCGCGGTTGACCGTTACGCCCTGCCCGCCGCGTCCCTGTCCGCCGGCTTTACCCAGCGCGTAGTCCAGCGGCGTTAATCCCTTAGCATCGACGGTACTCAAGGACGCACCCTGTGCTACCAGAAAGCGCACCACGTCGTTCCAGCCCCAGAAGGCCGCGCCGTGCAAGGCCGTGCGACCTTGCTTGTCCTGCAAGCGGATATCACCGCCCCCGGCCAGCAGCAGTCGCAGGCTCTCGACGGTCTCGGGCTGGGTTTTGAGCGAGCCGCGCGTGTCGATATTGGTGGAGCCCAAGCCTGCGGCCGCCATCACCGCGTTGATGCCGGCGAACTGCGGCAGGTTGGGATTTGCGCCGTGCGCGAGCAATAACTTGATGGCTGCGGCATCGCCGGCTTTGGCAGCGCGCAGCAGTGGCGTGCTGCCTATGCTGAGCATGGTATCGGCGCCACGGTCCGCGCCCACGGCACGAAACGGCGGCAGCAGTTTCAGCTGCAGGTTGGGGTTGGCGCCGGCCTTGAGCAGCAGCTCGATCATGGCCAGGCTGCTGGTCTTGTCCAGCGTCGGCATATCCGGGCGGCCACCGCGCGGCACCGTGTTCAGATCGACGGCGCACCACAGCGCCGAGCGTCCCCACCAGTCCCACAAATCGGGGTTGGCGCCGTGCGCTAACAGATAGGCAGCGGTGTCGAAATTAAAATTGTTGACGGCCGTGAGCAGTGCGGTCACGCCCTCGGGGTCGGTGTAATCGATGTGTGCGCCCCGCTGCAGCAGTGCTTTGACGCACTCTAAGCAGCCCTGACGCGCGGCAAACAGCAGCGCGGTGAATCCGCCGGCCGGGCGGTATTGCGCACGCGGCTCGCCGCTGACCTGGCGCTGGTTCTCGTTGATGAGGCTGACGGCGTTGGCGTCGGCCCCATGGGCCAACAGCTCTTTGACCATGTCCGGCTGGCTTTGCGCGGCAGCCCACATCAGGGCTGTCTGACCGCGGACCTTTTCGGCGACGTTGACCTTGGCGCCGCTGCGCAGCAGCAGTCGTGCGGCAGCGACGTTGCTGGTGCGGGCGATGACCATCAAAGCCGTCTGGCCCAGCGCATTGCCGGCATTGACATCGGCACCGGCCTTGAGCAGCAGTCGCAGTACCTCGACGTTGCCGGTGACGGCTGCTTCAGACAAGGCCGTGGCGCCATAGTCATTGACTTGGTTGACGGCTGCACCGGCCTTCAACAATTGCGCCACGTGTGGCACATCGTTGTTGTGCACCGCCCAGATCAGCGGCGTGCTGCCATCGGCCTCTGCAACCGTGTTGCTACCGGTTTGCGCAGCCGCGCTGCAAGTCCACAGCAGCAAGCCGGCTGCGACAATGCTGAGCAGTCGCATGCGCTAGATCTCGCTCAGCAAGCCGGTGCTGTCACCGAAAGCCGGCTCTTTAACGCCGACCTTGTCGAGCAGCGTCAGCAACACATTGGCCAGCGGCGTGTGGTCGGGCACGCGGATGTGGCGGCCTGACTTCATGCGGCCGGCGCCGCCACCGACGATACTGATGGGCAGCGGGAACTGGTTGTGCGCATCGCTGTTACTCATGTTGCTGCCGTACACCAGGATCGAATTGTCGAGCACTGATCCTTCGCCATCGGGCATGGCTGCCAGCTTGGCCAGGAACTTGCCGAATTGTTCGGTGTGGTAACGCTGGATGCGTACCAGCTTGTCTTTCTTAGCCGGATCGTTCTGATGGTGTGACAGCGGATGAAACGCATCGGCGATGCCGATGTGGTTGTAGGTCATGTTGCTGACCTCTGCGGCCATCATGAAGGTCTGCACGCGCGTCAGGTCGGCCTGATAGGCCAGCGCCATCATGTCGAACATCAGGTTCATCTGGTCGTTGAACGCATCGGGTATGCCCACAGGCATATCGGGCAGCTGCAGTGCCGACAGGTCTTGCTTCTCGGCTTTTTGCACGCGCCGTTCGATCTCGCGGATGCTGTCCAGATAGTCATCCAGCGCCGCCTGATCGCTGCCGCCCAAGCTGCGGCGCAGATCACGCGCTTCGGTGGTGACCATGTCCAGGATGCTGGCGTACTGCGTGGCCAGCAGCTTGCGCTCTGCGGCGGTGTTGCCGCGTCCGAACAGCCGTTGGAACAGGCTGCGCGGGTTGTATTCCATGGGCAGCGGTGTGGTCGGCGTACGGAAGGAAATGGTGCCCGAGTAGCTGCAGCCATAGGCGCGATCGCAGGCACCACCACCGCCGGGCGCTTCGGTGGACACTTCCAGTGAAGGCAGCGGTGTCTCCTGCCCGATCTGTGCGGCGGCCATCTGATCGACCGTGATGCCGCCATAGGCTTCGTGGGTTTCGCGCGGGTGTACGCACGAGAGCCAAGTGCCCGGCACGATGGCGTGCACTGCAGCGCTTTGCGCCGGGCGATTGCCCAGGCCACTGACAACGGTCAGTTGCTTGCGGAACGGTTTGAGCGATTCAAGGATGGGCGAGAGTTCATAGCCTTCGCCTTCGGTCGCCGGTGTCCAGCGATCCATGATCGCGCCATGCGGAAAATAAACGAAGCCCATGCGCATACGGGCACCGGCTGCCGCTGCAGTCTTAGCCAAGGCGGTGCGTGCCGGGATCATGGCATCGAGCAGCGGCAACGCGATCGTCAATCCGGCAGCCCTGAGAAAGGCGCGACGCGGCAGGTGTTTGCGGGTGATAAACATGCGGTGGTCCTCTGAGTGTTCAGGGATTCGAAGGTGAGGCGGCTTGCAGCGCGGCCGTGGTGGTTGCTGCGGGCTTGTCGGGTGCCGAGCGTGCCTTGCGGAACTGATCGCTCTGCACGATGCCGGTGAGCAGCGCTGAGAAGCGATAGTCCTGCCGCGCGGCCTGACGCACGATGGCGCGGATGCGTGGCTTGTCGCTGAACTCGACGGAGCGGCCTAAGGCAAACACCATCAGCTTCTCGGTCAAGGTCAGCGCAAATTGCTCGGGCTTGCCGGCCAGGTAGCGGCGCAAGTCATCGGGTCCGGCGATACGCTGACCATCGACAAACTGGGCTGTGGCATCAATGGCCGTCAAGGCTTCGCGATCGCGGTCGCGATAGGCGCCCACCGCGTCAAAGTTTTCGAGCGCAAAACCCAGCGGATCCATGACGGCGTGACAGGCGTTGCAGGAGGGCTTCTGGCGGTGCATCTCGAGGCGCTCGCGCACGCTCTGTGGTTTGCCGCCCGGCTGGTTTTCTTTCAGCGCTTCGACGCCCGGCGGTGGTGCGGACGGCGGCGTGCCCAGTACGCGCTCGAGTATCCAGTTGCCGCGCAGCACAGGTGCCGTGCGGTTGCCGTAGCTGGTGGACATCAGCATGGCGCCCTTGCCCAGCAGCCCCCAGCGCGTTGAGTCTTGCAGCGTGACTTTGCGGAACTGATCACCGCGCACGTTGGCAATGCCGTAGTGCAGTGCCAGGCGTTCGTTGAGGAAGGTGTAGTCCGCCGTCAGTAGATCGGTGATGCGCCCGTCATTACGGATGATGCTGTCGACGAATAGTTCGGTTTCGCGGCGATAGGCACGGCGCAGGTCTTCATCAAAAGCCGGGAACAAAGACTGATCGGGATCGACGTTGTCCAGGTTCTCGACGTTCAGCCACTGGTTGGCAAAGTTGCTGATCAGCGAGCGTGAGCGCTCATCAGCCAGCATGCGCTGCACCTGCGTGTTGAGCACTTGCGGGTCGTGCAGACGGCCGCTGGCGGCAAGTTCCAGCAGGGTGTTGTCTGGCGCCTGGCTCCACAAGAAGAACGACAGTCGTGACGCCAGCGCCAGGTCGTCCAGTTCGTAGACTTGTCCGGCCAGCGTGCCGGCGGGTGCGGGCTCGGCCCGATACAGAAACTTGGGGCTGGACAGCAGGGCCATGAGGGCTGTCTGTATGCCGGTTTCAAAACCGCCGTTGCGATAGCCGTCCTCGTAAAAGCGCAGCGGCGCAGCCAGGTCCGCATCATTGACGGGCCTGCGATACGCCTCGCGCGCGATACGCGCGATGATCTGCTGGGCACAACCGCGCTCTTGATCGGTCGCTGTTGGATAACAGCTGAAGATTTTGCGTCGGCTGGGTGTGTCGGTGACACCGGTCGGGTTGTAGGGACCGACGACGTCGATGGCGGCGATGCGCGCATAACCGTCGCTGCCACCACCCGGCGTGAAAGGCGCAAGCGTCGCTTCGGATTCGGCGAAGGTGGTGGCCACGAAAGTGGCTTGGATGGTGTGCGGCCCGGCTTTCATCGGCAGCCTGATCTTCTGAAAGCGCGCGTTGATCTTGCCCTGAGCCGGTGCCTGCAACTGGTCAACCGCACGCGAGTCCTGCTCGCCGCCGACTTGCTGTTCGAACACCCGCTTGCCGTCGATGATGAGCAGCACTTTCTGCTCTGCCATGCCTAAGCCATAGCCTGCGCCCACAGGCACACGCAGATTGAACTCGTACTCGCCATCGGATGGAAACCAGTGTTCGATGCTCATGCCGCCGCGTGTGCCCAGCGGCATGCCTTCCTGATAAAAGGCCTGGCGTGAGGCCGGTGCACGATAGGTCTGGCTGGCTGAGCGCGCCTTGGGTTCGCCGACGGCCAGCACGCTGACGGTGCGCGCCGCCGACACATATTGGTCGAGGAAGGTGGGCGATACGCGCAGCACATTAGCGACGTTATCGAAGCCTTCGCTCTTGGTGTCTTTGGGCAGCAGCAACTCTGGATTGACACGCAGCCCCAGCAGCGCTTCGACCACGCGCGCATATTCGTTGCGATTGAGCCGGTGCAGGCCCACACGGCCCGGATCGGGGTTGGCTGCGGCATGCGCATCCAAGCGCCCTTCCATCCAGCCGACAAACTGATTGATGTCGGCTTGCTGCGGCTGCTTCTCACCGATGGGTGGCATGAGCCGGCCGCGCAGTTTGACCACCGCCTCTTCCCAGACCTTGGCATCGCTGCCTATGGCCTGCGGCGACATCGTGTCGAAGGCCAGTCCTCCGGCCCAATCGTTGGCGTTGTGACACTTGCCGCAGTACTGATCCAACCACTGGAAGTGCTGTGCTTCGTTGTCTGCGCTGCTGACAGGCGTAGCTGCCCAGACGCCGCTGCAGCCGAGCAGGCCTGCTAGCAAAAAGGAGGGCCAGGTGTTGCGGATAGTCATGCGATGTATGCCTTTAAACGACGCCGCGTAATTCGCGCACATGGCCCCATAGACCCTTGTACGTATTGAGCAGGAACTGCCGCGGATCTCCCCAACGCGCATCATATTCGGGCGTGGGTTGAGCGGCCACGATATCCAGATCGCTATAGCCTTTGCGCATCAGCTGCCAGAGGCGCTCTTTGAGCACTTCGAGCATGTCGCTCTCGGCTTGCAAGTGCGCGCGGTCGACCACCGGGCCCTGGCCTGGAACGATGAGCGTTTGCGCGTCGGTGAGCTTGAGCAGCTCTTTGGTGGCATCGAGGGTGCCCCCTATCCAACCGCCGGTGACGTAATCGGTGGTCGGGTAAGCACCCGATGTGACCACATCGCCGACGATCAGCACGTTGCTATTGGGCAGGTGCACATACAGGTCGCCGTCTGTGTGGGCCTGCGCCAGATAACCGTAGCGGACGTCGTGCGTGCCGAAGCTCAGCGCATCTTGCGTATAGAAAGTGCTGTTGGGCAGGGCTTGTTTGGGCGCGGCCGGATAGCTGCGGTTTTCCCAGGGCACGATGATGGGCCGCTGCATCCACAGGCGGGTGTTCTCGTGCGCGATGATGCGGGTGCCGGCCTTGCCCAGAGCTTCGTTGCTGCCGGTATGGTCCCAATGCCAATGGGTATTGATCAGGGCTTGGACCTTGCGCCCGCCTGCGCGCACCAGCGAAAGCAAAGCGGCGCTGCTGGCGGCATTGCCGCCATCTACCATAATCACGCCGTCCGGGCCGCTGAGGCTGACCACATTGCCGCCGGCGCCGCTGATCAGCGTGACCTGGCTGGCCAGCACGCGCTGTTGCAGCACAGGCACCGCGGTGGCAGCCAGCACACGCTGCGACCGGGCCAAGCCGCCGCCAGCGGCGGCTGCCAGTGCCAGAGCGAGAAACTGCCGCCGGTCCGATCGGTGTCGCATAGATGGTGTGCCTCAGTGCTGCCTGTTTGCAGGCTCTGGCAGGGGTCGATAAGGGCCACAGTTTAGCCCTTCCGCGGCCGGCGCGCCGGCGCTGTAGCGGCAAGCTGATATCATGCCCGGCTTACCCCTGATGGACGGAGACAGACTGAGTGAAAACCGATGCGGCAATGGCTGAGATCCTCAAGCGCGAGCGTGTGCAATACCTGTTCGGCTATCCGCGCAACGCGCTGCTCGATGCCGCAGCCAAATTAGACATCCGCACGATTATCGTCCGTCAGGAACGCACCGGCCTGCACATGGCCGATGCGGTCTCGCGGCTGACGCGTGGCGAGAGCATGGGTGTGTTCTGCATGCAGCACGGCCCCGGTGCCGAAAACGCCTATGGCGGCGTGGCGCAGGCTTATGCCGATTCGATTCCCATTCTGGTCGTGCCGCAGGGCTATGCGCGCAAGAACATGTTCCTGCCCTACAACTACAACTCGACGCTGCAGATGCGCGGCATCTCCAAGCACAACGAGCCGGTGCTCAACGGCGCCGAGTCACCCAATATATTGCGCCGCGCGTTCACACAGCTGCGCAACGGCCGTCCGCAGCCGGTGGTGGTCGAAGTGCCTCTCGACGCCTTCAATGACGAAGTGCCCGAGCCGCTCGATTACACCCCGGTCTACAAGACCCGCTCCGGCGCAGACCCCGAGGCTTTGGTGCGCGCGGCAGCCCTGCTGGTGGCCGCCAAGCGTCCGGTCATCCACGCCGGTCAGGGCGTGCACTGGGCCAACGCCTATGCCGAGCTGCAAGAGCTGGCCGAACTGCTGGGCGCACCGGTCAGCACCTCGCTGCCGGGCAAGAGCACCTTTAACGAGCGTCATCCGCTGTCGTTGGGTTCCGGTGGTCACGGCATCAACCGTCAGATCCATCACTTCATCAGCTCCGCCGACGTCATCTTCGGTATCGGCTGCTCATTCACCGAGAGCAGCTTTGCCATCGCCATGCCCAAGGGCCCGACTTACATCCACTCGACCAACGATCCGGTGGACCTCAACAAGACGGTGACCTCGGCACTGGGTCTGGTCGGCGATGCACAACTGGTGTTGCGCGCCGTGATCGCCGAGATCCGCAAGACGGTCACTGCCAACCGCGATGCCACCGCTGTGACAGCCGAGATCAAGCGCGTGGAAGCGGAGTGGATGCAGAACTGGTTGCCCAAGCTGCAGAGCGATTCGGCGCCGCTGAGCCCCTATCGCGTGCTGTGGGATCTGCAACAGACGGTGGACATCGATAACACCATCATCACCCACGACGCCGGCAGCCCGCGCGATCAGCTGGTGCCGTTCTGGAAGTCGACCACGCCCTTGTCCTACATCGGTTGGGGCAAGACCACGCAGCTGGGCTTCGGCCTGCCGCTGGCCATGGGCGCCAAGCTCGTTCATCCGGACAAGCTGTGCATCAACGTCTGGGGCGATGCGGCCATCGGCTTCACCGGCATGGACTTTGAAACCGCCGTGCGTGAGCGTCTGCCGATCCTGTCGATCCTGCTGAACAACTTCTGCATGGCCATCGAACTGCCGATCATGCCCAACGCCACCGAGCGTTTCCGCGCCACCGATATTTCCGGAGACTATGCCGCCATGGCACGGGCCTTCGGCGGTTATGGCGAACGCGTGACGCAACCCGAGGACATCATCCCGGCCATCAAGCGCGCCATCGAGCAAACCCAGAAAGGTGTGCCGGCGCTGCTGGAGTTCATCACCGAACAGGAGACCGAAGTCTCCCGTCCGTGGGTGCCGGGCGGCAAATAAGCCGGTCCGCGACTAGCCCTGGCTGACCACGACCTCTACCAGGGTCGGCCGGGGCGCAGCGATGGCCGTGCGTAAGGCGCCGGCCAGGTCTGCAGCACGATCGACCCGCAGCCCGTCGCAGCCCTGAGCGCGTGCGATGGCCGCAAAATCCACGCCACCCAGGTCTGTGCCCACGGCCTGCTTGATGCCAAAGCGCTTGGCAAAGTGATGCAGTGCTTCATAGCGACGGTTGTTGACGATGATGAAGGTGATGGGCAAGCCCAGTTGCGCCGCGCTCCACAGCGCCTGAATCGAATACATGGCCGAGCCATCGCCGATCAGCGCGATGACTTTGCGGCCCGGGTTGGCCAGCGCCACGCCCACGGCGGCCGGCAGGCCATGACCCAAACCGCCACTGCTGCAGGTGTAAAAGGTTTCGCTCTGCAAGATCGGCATATAGCTCTGCATGGGGCCGCGGCTGCTGGGTGCTTCTTCGACGATGATGCTGTCCGGCGCGCGCACATCGGCCAGCGTCTGCATTAGAAAGCTGTCGGGGAAGGGGTCTGTGGGCAGCAGCCGCGCCGGTGCGCTGCGACCCTGCTGAGCAGCCGGTGCGGCTGGACCCGGGCGATCGAGCAGATCGCGCAAGGCCGGTGCCAGACTGGTGTACACCGCAGTGCCGGTGATGGCGCAGGCGGCCCAGTCCGGATCATCGGTCAATTGCCACACTTGCAGGCCTGGCGGCGTGTAGTCGCCCACGCCTTCAGCGTGATAGGTGAACACCGGCGCACCGATGGCCACGCACAAGTCATGCGGCTGCAGGCGCGAGCAGATTTCCTCGCGGAAGGCCGGCAGAAAGCCGGCGAACAGCCGGTGATTTTCCGGAAAGCCGCAGCGACCGATCAACGGACTGGCCCACACCACCGCGCCATGGCGTTCGGCCAGCTGCAACAGCATGTCCCAGCCGCCTTCACGGTCTACGGCGCCACCGATGACAAATACCGGGCGTTGGCTGGTGCGCAAAGCCAGTGCCAGCGCGTCCATCTGCCGGGCCTCGGCGCGCATCGCAGTCGACACTTTGCGTGCAGGCACCGGCGCGGTCAGGACATCCCAGTCATCGACCGGTATCGAGACAAACGTCGGGCCGCAGGGCGGCAGGCAGGCGATGTAGTAAGCGCGCGCGATAGCGGCCGGTACGTCTTCGGCACGGGCCGGTTCACAGGCCCACTTGACATAAGGACGCGGCAACTCGGTGGCCTGACTCGAAAACAGAAACGGTTCGAGCTGCAGCAAAGAGCGTGACTGCTGGCCGGCCGTGATGACCATGGGTGTGCGATTGCGATAGGCGGTAAAGATGTTGCCCATCGCATGACCCACACCGGCCGCCGAATGCAGATTGACGAAGGACGCGTTGTGGGTCGCCTGCGCATAGCCATCGGCCATGCCCACTACGGTGGATTCCTGCAGGCCCAGCACATAGCTGAAGTCCTCCGGAAAGTCGCGGAACATCGGCAGTTCGGTGGAACCCGGATTACCGAACACCTTGTTGATGCCCAATTCGCGCAGCAGACGGAAGGTCGCTTCGCGCACGCTGATCAAACCTTGCGTGGACGAGTTGTGGGCAGGTGTTGCGTTAGACATCAGTAGGCCTCATGCGTAAGTGCCGCGATGATACGCGCCTGCTAATGCGCTGGCATCCCGCAGGTTGAAGCGCGCAATCATTTGCGCAGCTTACGGCGGCCGGATTGCGCGTGTGGCTGCGTCGCGTTGCGACTGTGATAGCCTCAACCCATTCAAATTTGCCTGCCAGAGACACCCCATTTGAGCACCTCAACAGCACTGCCTCCCGTTGTCGCCGGTCGTTTGCAGATTGCCGCGGCCTTAGCCGATTTTGTCGCTCAGCAGGCCTTGCCGGGCACAGGTCTTGGCGCAGATGAGTTCTGGGCCGGCGTCGAATCCATCCTGCTCGCCTTTACGCCGCGCAATCAGTCGCTGCTGGCCAAGCGCGATACGCTGCAAGCGCAGATCGATCAGTGGTGGTACGAACATCGCCAGCAGCCATTCGATGTCGCGGTGCATAAGGCATTTTTGCATCGCATCGGTTATCTGGTCGATGAGCCGGCCCCGTTCACAATCGACACCAGCCATGTCGATGTCGAGATCGCCACCACCGCCGGGCCGCAACTGGTCGTGCCGGTCAGCAACGCGCGTTATGCGCTCAATGCGGCCAATGCCCGCTGGGTCAGCTTGTATGACGCCCTGTATGGCACCGATGCCCTTGCACCGCCTGTGGCCGGAGCCCGTGGCTATGATGCGGAGCGCGGCGCCAAGGTTATTTCTCGTGCACGCGCAGTACTCGATCAGTTGGCGCCTTTGGCCAGTGGCAGTCATGCACACAGCACGGCTTATGCGATCGTGGGCGATCAGTTGCAGGTGAGTCTGGCCGATGGCACCCGCACCGGGCTGCGTGAGCCGCACAAGTGTGTCGGCTGGACTGGCGATACGGCCACGCCCGCGACCATCGTGCTGCGCAACAACGGTCTGCATGTCGAGATCATCATCGATCGCACGAGCACCATCGGCGCCGGCGATGCAGCAGGCGTGTCTGATCTGGTCATCGAAGCGGCTATCACTACTATTCAAGACTGCGAAGATTCAGTGGCTGCGGTCGACGCCGAAGACAAGGTCGGCGTCTATCGCAATTGGCTGGGCTTGATGAACGGCAGCCTCGAGGCGCGCTTTGCCAAGGGCAGCGGTACGGTGGTTCGTCGTCTCAATGAGGACCGGGTCTATCAAGCGCCGGGTGCAGCCACGCTGACCTTGCCGGGTCGCAGCCTGATGCTGGTGCGCAATGTCGGTCATCACATGACCACCGATGCTGTGCAACTGGACGGTCAGCCTGTTTATGAAACCGTGCTTGATGCCTGCATTACCTTGGCTATCGCTGTGCACGACGTGCGTGGCGCACGGAGTAATTCGCGCAGCGGCAGCGTCTATGTGGTCAAGCCCAAGATGCACGGCCCGGAAGAAGTGGCCCTGGCCGTAGATCTGTTTGCACGCGTTGAGCAGTTGCTGGGCCTTCCCGCCAACACTGTCAAGATGGGTGTGATGGATGAAGAGCGTCGCACCAGCGCTAACCTCGCCGCGTGCATACAAGCCGCGCAGCAGCGCATCGTGTTCATCAACACGGGCTTCCTGGATCGCACCGGCGATGAGATTCACACCGCCATGGAAGGCGGCGCAGTACTGCGCAAAGACGATGTGAAGCTGCAGCCGTGGATACGTGCTTACGAGAAGCGCAACGTGCAGATTGCGTTGCAGGCCGGCTTTGCCGGTCGTGCGCAGATCGGCAAGGGCATGTGGGCCATGCCCGATCGTATGGCCGACATGCTCAAGACCAAGATCGCGCATCCGCAGGCCGGTGCCAGTACGGCCTGGGTGCCCTCACCCACTGCGGCGGCCTTGCATGCCCTGCACTATCACCAGGT
>CAIVTJ010000143.1 GCA_903908825.1 uncultured Pseudomonadota bacterium | reverse complement strand
TGGCGTGGCAGTCACCTGGTATGACGTCAGCGAGCGCCGCCGCGCCGAAGATAAGGTGCGGCTGCAGTCGCCATACGACCCGGTCACCGGCTTGCTCAACGCGGTGACGTTCAGCGACCGGCTCGAACATTGCCTGCGGCGTGCCCGGCGCGGGCAGCGGCAGTTCTGCCTGATCAAGGTCGATCTGCAGGGCATGGATGCGCTGATAGAGCGTCACGGCGCACCGCTGGTGGGGCAGTTCCTGCGGACTCTGTCGCAGAATGTGCAGCGTGCGCTGCGCGAGTCCGACACGCTGGCTTGGTTCTCGACCCACAGTTACGGCGCCATTTTGGAAGACGAACGCAATCTGCCCGCAGGCGATGGCGTGGTGCGTACGCTGCTTAAAGTCATCAGTACACCCATCGAAGTCGAGGGCCAGATGCTGCAGGTGTCGGCCAATGCGGGCTTAACCCTGTGGGACAACGACCGGCAAACCGCAGCGGACCTGGTCAAGGAAGTGCAACTGGCGGTCAAGGCGGCACGCGCTGGTGGTCGCAATCAGCATGCCGTCTACACGCCCGCACTGGCGACGCAACAAGCACGCTGACTCCGGTATCCTTGCGGCCATGATCGTGCCGCACCATCAATCGCTGGAAGCCGCTTTTTTTGCGGTGATGCCGCCGCTGCCCGTGCCTTGGCCGCGGCGTCTGCTGTTGCAAGCTTTGCCCCGGGTGATGGCCTGGGCGCCGGCACGCTGGCTGTTACTCACATTGCGCGGCTGACCGCGCCGACAGGTAATCCTCATGACTGACGTTAAACGCATACCGGTGACGGTACTGACCGGCTTTCTGGGCGCGGGTAAAACCACGCTGCTCAATCGCATCCTGTCCGAGAACCATGGCCGGCGCATCGCGGTCATCGAAAACGAGTTCGGTGAAGTCGGTGTGGACCATCAGCTGGTCATCGGTGCCGAAGAAGAAATATTCGAGACCAGCAACGGCTGCATCTGCTGCACCGTACGCGGTGATCTGATCCGCGTGCTGGGGCAGTTGCTCAAGCGCCGCGAGCGCTTTGACCATGTGCTGATCGAAACCACCGGCATGGCCGACCCGGGTCCGGTGGCGCAGACCTTCTTTCTGGACGATGACCTGAAAGCGCAGTTCGTCATCGATGCCATCGTCACGCTGGTCGATGCGCGGCATTTCGAACAGCATCTGCGTACGCTCAAAGAGCCGGCGATACAGGTGGGGTTTGCCGATGTGGTGGTGCTCAACAAGACCGACCTGGTCAGCGAGGCCGATTTAGAGCGCATCGAGCGTGCTATCCGCGCGATCAACGGCACGGCGCGCATTCATTGCACGCAAAACGCGGCGCTGCCCATCGATGCGGTGCTGGGTTTGGGTGCGTTTGACCTGGACCGTGCGCTGGCTGTCGATGCCAGCTTCCTGGAGCCGCAATACCCGTTCGAATGGGCTGGCGTTTACGAACTGACCGCCGGCCGGCACATCCTGCGTGCCGCCGGTGAACACCATCACGACCATGGTCACGAAGAGCACGGTCATGGTCACGAAGAGCACGGGCACGAGCAAGGCCATGACCACGGCCACCACGATCACGCGCATGCCGATCTGAAGTTGGCTTTGCTGCCGATTGCTGCGGCCACGCGGGCCGAGCTGGATGCCGAGGTCGAGCATGCGGTGCGCATCTTTGCCGAGCCGCCGCAACACGTCGGCAGTGGCGATCATCTGGCACCGGCTGAGCACCCGCATGCTTTGGGCATGAGTTGCCAAGGCGGGCAGTATTGCATCGATATCGCAGCGGCCGGCAGCTATGCGCTGTTCTGTGAACATCACCCGGCGGAGTTCGGTTTGCAGTTGGCGCTGCCGCCTGCTGCGCAGCGCGCGTTCGCCTCGCATCACCATGATCAGGACATCAGCTCTATCGGCATCAGTGACCCGCGGCCCTTAGATGCGCGCAAGGTCAACGACTGGCTGTCTTATCTGTTGCAGAGCCGTGGCGAAGACATCCTGCGCATGAAGGGCGTACTCAACATCCGCGGCGAAACGCGCCGCTATGTGTTTCATGGCGTGCACATGATGTTCGACGGTCGTCCCGACAAGGCTTGGGCCGATACGCCGCGCGCCAGCAGCCTGGTGTTCATTGGCCGCAAGCTTGACCGTCAGGAACTCGAGGCGGGCTTCGCCTCCTGCATCGCTTGAGCCGGCCTGTCGCGAGTCTGCAAGCCGTCTGGCAGGTGTTGCTGGACGATTATCCTGTCGATCTGTGCTGGTCGCCCGATGGCCGCTATGTGGTGTTGGCCGGCGGCGAAGGCCGCTTGTATCGCGTCAGCGCCGCTGATGCCGGGGTCGTGCAGTTGGGCAGTCACGAGCCGGGCCTGCTGGCCGCCGCATGGCAACCCGGCGGCAAGTGGCTGGCGACTTCGGGGCAGGATGGCAGCGTGCAGCTGTGGGACGGGCCGGGTGCCGAGGGGCAGACCGGGCGCGTCATCCATCGCGGTTTGCGCTGGCCCTTAGCGCTGGCTTTCGAACCCAAGGGTAAGAGCCTGGCGTTTGTCATGGGTCGCGAACTGCATCGCTATAGCAGCGATGGTGAACCGCTGCCCAGCATCGGTCCGCATGACGTGCCGCTGACGCAGTTGGCTTGGCGCAATGCCACGCAGTGTGTGGTTGCCGGTGGTGGCCAGCTGTGCCTCGACACGGTTGGCGCAGCGCAGCCTATCGAAACCCACCTGCTCGATGGCGCACCGCTCACGCTGTGCATAAGCCCCGATGCGCGCATCGCCGCCGCCGGCTTGCAGGACGGGCAATTGAACTTCCGCTATCTGGTCACGCACAAGCGTTCGCGCATGAGTGGCTATGACGGCAAGGTCGATCAGACCAGCTGGAGCGCCAACAGCCGTTGGTTGGCCACGGCCGCCAGCGGCAGCGGCGATATCGTGGTCTGGGATTTTTCCGGCAAAGGCCCCGAAGGCACAGAGCCGCTGCAGCTGCGCACCCACGCCGAACGCATAGAGGCTTTGGCGTTTGCGCCGGAAGGGGCTTGGCTGGTGTCGGGCGGTCGGGATTGGCGTCTGGTGTTGTGGCGGCCGGGTCCGTCGCAACGTGCCGACGTCGAAGCACCGCTGGATGTGCAACTGCTCGATGCA
>CAIVTJ010000142.1 GCA_903908825.1 uncultured Pseudomonadota bacterium | reverse complement strand
GGCCGCAACGGGCCGATGACATCGAGGCTATGTACGCGGTGGCCAGCGATCCGCTGATGTGGGCGCTGCACCCCGAGAAGGACCGCTGGCAACGGCCGGTGTTCGAACAGCTGTTTGCTTCGGGCCTGCAAGGCACGGGTGCATTAACAGTGGTACATAACGCCAGCGGTCGCGTGATCGGCTCATCCCGCTATTACGACTGGAATCCGCACAAAGTCGAGGTGGTCATCGGCTACACCTATCTGGCCCGTGACCTGTGGGGCGGTGCGGTCAATCGCGAAGTAAAGCGCCTGATGCTGCAGCACGCTTATCGCTATGCCCGTAAAGTGTGGTTTCACGTCGGCAAAGACAACCTGCGTTCGCGCCGGGCCATGGAAAAAATCGGCGCGCAACTCTCACATGAGCTCAGCGTGCCCAACCTGTCGGGTGTGCCGCGCGATATGGTGGTCTATGTCATGCGCTCACCGCAGTTGCCCGGGGAAGGTTAATGAAGTTATGGCCGCAGTTGTGTCTCGCACTTTGGGCCACCGCAGCAGGCGTGGCCAGCGCGGCTGTAGATCCGGCACTGGTCGCAGACCTGGTGGCCGCCAATCACATACTGGTCAACCAAGGCGTGCTCGACGGTTTCGGTCACGTCAGCATCCGCGATCCGCGCAACCCGCAGCACATCCTGCTCTCGCGATCACTCGCACCCGCGCTGACCACAGCAGCCGACATCCTCGAATATGACCTCGACTGCAATGCGCTCGATGACCAGGGCCGCAGCGGCTTTCTCGAGCGGTTTATCCACTGCGAGATCTATCGGGCACGGCCGGATGTGCAGGCGGTGGTGCATTCGCATTCACCGGCGGTGATTCCGTTTGGCACCGGGCGCACCGGGTTGCGGCCGATGTCGCACGTGGCCGGGTTTCTGGCCGCTGGCGTACCGGTGTTCGATATACGCCGTCAGTTCGGCATGACCAACATGCTGGTCAACGATGCCACACGCGCCCGTGCGCTGGTGCAGGCTCTGGGCGACAAGCCCGTGGCCCTGATGCGCGGGCATGGCGATGTGGTGGTTGGCCCGAGCCTGCAGATTGCGGTGTACCGTGCGATCTACACCGAGACCAATGCGCGTACGCAGGCGCAGGCTCTGGCTATGGGTGGCCCGGTGACCTACCTGTCGCGTGAAGAAGGCGAGATGGCAGACGTTACCCAGCAGGGTGCGGTGATGCGGCCTTGGGAACTGTGGAAACAACAGAGTCGTTAGGGGAGCGGGTTCATGAAAAGCTTGAGCGGACTGTGCCTTGGATTGGTGAGCGTGCTGCTGGCCGCATGCAGCGGGCCTGCGCCGCAACAGGCAGCCGATGTGATCTACAGCGGTGGTGACATCCTCACCATGGCTGGTGAGCAACCGCAGTACGTCGAGGCACTGGCCGTCAAAGACGGTCACATCGTGCTGGCCGGCTCACTGGCTGATGCGCAAAAGCTCGCCGGTAAGACCACACAGCAAGTGAACCTCAACGGCCGCACTGTGCTGCCCGGCTTTATCGATGCGCATGGCCACATCGCTGACTACACGCTGTGGTGGGGCAAACCCGACTTGAGCCCGCCGCCGGTCGGCGACACGCGCAGCATCGAAGACATCAAGGCCAAGGTCGCCAAGTACTTGGTCGACAGCAAAGCCACGCCGGCGCAACTGGTGCTGGTCAACGGTTATGACGACAGCTTGCTGGCCGAGCAGCGTCATCCCACACGTGCCGACTTGGATCAGGTCAGCAATACCATCCCCATCCTGATCATTCACGCGTCCGGGCATCTGGTGGTGGCCAACACGCCGGCACTGGCACTGGTCAAGATCACCAAAGACAGCAAAGACCCGCCCGGTGGTCACATTCAGCGTGATCGCAAAACCGGTGAACCCAACGGTGTATTGGAAGAGCAGGCCGGCTATCCGTTCTTCGCGGTATTCCCGCAGCCCGCGCAGAGTGAGCAAATCGACAAGCTGGTCGAAATTCAGAAATGGTATGCCGGCTTCGGACTGACCACGGTGCAGGATGGCGTCAGCAGTCCGCCCAATGTGGCGATGCTGCAAGAGGCCGATCGTCAGCACAAAATCATCTTTGACATCGTTTCCTACGCGATGTGGAAAACCTTAGGTACGCCGGCTCAGGCCGATGCCAACGCCGCCAATGTGGACATCCATGTGCCGGGGTCCGAACTGAGCAATGCCGGACGGCAGTACGACACCGACACACTGGTGCGCACGCCGGTCACGCTGGACGCGCCGGTCAAAGAGCGCTTGAAGATCGGTGCCTATGGCGAGCACTTCAAGATCGGTGGCATCAAGATCGTCGCTGATGGTTCGCCGCAAGGCAAAACAGCCTTTATGACGCATCCTTATGAGGTGCCGCCGCCAGGGCAGAGCAAGGACTATCGGGCTTACCCGACTTTGCAGCAGGAGGAGCTCAACGAATGGTTGGAGGTCGCTTACAAGAACGATGTGCAGGTCATCACCCACACCAATGGTGATGCGGCCGTTGACCAGTTGCTGCAAGCCGTTGCCTTGGCACAGGCCAAGTATCCAGGCAAAGATCTGCGACCGGTCGCCATTCACTCGCAGTTGGCGCGCCACGATCAGCTCGATGCCATGCAAAAGTTGGGCGTCGTTCCCAGCTTCTTTACGGCACACACCTTTTTCTGGGGTGACTGGCATGTGCAGAGCTTTGGTAAAGAGCGGGCCTATGGCATCAGCCCGATGAACTACGCCAGCTCACTGCCGGGGTTTAAATTTACCAATCACCACGACTCGCCCATCGTGCCGCCGAACATGATGTTTCTGGCGTGGACGGCGGTGAACCGTCAGAGCCGCAGCGGCCAGACCCTCGGTCCTGACGAGCGCGTCTCGCCCTATATCGCGTTTAAGGCGATGACCGACTATGCGGCCTATCAGTACTTCGAAGAAAAAACCAAGGGCACGCTGGAAGCTGGCAAGCTGGCAGACTTGGTGATCCTCGATGCTAATCCGCTCAAGGTTGAGCCCATGGCCATCAAGGACATCAAAGTGCTCGAGACTCTCAAAGCGGGCAAAACAATTTATAAGGCGCAATAAGCGTCAGGCAATAAGGGGCGCGCAGCATGGACGACACCACACACTCCCGTCGCGCGCTGCTGCGCTTTCTGGCAGCCAGCCCGGTGCTGGCGGCCAGCGGCTTTGCGCAGTGCGTGCTGGCCGATGAAGCCGCGCTGGCCAGCGCAGCCGATGCGCTGGACGTGTTCGAGTTCGAGGCCATGGCCCGCAAGATCGTGCCGCCGGCGCACTGGGGTTATCTGGCCAGCGGTGTGGATGGCGAAACCACGCTGCGCGCTAACAGCAGCGACTATGCGCGCTGGCAGCTCAAACCGAAGCGCTTTGTCGATGTCAGCAAGATGGACTTAGGCGTCACGCTGTTCGGCACGCATTACAAGTCGCCGGTGCTGTTGTGCCCCATCGGCAGTCAACGCGCGTTTCATGCCGAGGGCGAGCTGGCGGTGGCGCGTGCCGCACGCAGCCGCGATCAGTTGCAGGTGGTGTCGACGGTCATGTCCATGCCCATCGAGGCCATCATTCAGATGCGCGGTGCACCGGTGTGGATGCAGCTGTACACCACCAACCGGTTCGAGGCGACCACTGCGCTGGTTAAGCGCGCACAGGCTGCCGGTGTGCCAGTCATCGCCGTGACTGTCGACCTGCCGGCCGGGCGCAATACCGAGACTGCGTCGCGTCTGCGCCGCGAAGACACCCGCACGTGCAGCAACTGTCATCAGGTCGGGCCGACGGGTAACCCGACGGGTGGCCTGGCCACCAAGCCCATGTTTGCGGGCATCGATACGCAGGGCCTCGGTCAAACCTCGCCGTCGCTGACCTGGGACTTTATTAAGCGGCTGAAAGACATCACCACAATGAAAGTGGTCATCAAGGGCATCGAGGCGCGTGAGGACGCCGAGCTGGCAGTGCAACACGGCGCTGACGGCATCATGGTTTCTAACCATGGCGGGCGGGCGCTGGAGAGCGGTCGCGGCACGATCGCCTCACTGCCGGAGGTGCTGCAGGGCGTGGCAGGCCGCATCCCGGTCATGGTCGATGGCGGTGTGCGTCGCGGTACCGATGTCTATAAAGCGTTGGCGCTGGGCGCGGCGGCGGTGGGCATCGGCCGTCCCTATGTCTGGGGACTGGCGTCCTTCGGCCAGCCGGGTGTCGAGCGCGTGCTGGACATCATCAACACCGAGCTGCGCTTGGCCATGGTGGGCTGCGGTGCGCGCTCGGTGGCTGAAATCAACGCTGCGTCGCTCATCGATACGCGCCGACTCTGACATCCGGCGGTCCGCTCTTCCTGCTACATTCGAGCCATTCATTAATCATCGGGGGGTGTGTCATGTTCTATCGTTCACTGGTTCTGACGGCGGTTTCCGCCACCTTGTTAGCGGGCTGCGCCAGCCTGTCCGGCGGTTCAGCGGCCACCGCTGTGCCGGCCGCCATCACGGCAGCTGTCGCCGAAAAATCCCGCCCGGATGCTGACCGCGTGCGCGATGCCGACCGTAAGCCGGCTGAACTGCTGGCCTTCGCCGGCATCAAGGCGGGCGATAAGGTTGCCGACCTGTTGCCGGGCGGTGGCTATTTCACCCGCATCTTCAGCAAGGCCGTCGGCGCCAAGGGCACCGTCTATGCCATGGCCAACCCCAAGGCCCCTAACGCTGCCGCCGACCCGGCCGCTGCGGTCATCGCCATCGCTGCCGAAGCCGGCTATGGCAACGTCAAAGTGGTCTCGCTCGATATGGCCAAGCCGGCCACGCCCGAGCCGCTGGATGTGGTGTGGACCTCGCTGAACTACCACGACCTGCAGAACCGCCCCAATGCCGACCTGGGCGCGTTCAACAAGATGGTGTTCAACTCGCTCAAGCCGGGCGGCGTGTACATCGTCATCGACCATGCCGCCGAGAAGGGCTCGGGCAAGCGCGACACCTCGACGCTGCATCGCATCGACGCGGACTTCGTCAAGGCCGAGGTGCAGGCGGCCGGCTTTAAGCTAGAGGCCGAAAGCACGCTGCTGGCTCATCCTGCCGATGACCACAAGTCGGTCAACCGCGAGACCGGCATCCGCGGCAAGACCGACCAGTTCGTGTTCAAGTTCCGCAAGCCCAAGCGCTAAGCTTGCGATCAGGCGCCCGGAGAGCGGTCTCCGGGCTGGGCGGCGCGCAGCCAGTGCTGGTACTGCGCGACCGCTGCATCGCCTTCGGGCGGTGCCCAAGGCGCAAAGTCCACGGCGGTGGCCGGGTCATACGGCCCTTCCTTCACCTCAAAAAACGCCGTGCCATCGCGACGCACCAGCAGCGTGTGCCAGACATGCTGCGGCGTTTCATAGGCCACAGCGGCCTGGCCTTCGCCTGCCGACCAACGGCCGGTCACTGTGCCCTCATCGTCAAAGGTCAGCACATCCACTGCGCCGCGCACGATCAGCGCCAGCTCAGAGCGGACCAGATGACGATGCGGCCGGAAATAGCTGCGTTGATCGGCCACTACAAAAAAGCGTTGCACCGGATCGCTGGCATTGGCGTGCACGTTGTGATGGGCGCGGCCGCGAGGCGCACTAGTGGCGCTGGCAGCGAGCGTGTCGAGTAAAGACTGTTCGATGAGTTTCATGCCCGTACTGTAACGGGCCGGCGCGCTAGGATCACGCGGCCGCGCACCGTACACTACGCAGGCCATTTCGGCCGCTGCCCGGTCTCCCGATGAAAAAAACTGCCGATGCGTCTGCCGCGTCAGCCATGGATCTGCGTTTTGGGCAGGTCGGTCTGCTGCAAGTGCGCCTGCGCCAGACCGATCCGGTCGCCATCCTCGCAGAACTCAGCGGGCGCATTGCCAGCGCGCCGCAGTTCTTTCAGCACACCGGCGTGTGCATCGATCTAAGCGTGCTCGAGGCCATACCCGATGAGCTGGCGATGCGTGCCGTCATCGATGCCGTGCGTCGCGCAGGGCTCATCACGGTGGGGCTGTCGGAACATGCCGCAGGCCTCGACGCGCTGGCCGCCGACTTGGGGCTGCCCGTGCTGGGCGGGTTCCGGCAGT
The DNA here is from genome assembly GCA_903908825.1 of uncultured Pseudomonadota bacterium. Classification (GTDB taxonomy): domain Bacteria; phylum Pseudomonadota; class Gammaproteobacteria; order Steroidobacterales; family Steroidobacteraceae; genus ZC4RG30. The sequence continues at coordinate 7,198 of CAIVTJ010000142.1, read as the reverse complement.
TGAGCCGTCCGCCGGAGCGCGTCAAGGCCGCTGCCAAAGCCGCTGCGGCCGCCGAGGCCGCTGCTGCCGAGACCGCCGCTATCGCCGAGCCCGAGCCGGCTTCGCAGCCGCCGGTGGCCGCGCAAATCCACACGCAGCCGGTACGGTCCGGGCAGCGTGTGTACGCGCGCGACCGCGATCTGGTGCTGACCGCCACCGTGGGCGCCGGTGCCGAAGTGATGGCCGACGGTTGCGTGCACGTTTACGGTACGCTGCGAGGGCGTGCCATGGCTGGTGTGCGTGGTGACGCCACAGCGCGGCTGTTCTGCCAGGAGTTTCGTGCTGAGCTGGTGGCCATCGCCGGTGTGTTCCGCGTTTTCGAGACGCTGCCGGTCGAACTGGCTGGTCAACCGGTGCAGGCCTGGCTGGACGGCGAGGACCTGAAGTTTGCGCGCCTCGGCAGTTAAAGCCCGCGCCACCGTATTTTTTGAGGAGTGATTCATCCCGTGACAGAGATCATCGTCGTAACTTCAGGCAAGGGTGGTGTCGGCAAGACCACCACATCGGCCAGTCTGGCCTGCGGACTGGCGCGCACCGGCAAGAAGGTCGCCGTCATCGACTTCGACATCGGTCTGCGCAACCTCGACCTCATCATGGGTTGCGAGCGGCGTGTGGTGTATGACTTCGTCAACGTCATCAATGGTGACTGCAGCCTCAAGCAGGCGCTCATCAAGGACAAGCGTATCGAGACGCTGTATGTCCTGGCCGCTTCGCAGACGCGCGACAAAGATGCGCTGACCGCCGAGGGTGTGCGCAAGGTGCTCGATGAACTGATTGCCGATGGCTTCGATTACATCCTGTGCGACTCGCCTGCCGGCATCGAAAAGGGCGCGCACCTGGCCATGTACTACGCCGATCGCGCCGTGGTCGTGGTCAACCCCGAGGTTTCATCAGTGCGCGATTCCGATCGCATCCTGGGTCTGTTGGCCAGCAAGACCGAGCGCGCCGAGAAGGGCGCCGACAAAGTGCGTGAACACCTGCTGCTCACACGCTATAGCCCGACTCGGGTTGCCGCCGGTGAGATGCTCAGCATCGCTGACGTCAAAGAGATCCTGGGTCTCGATGTCATCGGTGTTATTCCTGAGTCGCAAGACGTGTTGTCGGCCTCCAATGCCGGCACACCGGTCATCCTCAACGAAGGCTCGGATGTGTCCGAGGCCTATGGCGATGCGGTAGCGCGTCTGTTGGGTGAAGAGCGTCCGCTGCGCTTCATCGATGCGCAAAAGAAGGGTTTCTTCGCACGCGTGTTCGGAGGCTGACATGGGATTACTCGACTTCTTCCGCACACCCCCGGCCACGGCCAATGTGGCTAAAGAGCGGCTGCGCATCATCGTCGCGCAAGAGCGCGGCAATCGCGGCGCGCCCGACTACCTGCCTTTGCTGCGGCGCGAGCTGCTCGAGGTCATCCGCAAGTACGTCAACGTCGACCCCGATTCGGTACAGGTCAACCTCGAGAAAGAGGAAGGCCAGGAAGTACTCGAGCTGTCGGTGGCCTTGCCGGCCAAAGCCCGTTAGCTCAAGGTCCGCCCGATGAAGAGCGGCGTCCTGCCGCCCGGAGAATGATCATGCGCATCCGCAAGCTGTACCTGTTCCTCGGGGGCGGGGTGGTCTTGCTGGGTGCGCTGGCCGGGTGGAAGCTGCAAGGCCCGGTGCTGCCTGCCTACGAACTCTCGCTGCGTCCGCTGCAACAAGTAGTGGTTGCCACCGGCCGCGTCAGCGCACTGTCCCGCACCCAGATCGGCGCCGAAATCACCGGCGTGGTGTTAGAGCGGCGCGTTCAGGAAGGCGATGTTGTAAAAGCCGGCGATGTGCTGGTGGTGTTGCGCAGCGACGATCTGGATGCGCGCGTGCGCGAAGCGCAGGCCGCATTGCAGACGTTGGTGCAGTCCACGCGGCCGCAAGCCGCTGCGGCGCTGCGGCAGGCCGAGGCGCAGTTGGCGCAAGCGGTGCGCGAGCATCAAAGGCGGCGCGACTTGTTGGCGCAGCAGTTGGTATCACGCGAGACCGTAGAGCAATCCGCACAGGCCGAGACTGTCGCCCGTAGCGCAGCAGAGCGTGCCCGCCTTGCGGTTGACTCTTTGGCTACAGGCCGCTCGGAACAGGCGCAATTGCGTGAGCGCTTGCAGGCCGCGCTGGCCGCCCAGGCAAGATCGGTGTTGCGCTCGCCGGCAGCGGGTGTGGTGCTGACACGTAATGTGGAGCCGGGTGATCTGGTGCAGCCCGGGCGTGTGCTGCTGGAGCTCGCCTTGCAGGGTGATACTGAAATACTGCTACCGGTCGACGAAAAGAACCTGTCGGTGCTGGCACTGGGACAGTCAGCCCAGTGCGTGACTGATGCCTGGCCGCAGCGGCCGTTTACTGCCCGGCTGAACTTCATCGCACCGTCTATTGATGCGCAGCGCGGCGTGGTTGAGCTGCGTTTAAAGGTCGACCCGGTGCCCGACTATCTGCGTCAGGACATGACGGTGTCGGTAAATATCCTGACCGCGCAGCGGGCACAGGCACTGGCTGTGCCCAACGATGCCCTGATTGCTGTGCAGGGTACGGGCGCCACCGTGCTGCTCGTGCGTGATGGACGACTGACTCATGTACCGGTGCAGTTGGGCTTGCGCGGTTTGGCGATGACCGAAGTGGTTAAAGGCTTAGCCGCCGGCGATCGCGTGCTGGCCGGTGCCGAGGCGCAGCAGCAGCAGGCTGACGGTAAGCGGGTGCGAGTGGTTTTGCAGCTGTTGCCAGACCCGGCTGATTCGACTGCCGGTCAGCGCAGCGAATTACCGGTGAAATTTGACTGAGCCGTGATGTGGATTGAAACACTGATCGCGCTGCGCTTTCTGCGTGAAGGGCGTGCGCAGACCACCATGATTGTCAGTGGCATTGCTGTCGGTGTAGCGGTAATCGTGTTCATCATCGCGCTGATCACCGGTCTGCAGGACAACATCATCGAACGCACGCTGGGTACCCAAGCCCACATCCGGGTGCTGCCACCCAAAGAGGTCAATCATCGGGTCACTGCGCCACCGGGCACGGTGCAGCTGCTGCTGGAAGACAAGCGGCCGCAGCGCCTGCGCTCGATCATCAACTGGCAGCAGGTGCAGACCACGCTCGATGCGCTGTCAGGTGTGCGCGCGGTGTCACCGTCGGTCAGCGGGCCCGGCTTTGCACGCAAAGGCGATGCCGTGGTGTCGGTGGAGATATTGGGCATCGACCCCGATCGCTACCGCCGCATCATCCCGCTAGACAAAGCGATCACCAGCGGGCAGCTGCGCGTGGCTGCCGGCGATGTGGTGATCGGTCAATTGCTGGCTGATGATCTGGGCTTGCGTGTCGGTGACAAACTGCGTTTGCAGGGTGTAGCCGGGCGCAACAGCACGCTGAACGTGGCCGGCGTATTTTCACTGGGTGTGCGCGACGTTGATCAGCGCTTTGTGTATCTGGGCATGCAGCCGGCGCAATCGCTGCTCGATCTGGCCGGTGGCGTGACGGTCATCGAAGTCACGGTCAACGATATCTTCGCGGCAGAAGGCGTGGCGCAACGCATTGCCGCCTTGCTGGCCTTAAGGGCTGACAGTTGGACCCAAACCAACGCGCAGCTGATGAACGCACTGCGCTCGCAAACGCTATCTACTGTGTTGATCTCGGTGTTTGTCGCAATATCCGTGGCGTTTGGCATTGCCAGTGTGTTGTCGGTGAGCGTGCAGCAACGCACGCGTGAGATCGGCATCCTGCGTGCGATGGGCACGCGCCGGCAGCAGATGCTGCGGGTGTTCCTGCTGCAGGGTGCGGTGCTGGGGTTCGGCGGCTCCTTGCTCGGCGCCCTGTCAGGCTATGGCTTGGTGTGGGTCTTCAATGTGTTCGGGCCTGGCCTGTTTTATATCCCGGTGGCACCGGTGCTGGTGCCGGCAGCCATGGCGCTGGCTACGCTGACGGGCATGGCCGCTGCCGTGGCGCCTGCGCGTCGCGCCGCTTGGCTGGCGCCGGTTGAGGCCATCCGTCATGTCTGAGGCGACTAACGAAGTGCTGCGTTTGCAGGGGCTGCGCAAGTCCTACAACGTCGGCTTGCCAACCGAAACCGAAATCCTGCATGGCCTTGATCTGCGCTTGCAGCGCAGCGACTTTGCGGCGCTGGTGGGGCCGTCGGGATCAGGCAAGAGCACGCTGCTCAATTTGCTGGGACTTCTGGATGCGCCCACCGCCGGCGAGTTGTATCTGCTGGGCCAGCCCACGCGTGAGATGGATGACGCGCAGCGCACTGCCTTGCGCGGTGGCAGCATCGGCTTTGTATTTCAGTTCCATCACCTCATTCCTGCTTTTACTGCGCTCGAAAATGTATTGATGCCCTTGATGGTGGTGCACGGCAGGCCCACCGCTGCCATGCGTGCGCAGGGTCTGAAATTGCTGGATGCTGTCGGCATGCCTGAATTTGCCGACCGTAAACCGGCCGAACTGTCGGGTGGACAGCAGCAACGCGTGGCCGTGGCGCGCGCGCTGGTAGCCCAGCCGGCCTTGTTATTGGCCGATGAACCGACCGGCAACCTCGATACGCGCAGTGCTGCCGGGGTGTTCGAGCTGTTCCGTCAGTTCAATGAGCAATTTGGCTGTGCGGTGTTGGTGGTGACGCACGATCCGCGCTTGTCGGCACAGTGTGATCGCATCATCACCTTGGTTGATGGCAGCATTACCTCAGACCTGCCCAACAGCGTGACCGCATGAACGTTATCGATTGCACTCTGGCCCGCCACGGCGCGGCCATACTCGACATCCTCAACGAGGCCATCATCCATTCGACCGCCTTGTATGAATATGAACCGCGAGCGCCAGAGTCTATGCACGACTGGTTTGCTGTGCGTCAGACGCGTGGCTATCCGGTGTTGGGCATCGAAGCTGACGACGGCAGCCTGTTGGGCTTTGCCAGCTATGGTGTGTTCCGGGGCTTTGCCGCGTTTCAGTACACGGTCGAGCATTCGGTCTATGTGCACGTCGGTCATCGCGGACGCGGCATAGGTGAGCGCTTGCTGCGCGCGCTGATCGACCGTGCGCGGCTACAGGGACTGCATGTGCTGGTCGGTGGGCTGGATGCCAGCAACCAAGCCAGCATCGCGCTGCACCGCAAGTTGGGCTTCGTGCCTGCCGGTACTATCACGCAAGCCGGTTTCAAGTTCGGACGCTGGCTGGATCTGGCGTTCTGGCAGTTGACGCTGCCCTGATGTGGCATCATCAGCGCCTTCATTTCAAGGGTCCAAGTCATGGATTGGTTGCGTACAGTGCTGGCCCGTTACGCCACCCTGCAGGGGCGGGCGCGGCGCCGTGAGTTCTGGCGCTTCCTGCTGCACAGCATGGTCATCTACGCCGTGCTCATGCTCGTCGATGCACTGACCGGCACCTTCAGTTTTGAGTTGCAGTTCGGTTTGCTCAGCGGTCTGTGGTTGTTGTTCATCACCACGCCATCGGGCGCAGTCGCTATACGCCGTCTGCACGACACCGATCGCAGTGGCTGGTGGTTGCTGCTGGGGCTGCTCCCGTTTATCGGTCAGCTGATCCTGCTGTTCTTCTGGATACAAGAGGGCGATACCGGTGATAACCGCTACGGGCCCGACCCCAAGACCAACTCGCTGGTCTAAGCGCCAGCCGGTGCGCGGCCTCAGCGGCCTGTTGCTGGCGCTGAGCCTGGCCGCTTGCGCCACCGCACCACCTGTCAACCCGCCCGCCAGAGCCCCCGCCCCTGGCCCTGTCGCGCCTGCACCCGCATCGGTTTACACGCCGCCTGCGCCTGTGACGTCAGCGCCCGCCATCCCGCTGACCCTGCGCTATGAACGCGTGGCCTTCGACAGTCTGCCCGGTTGGCGTGACGACGATGCGGCAGCGGCGTTGCAGGCCTTTCTGGGTAGCTGCGTCGCCCTTAAGAACAAGCCTGACTGGCAGGCGGTGTGCGAGCGGGCGCTGGCCCCGCCACTGCGCGAGGCGCGCGCCGCACGGCAGTTCTTTGAATCGCAATTTGAGCCTTGGCGTGTGGCCTATGACGATGAAACCGGCCGCCGCAGCGAGACCGGGCTGATCACCGGCTATTACGAACCGGTGCTGCGCGGCGCGCGCAAGCCCGGCGGCGGCTACAACACGCCGCTTTATGGCGTGCCCGATGACCTGCTGAGCATCGAGCTGTCCGACCTGTATCCGCAGCTCAAGGGCGAGCGCGTGCGCGGTCGCGTGCAAGGCCGCAAAGTTGTGCCTTACCCCGAGCGCGCGGTCATCGACAGCAACCCGGCGCTGCGCGGTAAAGAGCTGGTGTGGGTCGATGATGCACTCGACGCCTTTCTGTTGCAGGTGCAGGGCTCGGGCCGCGTGCAACTGCCGGACGGTCAGGTTATCCGCGTGGCCTATGCCGATCAGAACGGCCAACCCTACAAAGCCATCGCCCGTTATCTGGTGCAGCGGGGCGAGCTCAGCGTCGAGCAGGCCACGGTGCCGGGCCTGCGGCAATGGCTGGCCGCGCATCCGCAGCGCTTGCAGGAAGTGCTCAACAGCAATCCCAGTGTGGTGTTCTTCCGCGAGGACAAGCTCGCCGATGCCCGACTCGGGCCCAAGGGTGCGCTCGGTGTGCCGCTGACCGCCGGCCGCTCGGTGGCCATAGACCCGCGCAACCTGCCGCTGGGTGCGCCGCTGTTTCTGGCCACCAACGAACCCGGTGGTGGCCCGGCCCTGCAACGGTTGGTCATGGCGCAGGACACTGGCGGCGCGATCCGCGGCGTGGTGCGTGCCGACTTGTTTTGGGGCCTGGGTACACAGGCCGGTGAGCGCGCCGGCAACATGCGCGAACAGGGCCGCCTGTGGTTGTTGTGGCCCAAGGGTCAGCCTTTGCCTGCGGCCGGGCCGGGTGTGGCAGCGGCAGCCACCAGCACTGCGGCAACGCAGGCGGTGGCCTTGCAAAGTCTGTTGCAACAGCAGACCCAGACCACCGGTCGTCGCTTTGTGGTCGATCCGAAAGTGCCTGCGCAGCTGCGCGTGAACAACGGCAGCGAGACCGGCAGCTGGGATGCCGTGCTGGCCGTGCTGCGCGGTAATGGTCTTGCGGCGTACACCACGGGCGGCATCACCAGCGTGGTCCCCGATAGCGACATCCGCAATCAGCCCTTGCCGGTGGTCACGGTAGACGATGCGGCCATTG
>CAIVTJ010000141.1 GCA_903908825.1 uncultured Pseudomonadota bacterium | reverse complement strand
CCGCCAGCAGCGCAAACGCTATTGCAGTCCACCAACGCAAGAACATTGGAAATATTACCGTGAAATATTATGGCAACCGCCCAATGATATGCCTGACACCGTGCACTGCTGCAACACGACGTGGCTCATGTCGCACCGCATAAGAACAAGAATAAGTGCCGGCATTCTGGGGCTGCTGCTGGCCTGGCCGCTGCTGGCTGCCGAGCCGGCGTGTCCGATCGCGGTGACTCATCACAAGGCCGCAGCATCCTGTTTCACGAAGGCATGCATTGGCTGGCCAGCGCAGACCCGGGTGCTCGCCCGACTTGGCTGAACGAGGGCTTGGCCGAAATGTTCAGCACTTTCGAGCGCCGGCCCGACACCGTCAATTTCGGAAAACCTATCCCATGGCATGTGTATCAGTTGCGCACTTACAACCTGCTGCCGATGGCAGACCTGTTGTCGCAGCGCGGCTCGCTGCTCGAAAAAGAAAATCTGACCCAGATGTTCTATGCCCAGTCCTGGTTGCTGGTGCACTACCTGTGGATGTCCAATGACCCGGGCAGACGCGAGCAGTGGGCCAACTATTTGCGTATTTACCGCACGCGCTCGCCTGGCGAAGCAGCCCGTGAAGTATTCGGCGAAGACTTGTCTGCTTTGGGCAGGGCGTTGCAGGTCTATATCGGCCGGCCAACCATGGGCTATATGCGCCTGCCAAGGCCGCCGGCGCGCAGCCTGCCCGAGTCGCACCCGGCAGCGCCCTTGGATGTGCAACTGGCTTTGGGCAAGCTGGCGCTGGGTTCTGCCGATAAGACTCTGTCCGAGGCGCATGCGGTCAAGGCCGAGCAACTCGCGCCGCAGTCTGCCGGTGTCTTTGAGTTGCAGGCGGCGATTGCCACACGCGAGCACGACCGGCAGGGCAGGGTCAGCGCGGCACGGCGTGCGGTGGCGGCCGGCAGCAGCGACGCCGAGATGTATCTGCTGATGGCCGATGATCTGCAGCGCAGCGACTCGGGCACCGATCAGGCTCGTCAGCAACGCATAGTCGAGCTGTGTGAATTAGCCTTGAAAGCCAACCCGCGATTGCTGCAGGCGTATGGCCTGTTGCTGCAGGCGCTGCCCCGCATCGAAAAGCCCAGCGCTGCCGACGAGGGCTTCATCGCACTGGGGCGCCAGCTGTTCCCGCAGGAATCGATGCTGACCGTTGGCGCTGCGACGCTGGCCCGCAAGCTGGGCCGCCACGACGAGGCGCTGGCCATGCTCGATAAGGCCATTGATGGCGGCTCGGGCTTTGATGAGTTCGAAATCGATCGCGCCCGCACGCTGCGCAGCGACTGGCTGATGCAGGACCTGTCGGCGCAGGTCGATGAACTCTCGCGCAAGCGTGAGTTTGCGCAGATCCGTTTGCGTGTGGCCGAGGTTAAGCCCAAGGCCAGCGGTGATCAGGCACAGGCCTATCTGGCGCGGCTGCTGGTGCAGACCGAGATCACCGAGCGGGTGACAGAGGCCGATCGTTTGCGCGGCGAAGGCAAGACAGACCCGGCGCGGCAGATCTATCAGGCGCTGCGCGAACGCACTGACTTGCCGCCGCGCATGGGCGAGTACTTGGACCGCGCGCTGGAGGCTTTGAAGCAGCCACCAGCGCGCAAGCCTCAGAAGTGACCGTTGCGGTTTTGCGAGGTCTCGGGTAAGGGTTGAATGACATCCCAGTGCTCGACGACCTTGCCGTCGACCACGCGGAACATATCCACCACCTGCTCGCCATGCGGGCTCATGCCGTTGATGCCGTGCAGGTGCAAGACCACCATGTCGCCCTCGGCAATGACCTTTTTGATGTCATAGCGGTGATTGGGGAAGTCGCGCTTAAACATCAGCGCGAACTCAGCAACGCCTTCAAAGCCGTCTTTGGCATAGGCGCTGTGCTGCTTGTAAGTCGCGCCCATATAGCGGCGCGCCGCCTCGGGGTCCTTCTCGCCGATCATCTTCTGATAAAAGGCGATCACCAGTTTTTTGTTGCGCTCCAGGCGTGCGCGTTCGGTTTGCAGCGTGGCAACGGGAGCGCGCTTACGCGCAGGTGCCTTGACGGTCTTTTTGGCAGCCGTTTTCTTCTTTTTCTTGCGCGTGGCCACGGTGATCTCCGGAGTGCTGTCGGGTGTGACGTTATGATCATACGACAGCGCTGCGCGGGGCAGTGGCGCGCAGGCCACCTGCCCAGTACTGTAGCGCCCCATGCATATTCCCCCGCAATCGGGTGGTTGGTTACTGGCCGGCTTCGTGCTGCTGAAGGCACTGCTGGTCGGCGGTTATATTTTTTGGCGCCAGCAGCGCCGGGGTTGAACTATGTCCAAGGGTTACTGGGTCGGTCGCGTCGACGTTCATGACACTGCAAAGTACCAAGCCTACGTTGGCGAAAATGGCAAAGCCTTCGCCAAGTACGGTGCGCGTTTTCTGGTCAGGGGTGGACCCTTTGAAAACCCCGAAGGTGACAGCCGCAGCCGCAACGTGGTGATCGAGTTCCCCAGTTATCAGGCCGCCCTGGATTGCTGGAACAGCCCGGAATACAGGGCCGCGGCAGCGCTGCGCGCGGGCGCTTCGGTGATGGATCTGGTGATCATCCCGGGCTATGACGGCCCGCAGCCTGTTGTTGTGTCCGAATCCTAAAATCGTCAGGGAGTTTGTCTCATGCAAATCAAGCTGATCGTGGGTGTGGTTGCTGCAGTGGTTCTGTCCGGTTGCGCTTCGGCACCGGTCATGGAGTGGGGTAAGTCCGGCTCGACCTCGGCCGACCGTCTGGTCGCTGTGTCGGACTGCGAATACCAGATCCGCATGAATAAGATTGCCAAGAAGCAGCATGAAGAGATGATCGCGCTGTGCATGCAGGGCAAGGGCTGGGTCCTGCAGCAGCAGGCCCGTTGAGCCGCAAGGCATGAAGGTGCAGTGTGGTGGATGCTTGTGCGGTGCCGTGCGCTACGAAGTCAGCGGCCAACCGGTACGCACGGGTGCTTGCCATTGCACCTATTGCCAGCGGCGTACCGGTAGTGCGTTTGGCATCAGCCACTACTTTGATGCTGACGCGGTGCGTTTTAACGACGCACCGCGCAGCAGCTATACCCATCATTCAGATGAGTCCGGCCGCGCGCTGCAGCAGGAGTTTTGCCCGCGCTGCGGCAGCGTGGTCAGCTGGGTGGCCGAAGCGATCCCCGGCGCGCGCGCCATCGCCGGCGGCAGTCTCGACAACCCCGATGCATATCCGGTCTGTCGCCACATCTGGCTGCGTTCAGCCCATGCCTGGGTCGAGCCGCCAGCCGAGGTCGATCAATACCTGATGGGCAGCACGCCCGAGCCAGTGTTCGATTTTCAGCCGACGCTGCAGGGGCCCACGCTGACTTTGCGGCCGCAACGGGCCGATGACATCGAGGCTATGTACGCGGTGGCCAGCGATCCGCTGATGTGGGCGCTGCACCCCGAGAAGGACCGCTGGCAACGGCCGGTGTTCGAACAGTTGTTTGCCTCGGGTCTGCAAGGCACGGGTGCCTTGACGGTGGTACATAACGCCAGCGGTCGCGTGATCGGCTCATCCCGCTATTACGATTGGAACCCGCACCGAGCCGAGGTGGTCATCGGCTACACCTATTTGGCCCGTGACCTGTGGGGCGGTGCGGTCAATCGCGAAGTAAAGCGACTGATGCTGCAACACGCTTATCGCTATGCCCGCAAAGTGTGG
>CAIVTJ010000140.1 GCA_903908825.1 uncultured Pseudomonadota bacterium | reverse complement strand
CGGCAACGGCGGCCGGGGCCTTATCGGGCACGGTAGCGGTGCTGCCCAGCATCAGCGTCTGCCCGGCGCGCAGTGTGGCGCTGGGCTTGAGGCCATTAAGGCTCAGCAACGAGGCCACCGGCACGCCGGTCTTGCGCGCGATGGCCGACAGCGAATCGCCACGCGCCACCACATGCACCTGACGGCTGCTGGCGCGCTTGAGGCTGCCACGGCCATCGACCAGTGCCGCCGCGGCCAGCACCTTGGGCGGCAGGTTGAACACGGCCGAAGGCACGCGCAGTTCGGCATCGGCCGCCACGGTGGCTTTGGCCGGCAGGCCATTGAGCTCGGCGATCATCGCCGGCGTGGTCCCGAAGCGCTTGGCGATGCCGGCCACCGTGTCGCCCTTGCGCACTTCATAACGCTCGACCCGCATGCGCTGATCTTCGGTCAGTTGCAGCAGGTTCTGGCGGAAGGTGTCGGCCGCCTCGATGGGCAACAGCAAAAAGTGCGGCCCGGCCGGGTCGGTCGCAAAGCGGTGAAAGGCCGGGTTCAGGGCATACAGGTCGCTGGTTTCCAGGCCCGCCAGTTTGGCGGCCACGGCCATGTCGATCTGTCCGCCGGTCTCGACCGACACAAAAAACGGCTCGTTCGGTATGCCGCTGAACTCCAGCCCATAGGCGGCCGGGTTGCCCACCAGTCGCGACATGGCCAGCAGCTTGGGCACATAGGCGCGCGTTTCGGCCGGCAGCTTCAGGTTCCAGAAGTCAGCCGGCTTACCGGCCGCGATATTGGCGCGCACCTGCCGGTCGACCGCCATCTCGCCGCAGTTGTAGGCGGCGATGGCCAGCAGCCAGTCGCCGTTGAACATGTTGTGCAGCCACTCCAGATAGTCCAGCGCCGCACGCGTGGCCGACACCACATCGCGACGGCCGTCATACCACCAGTTCTGCTTGAGTCCGAAGCGCGTACCGGTGGCCGGTATGAACTGCCACAGTCCGGCGGCGCGCGCGCTGGAATAGGCATAGGGCTCGTAAGCACTCTCAATGATGGGCAGCACGGCCAGCTCGGCCGGTAAGCCCCGCCGCTCGACCTCACTGATGATGTGATGCAGATAGGGCGCGGCGCGATTGAGTGTCCGCTCGATGTAATCCGGGTGACGCAAAAACCATTCAGTCTCGCGGTCGATGCGCGGCTCGTCGACCGGCTCCAGCGCATAGCCCGCACGCAAGCGTTCGAGCACGTCGCGGTAGGAATCGCCGGAAGGCTTGGCCGGTTTGACCGCCGGGGCGCCCGCGGGCGCAGGCGCCGCGCTACCGTCGGTCGATGCGGGCACCGGCGTGCCCAAGCTGATGGGCACCTGCGAGGGCAGGCTGGGTATGCTGGCCGTCTGCGGCGTCGTGGCGCAGGCAGCAAGCCCCAGCAGCAACACGGCCATCAGGGCCGCGCGCGCGCGAAGGGGGCTGTTACTGTCCTGATCCGCCAAAATTGCACCTCTGTCCGCTGTGCAGGCAGTCTGGGTTTTACAATGGCGGTATTTAACCGGCAGGGGCCTGCATTTGCCAACGACTTTCGGACCTTCCGACCCTGACCGGGCGCTACGCGAGTGGCTGGCCACGCCGCTGGGGCAGCAACTGCTGGCCGGTGAGGCGCAGCTGCTGTCCCGTGTGCTGGACGGTGTCTTTGGCCTCGAGCTGTTGCAGGTCGGCGCTTGGGGCGCCTCGCGGGCCTTGCTGGCTTCCAGTCGCACGCAGCGCCAGACCATCATCACCCCGTCCGCCGCCTGTGCCGCCGGTTCGGTCATCGCCCGTCACGATGCGCTGCCGGTGCAGACGGCCAGCGTCGACGCCGTGCTGCTGCCGCACACCTTAGAGTTCGACCCCGATCCGCAGGCGCTGGTGCGCGAAGCCGACCGGGTGCTGACCGGCGAGGGGCAGCTGATCATCCTGGGCTTCCGTCCGGCCAGCCTGTGGGGGCTGCGAGCCCGCGCCGCACGCGGCGGCTATCCGCCGGACCTCAAGCAACTGCTGGGCGAGCGGCGGCTGCGCGATTGGCTGAGCCTGCTGGGCTATCAGCTACTGCCCACGCGCCATTATTTATATTGCCGGCCCTGGCAGGCCGGTGCGCCGGACTGCACGCGGCGTATTCTGCGCCGCGGTCTGTTCAACCTGTTGCCGCCGGGCGCCTACCTGATCCACGCCCGCAAACAGGTTTATCGCCCCCTATTGCCGCGTTCCCGGTTCGCCACGCTGCTGCGCAAGCGCCGCCGTGTGCTGGCTGGTGTGGCCCAACCGACGACCCGCGAGGTTCCATGAGTTCGATCGAGATCTATACCGACGGCGCCTGCCGAGGCAATCCGGGGCCCGGCGGCTGGGGCGCACTGCTCATCGCCGGCGATACGGTCAAAGAGCTGTCGGGCGCGGAAGCGCAGACCACCAACAACCGCATGGAACTCATGGGCGCCATCATGGCGCTGGGCGCACTCAAGCGCGGCGTGTCGGCCCGTCTGCACACCGACTCGAAATACGTCTGCACCGGCATCAGCGAATGGTTGCCCGGTTGGAAGGCGCGCGGCTGGCGCACTGCGGCGCGCGAGCCGGTCAAGAACCAGGACCTGTGGGAACGCTTGGACGCCGAGAACCAGCGCCATGACATCACCTGGTTGTGGGTCAAAGGGCATTCCGGCAATGCCGGCAACGAGCGCTGCGATGCGCTGGCCAATGCCGCCATCGATGCGCTGCTGTATGGGGCACAGCGATGAGCCGGCAGGTTGTGCTCGATACCGAGACCACGGGCTTAGAGGTGGGGCTTGGCCATCGCATCATCGAGATCGGCTGCGTCGAGATGGTGGCGCGCCGGGCCACCGGTCGCGTGTTCCATCACTATGTCAACCCGGAGCGCGACATCGATGCCGGTGCGGCGGCCGTGCACGGCATCACCCGCGCCAAACTGCTGGGCAAGCCGCACTTTGCCACCTTGGTCGATGAGTTCCTGGCGTTCATAGATGGCGCTCAAATCATCATCCACAACGCACCGTTTGATCTGGGCTTCCTCGATCAGGAACTGCGTTTGGCGGCGCTACGTAATCAGACACCGCAGCAGCGCGTGCAGGACCATTGCACCGTCCTCGATACATTGGTGCTGGCCCGTGAACTGCATCCGGGTCAGCGAAACAGCCTAGATGCGCTGTGCAAACGGTACTCAATCGACAGTTCTCACCGGCAGTATCACGGCGCCTTGCTCGATGCCCGTATCCTTGCCGACGTTTACTTGGCTATGACTGGCGGCCAGAGTGCGCTGGCTTTAGATGAAGCCACGCGCAGCGCTGGTCTGTTGGCGGTGACTGCGCCGCCGGTGGCGCGCAGTGGCGGTCCATTGCGGGTCATAGAGCCAAGCGCCGACGAATGCGCGGCGCATGATCGATTGATGGCCATCGTAGCCAAGGCCAGTGGTGGCCGGGTGGTGTGGCCTGCAGAAGGCTAGAAGGGAGAGCAATAGATGGTGTTGACCTTACGCAACCTGCGCATCGGTGTGGTGGGCCTGGGCTATGTCGGCCTGCCACTGGCCGTCGAGTTCGGCAAACGTTTCCGGACCACCGGCTATGACCTCAAGGTTGCCCGTGTGGCCGATCTTTCTGAGGGCCGCGACAGCACCCTGGAAGTCACCAAAGACGAACTCAAAGCTGCCAACCGCCTCGAGTTCACCAGCACGCTGACCGACCTTAAGGCCTGCCGCGTGTACATCGTCACCGTGCCCACGCCCATCGATAAGTACAACCGGCCCGATCTTTCACCACTCGAAAAAGCCAGCGCCGCACTGGGCAGCATCCTCAAAAAGGGTGATGTGGTGGTCTACGAGTCGACGGTTTATCCCGGTGGCACCGAAGAGATCTGCGTGCCCTTGCTAGAGAAACACTCTGGCCTGAAATTCAACAGAGACTTTTTTTGCGGCTATAGCCCCGAGCGCATCAACCCGGGTGACAAGCAGCACCGACTGCCCAGCATCCGCAAGGTCACTTCCGGCTCTACGCCCGACGTCGCTACGTTTGTCGACAGCCTGTATGCGGCCATCATCACGGCCGGCACCTATAAGGCCTCCAGCATCAAGGTGGCCGAGGCCGCCAAGGTCATCGAGAACACGCAGCGCGACATCAACATCGCACTCATCAACGAGCTGGCGCTGATCTTCAATCGGCTGAACATAGACACCGAAGAGGTGTTGCTGGCTGCCGGCACCAAGTGGAACTTCCTGCCGTTCCGGCCGGGCCTGGTGGGTGGACACTGCATCGGCGTCGACCCTTACTACCTGACACACAAAGCGCAGGAAGTGGGCTATCACCCCGAGATCATCCTGGCCGGCCGTCGTCTCAACGACAACATGGCCGCCTATGTCACCAGCGAAATCTTAAAGCTCATGGCCAACAAGCGCCTGCGCATCAAAGACTCGCGGGTGCTGGTCATGGGTCTGGCGTTCAAAGAAAACTGCCCCGACCTGCGCAACTCCAAGGTCATCGATGTCATCCGCGAGCTGCGCGACTACAACGCGCAAGTCGATGTCTATGACCCATGGATAGACCGTAAAGAGGCGCAGCACGAATACGGCGTCAAGCCGCTGGCTGCCTTGGGCAAGACCCGCTATGACGCGGTGATCATGGCCGTGGGCCACAAGCAATTTAAAGACATGGGCGTCAAGGCCGTGCGCAAGCTGCTCAAGCCCGCCGGCGTGTTGTACGACATCAAACACATCTTCCGCCGCGACGAAGTCGACGGCAGGTTGTAAGGACACGCATGAAAGTTCTGGTCACCGGTGCTGCCGGGTTCATCGGTTCGCATGTGGCGCACCGTCTGCTGGCACGCGGCGACCAAGTGGTCGGCCTCGACAACCTCAACGACTATTACGACCCCACGCTGAAGCAGGCGCGCCTCGACAGGCTGATGCCGCAGGCCGGGTTTTCGTTTCGTAAGCTCGAGCTCGCCGATGCCGCAGGCATGGCAGCGCTGTTTGCCAGCGAACGCTTTGACCGCGTGGTGCACCTGGCGGCGCAGGCCGGTGTGCGCTATTCGCTAGAGCAACCGCAGGCCTATGTAGACAGCAACATCACCGGCACGCTCAACGTGCTCGAGGGCTGCCGCCACAACGGAGTGCAGCACCTGGTGTTTGCCTCGACCAGTTCGGTGTATGGCGCCAACACGCACATGCCGTTCTCGCCTCATCAGTACTCCACGCATCCGCTGTCGTTTTATGCCGCCACAAAGCGCGCCAACGAGCTCATGGCGCACACCTATGCGCATTTGTTCCGTTTGCCGGTCACGGGCTTAAGGTTTTTTACGGTGTATGGCCCGTGGGGCCGGCCGGACATGGCGCTGTTTCTGTTCACGCGCAACATCCTCGCGGGCCAGCCCATCGATGTGTTCAACCACGGGCATCACACGCGCGACTTCACGTTTGTCGAGGACATCGCCGAGGGCGTGCTGCGCACACTCGACCAGACGGCCACGCCAGACCCGCAGTGGAACAGCGACGACCCGGACCCGGCCACCAGCAATGCGCCTTATCGCATCTACAACATCGGCAACAACTCGCCGGTGCAGTTGTCGCATTACATCGCAGTGCTCGAAGACTGCTTAGGTCGCAAGGCCATCAAGAACCTGCTGCCCTTGCAGCCCGGTGATGTGCCCGACACTTCGGCCGATGTGCAGGACCTGGAGCGCGCGGTGGGCTATAAGCCGGCGACTACGGTCGAGCAGGGCGTGCGCGCGTTTGTGGATTGGTATAGGGCTTATTACAAGGTTTGAGACGCGTCGAGCGGCTTGCCCACTTGCCAAGCTTGTATGTAGGCAAATGGTGTTTCGACACTCGAATTGTCGAGCAGCAAGGCAAAGCTTGCTAAACCCAAAGCCTCGGCAGCATTTCGCTGAGTTCTCGCAAATCGAGACATCAGTTTTTCGTCAGCGACATCGTGCCCGCCTGCCAGTACCCGCTGCATTACCCGCGCTGCTGATATTTCTGCCGTGTTGATGCGGATATAGATCAGCAGCAAGTAATACCCGGCTTCGATGGCTTCCCGGAAGAAGCTCAACTTACTGCCCTGCGTGTCTGACAGCACGGTTTCCATGATGAACGATTGCCGTTGCTGAACCAGTTGATGACGGGCCGCATCGGCTATCTGCATAGCGTCATAAGAGACGGGATCGT
>CAIVTJ010000139.1 GCA_903908825.1 uncultured Pseudomonadota bacterium | reverse complement strand
CGTGGTGGCGATCTCCAGACGCGTCATCTGTCCCTGACGACCGATCAAATCGATTTCATAGCGCTCGGGCACTTCGGCACCGAGCAGCCGCTGGCGCAGATTTTCGGCGACCGACTGCTGCTGTTCGCCCTCCACCATCTCGTGCAGACGGGTGCCGATCAAGGCCTCGCGCTCGGCCCCGGCCAAGGCGGCAAATTGCGGGTTGGCATACAGGATGGTTTGTCCCTGCACGAGGACGATTTCGTGGACGCGATCGCCGACTTCCTGAAACAGGTCTTGCGGGGGTGGAGGCGCAGGTGCCGGCGCAGGTGCCGGCTCGGCTGCCGGGCTGACCCACGGCCCTGCGGACACCCCAGGCAGCAGATCGGCCGGCTGCAGCACCTCGATGGGCGCGGCCGACTCGGCCGCGCGCAAGGCCGCGCGCAGACGCAGACAAACCAACAGCAGCGCCGCCGCGATCAAGGCGAACACCAAAGCCGTCACCGCAGGTAGTGAGTTCATGTCCAAGTTGTGCAGTCGTCCTGTCGCTGCTGCGACATTTCAAGCCCCGACATCTTCCGCCCCGACCATCAGTATGCTGATATCCTGACTTGGCAGGGGCGGCGAAAACCCGTACCTTGCCGCGTCCCGCATTTACAGACCGCCAACCGAGTCCCGGAATTCAGCGAATGTCCAACCTGCAGGCCAGCAATTACGCCCGCGAACAGATGGTTTCCCAGCAAGTCCGCGCCTGGGACGTGCTCGATGACACCATTCTCGACCTTTTGCGCCGTTTGCCGCGTGAACATTTTGTTCCGCCAGCTTACCGCGATACCGCCTACGCCGATCTGCCATTGCCGCTGGGCCATGGCCAGCACATGCTGTCGCCGAGCATCGTCGGTCGCATCATCCAAGCTGTGGAGGTCAAGCCCGGCCAGACCCTGCTCGAAGTGGGCACCGGCTCGGGTTTCCTGTCCGCCTGCTTCAGCCTGCAAGGCGCCATTGTCAGCAGCATCGAAATCCACGCGGACATCGCCGCCCAAGCGCGCAGCAATCTCAGCGCTGCCGGCATAGCCAACGTCGCCCTGACCCACGGCGATGCCACCGAACTGCTGGCCAGCGCTCCGCGCCACGATGTGGTCGTAGTCACCGCCTCGCTGCCCGTGTACGACCCTGCCTATGAGGCGGCCCTGAGTCCTGGCGGCCGGCTGTTCGTCGTCGTCGGCACCGGCGCGGCTATGGACGCCCGCCTGATCCAGTTGGATGCCCAAGGTCAGCGCCATGAGCAGAGTCTGTTTGAGACTGTATTGGACCCGCTGATCAACGCGCGCCCGGCCAATCCCTTCCATTTCTAAAAAAGCCCGGCCGGCAGGGAACTTGCTGGCTGTTGCCATGCTCTTACCACTGGCCCAAAAAGACTTCTGGAGCATCATGAATCGCGGACCGCTGCTCGTATCCCTGCTCTGCCTCACTGGCGGCGTTGCCCATGGCGAAGACCTGTTGGCGGTCTACGACCGGGCCTTGCTCAACGATCCGCAGATCCGCGAAGCAGAAGCCACCCTCATGGCGGCCATGGAGGCCAAGCCTCAGGCGCTGGCTAACCTGCTGCCGCAGTTCAGCGGTACCGGCAACCGCAGTCGCGCTTGGTCAGATACCACCGGCTCGACCACCAACGTGCTGGTCAACAACACCACACAGCAGATCAACACCACCGGCTCCAGCACGACAGACACCACCAACTGGGGTCTTAACCTGCGCCAGAACCTGTTCTCCTGGGCCAACTGGGTCAACCTCAAGGCCGCCAGCCACACGGTGGCGCAGGCAGAAGCCAACTATCTGGTCGCCCGCCAAGCCTTGGCACAACGCGTGGCCACCCAATACTTCGCTGTGCTGTCGGCGCAAGACGCGGTCGAAGCGCAGATGGCGGCTCGTGATGCCTTCCAGCGCCAGCTCGAACAGGCCGAAAAGCGCTTTGAAGTGGGCCTCATCGCCATCACCGACGTGCAGGACGCACGCGCCGCCCGTGACAGCTCGCGCGCTGCCGTCATCGTCGCCAAGCGCAGTCTGGCCAATGCCCAGGAAGTGCTGCGCGCCACCGTGGGCGAAAAGTACGACGTGCTGAACAAGCCCGCCGACACCATGCCGTTGCTGACGCCTTCACCGGCCAGCGAAGAGGAATGGGTCAAGATTTCGATGGACCAGAACGCGACCTTGCTCTCCAGCCGCATGGCCGCCGACATCGCTCGTGACCAGGTGGGCGTCGCCTTCAGCGGACACCTGCCGACCATCGATCTGGTGGCCGGTCGCACCTACTCCAAAACCGACACGACGCGCACCGTGCCTACCACCAGCTTCCCGCTGCCCACCGAATCGGAAGGCTACGGCAAGTCGATTGCGCTGCAGGTCACCGTGCCGATTTACAGCGGCGGCGCAACTCAGTCGCGTGTTCGTCAGACCCAATATTCCTGGATCGCTGCCAAAGAGCGCCTCGAACGCAGTTCGCGCGAGACCGAGCGTCTGGCACGCGATTCGTTCCAGGCGGTCAATAGCGGCATCTCGCAGGTGCAGGCGCTACAGCAGGCGCTGTCCTCTAGCCAGACCGCGCTCAAGGCCACCGAAGCCGGCTATGAGGTCGGCACGCGTACAGCGGTCGAACTGCTGGACTCACGCCGGCTGCTGATTGCCGCGCAGACCAACTACTCGCAAAGCCGCTATAGCTACCTCAACAGCCTGGTGCAGCTGCGTCTGGCCTCCGGAGACATCGACCGCGCGACGATCGAAGAGATCAACCGCTGGTTGACCGTGACGACCAACACCTCGGCGGCCGACACACCCCCGCCCTCGCCCTAAGCGACGGCCCTCAAACCGGCTGCTGCGGGGCCGGCAACAGGCCTTGGGCTTGCAGCAGCGCCACGGTCCGCGCTGCCGTGCCCCGGTTGGCCTCGATCACTGCCAGACCCGCTGCGCCGCGGCGGCTAGCCGCCTGCGGGTCGGCAAAGCACTGTTGCAGCGCGTCAGCCAAGGCTGTCGCATCGGCAACCACTTGCAGCGCGCCACACTCCAACAGCAGGCGAGCCGCTTCCGGTGCGCTGAAATACGCCGGTCCGCTGAGCACCGGCTTGCCCAAGGCTGCCGGCTCCAGCAGGTTATGCCCGCCCAGCGGCACCAGGCTGCCGCCGACAAAGGCCACTTCACAGCAGGCGTAAAAGGTCAGCAGGTCGCCCAGCGTATCCAGCAGCAGCACCTGCGCGCTGTGCGCAGCGACGGCCCGGTCTGCATCGCTGTAGCGGACAAAAGCCAGCCCCGACCGCTCGAGTAATTGCGCCACCGCGACAAAGCGCTCGGGATGACGCGGCGCCAGCACCAGCAATGGCGCCAGTCCGGCGGCACCGTCACACAGCAAGCGATGCGCGGCGAGCAGTTGTTCGTCCTCGCCCGCATGGGTACTGCCGGCCACCCACAGGCGCCGGTCTCCCAGGCACTGCTGGCGCAGTCGCACAGACTGTTGCAGCAAATCGGTTGGCAAGGGCAGATCGAACTTCAGGTTGCCGGCCACCTGCACCCGATCGGCGGGAGCACCCAACTCGATAAAACGCTGCGCGTCAGCGGCGGTCTGAGTTGCGATCAGCGCCAAGCCACGCAGGCTGCGCTGCATCAAACCCAGCGCGAAACTGCGATAGCGGCGTTGCGAGCGGGCCGACAGCCGCGCGCTGACCATAGCGATGGGCAGGCGACGGCGAGCGCAGGCGCGCAACAGATTGGGCCAGAGCTCGGCCTCTAGAATAAGGCCTGCACAGGGCTGCACTTCATCCAGAAACCGCGCCACGGCACCCGGCAGATCGAAGGGGGCATAGCGCAATTGCAGCAGCGGCGGGCTGTCACCTTCGGCCTGCAGATAGGACGCATACAAGGTGCTCGCCCGTTGCCGGCCGGTTGCGGTAGCCATGGTCAGTAGCAGCGGCTGCCGGGGATCTCGGGCAGCCAACAGCGCGATGAGCTGCGCGGCAGCCTGCACTTCGCCGACCGACACGGCGTGTATCCAGACCGGGGCTCGCCCGCGCGCCAACACCACCGCAGAGCGACCCAGGCGTTCGCGCAGCGCAACGCGCCTGCCCGGATGCCGCCGTCCGCGCCACCATAAGGTCGCGCAGACCCACGGCACCAACAGCCGCAGCAACAGCGTGTAGAGCCCCTGCAGCATCAACCGTAGGCCGCCAGCAGACAGTCCCAGGCCACTTCGTCGACCGGCTGCCCGCGTGCGTCAGCGTGGCTTTCAATGGAACGGCGCAGCGCGGCCAGCACCGCGTCTTTCCAAAGTCCATCGCGGCGCTGCAGGGCACCGCGGAAGTCGATCAATAACAGCTGGTCATCACCACGCAGCAGCACTTTGCCGGCGTTCAAGCGCGGCTGCCAGACGCCCAGGTCGTGGCAGCGACGCAAACCACGACCCAGTTGCGTCCACAGGGTCAGCGGCACCGCACCGGTCTGCAGAGCCTGCGCCAGCGTCTGCGCATCGGGGGGATATTCGACCAACAGGTCGCCACGATAGCCGCCACCATAGCGCTGATAGCGGGCAGCCACAGGCACCACCACCGGCACCCCGGCGGCGTGCAACTGGGTCAGCAACACCAGCTCGCGGATAGGCAAAGCGGCGCCTTCGCCTCGCCACAGCAACCAGTCACCCAACAGGTGGTTGAGCAAACCTGTTCTCTCATAGTGGCGCAGCAGCAGGTGCCGTCTGCCCTCGCGCACCAGATAGCAGCCGGGCTGACCGGCAGGCTCACTGACCAGGCCGCCGGATTGGCGCCAATAGCGCGGATCGAACCATTGCGCGGCAAACTCGCCGGCTGCATCCGGGCGGTAATAGATGGCACCGGTCTGCGCCGCCTCGCGGGTGACGAAACGCCGGATATCGGTATTGGACTGCTTGCCCTCGGCCATGCCTGCTGCGCCCTGATGACTGATCGACCGCTGCATCTTACGTCGCCGCGGGCCTGCTACCATGCCGCCATGGACGAACTACACGCACCCGTCTCGCCGGGCGAACTGATCGACAAGCTCACCATCCTCGACATCAAGTCGCGGCGCATCAGTGATGCCGGCAAGCTAGCCAATGTACAAACCGAACTGACCGCACTCAACAACTGCTGGCAGGCCTCGCCGTTTGCAGCGTTTGACATCAGTGCCGAGCGCACCGCGCTGCTGGCCGTCAACGAACGGCTTTGGGACATCGAAGACCGCATCCGCGACAAAGAGCGTGCCCGCGAGTTTGATGCGGGCTTTATCGAACTGGCGCGCGCGGTATACATCGAGAACGATGAGCGCGCCGCGATCAAAAAGCGCATCAATCAGGCGCTGGGATCGCGCCTGGTCGAAGAGAAGTCCTACGCCGCTTACTGAACTGCGCCGCGCCTAGCCGCCGGCGACCGCGCCTTAAGCGATCAGCGTGTACTCGGCGCCACAGTAGGCGCACTTGGCAGAACCCGTCTCTTCAATGGGCAAATACACCCGCGGGTGGGAGTTCCACAGTGACATCTGCGGCATGGGGCAGGACAAAGGCAGGTCTGCCGCAGTGACCTGGTAGTGCTGCTGCGCATTAGCGGGCAGCGACGGCTTGCTGGTTTGGCTCATGGCGCCATTATAGGACGTCACCGGACGTCATGGCAGCGTTCCAGATGGCCGTGACGGCTGCGCGCTGGTCCACGAAAAGGTCTGCCTCTACGACTCCGCCCAGCCCGTCCAGAGAACGGTGGTGCAAGACGGCCCGGTAGGCCTGATAAGCCTGCACCAGGCTATCGACGGTCTCTTGCGCCACCAGGGCGCCGGAGGCCAGCGTCTCCAGTTCGCGTATGGTGTCGGCATACAGGACGACGGCCGGGTATTGCTGCGCCCAGCGCAGAGCCCAGTACTGCGCCAGAAACTCAATGTCAGCGATGCCGCCGCGGTCTTGCTTCAGGTCAAACTGACCGGCCTTGGCAGCCGACAATTCGCGCCGCATGCGCTCGCGCATGTCCTGCACACGTTGCCGCAAGTCCTCGCGATGCACAGCGTTCTGCAGCACATCCAGACGTAGCGCCTCGATACGCTGACGCAGCAGCGGATCGCCCGCCACCGCACGGGCATGCAACAGCGCCTGATGCTCCCAGGTCCACGCCTCGCCATATTGATACTCGGCAAAGGCCTCGATGCGCGTCACCAACAGGCCGCCGTTACCGCTGGGCCGCAAGCGCATATCGACTTCATACAAGCGTCCGGCACCGGTATGCACCGTCAACAGATGCAGCAGGCGCTGCGCCCAACGCAGGAAGAACAGCTGGTTGTCGACCGGCGCATCACCCGTGGTCTGCTGCTGCTCACCCATAGAGTCGTGCAGGAACACCAGGTCCAAGTCCGAGGCATAGCCGAGCTCACGGCCGCCAAGCTTGCCGTAACCGATGGCAGCGACCCGCACGGCGCGCAAGGCGCCGCCTGGCGTGTCGCAGCAACTCGGCGTACCAAAGCGCTCGACCATCTGCTGCCAGGCCATCTGCATGGCTGACTCGGTTATCAATTCCGCGATCTCGGTCAGACGATCGCTGACCTGCATCAAGGGCAAACCGCCGATCAAGTCAGCCAAGGCAACACGAAATAATGCCGCGCGCTGAAATCGATAAAGGGCCTCGACTTGCCGGTCCGGCTCATCCCCGGCCACCTCGGCCAGGCGCGCGTTGAGATCGGCCTGCAAAGTGGCGCGCAGCGGCAACTGCTGCAAGACCTCAGCGTCGAGTAGTTCATCCAGCAACAGCGGATGCGCTGCGATGCGTGCCGCCAGAAAGTCACCCTGCGCGCACACCGTCAGCAATCGCTGCCGGGCGCCACTATTCTCGAGCAACAAGGAAAAATAGGCCGAGCGCTGGCCGATGGCTTCGATAATCGACAACAATCGCCGCAACAACAACGGTGCCTGCACAGCCGGCAGCTGCGTTAACAAGCACTCGAGCAATGCGGCCAAGCGGCGGCGGCCTATGGCATCGAGACGGCGCAAACGCGGCGCCTGCGGCAGCTCGACCAGCTGCGGCACTAATTGCGCGGCTTCGGGGACGGCGCGGCTCTGTAGCGCAGCCAGCAAGGCCTGCTCATCGCGGTGCTGCTCCCACAGCGCCAACAGCTCCAGCAGCAAAGGCGTAGCCGCCGACTGTGCGGGCAGAGCCACCGCACCGACGCACGCGATGACACTCCCGCGCTGCTGATCTAACTCAGCCCGTAATTCGGTTTCGCCGGCAAAACCCATGGCGCTGGCGATGCGTTCGATGGCCAAGGCCTCGACGGGCAAGCTATGAGTCTGCTGATCATCCAGCATCTGCAAACGGTTCTCGAGTTTGCGCAGGAACAGATACGCCTCGTGCAAACTCGTGACTGCCGCATCACCCAACAGCTTGACGCCACGCAGGCGCGGCAGCACCGCCAGCAACGACACTTCGCGCAGTAGGGCATCCTGACCGCCGCGAATCAACTGCAAGGATTGCGCAGCGAATTCGATCTCGCGGATGCCGCCGGGCCCCAGCTTGACGTGATCGGCCAAGTCACGTCGTACCACCTCGCGTGCGATCAGGCCGCGCATCTCGCGCAGCGAGTCGAACACGCCAAAATCAAGATAGCGTCGATAAACAAAAGGCCGCAGCACATGAGTTTGTACCGGCGCAAACAAAGCCTGACCGGTCAACGCCCGCGCTTTGACATAGGCATAGCGTTCCCAGTCGCGGCCTGCAGACTGCAGGTAGTCTTCAAACGCTGCAAAACTGCAGACCAAGGGACCGCTATCGCCATAAGGTCGCAGTCGCAGGTCAACACGGAACACGAAGCCGTCGGCAGTGCGTTCATCAAGCAAGCGGATCAGCATCCGCGCCTGCTGCAAAAAAAAACTCTTCGCGACTGAGTGACAGCGGCCCGTTAGTGCCCTCACCCGAGGCATAAAGGAGCACCAGATCGACATCGGATGAAAAGTTGAGCTCGCCGCCACCGAGCTTACCCATGCCCAGTACCACCAAGTCCGCATCGCTGCCTGCAGGCAAGCCATGGCGGATCGCGCACGACTGCCGGGCCCACGCTGTGGCACGAGCGATCAGGGCTTCGGCCAG
This sequence comes from uncultured Pseudomonadota bacterium, assembly GCA_903908825.1. Classification (GTDB taxonomy): domain Bacteria; phylum Pseudomonadota; class Gammaproteobacteria; order Steroidobacterales; family Steroidobacteraceae; genus ZC4RG30. Next base: position 7,866 of record CAIVTJ010000139.1, on the reverse strand, counting down.
CCAGGACGTCTCGAGTAGTGTTTGCTCGACCGTGGCTGCACCACACAGGTCCCGCCAGGCCAAACGCACCATTTCGAGTTGCCGCAACTGCCGCAGTGCGCGTTGACAGGCCGGCAGATCATGACCGGTGCCCGCCAGCACACGCTCAACCCTGGCTTGGTAATCGCTTAACGAACGCGCTTGCTGCAGAGCATTTTCGGCCAACAACTGCGGCAGCAACGACGGCAGCGTGATGATTGCGCGCAGCACAAAATCACTGCACAACAAAACATGATCGGCTTCGGCCTGCACCTGCAGCGGTGCGGCAGAGAGCGCTGCAAACGCGGCCGGTGCACGCTCGGCCAACGAATCCCGCTGGTGTTGCAGCAGGGCTGCAAGTGTCGGGGTCACGCCTTATGCAGCAGCGGCTGCACCGACACGTTGACCGATAACTCGTGCTCACCGCCACCCAAAATCACACCGCGCAGCGGTGAGACGTCACCGAAATCACGACCCCAAGCGATGGTCACATGGTCACGGCCCACACGCAGATCGTTGGTGGGATCGAGCGCAACCCATCCGAACGGTGGCGCATAGACTGCAACCCAGGCGTGCGAGGCATCAGCACCGACGAGATCGCTACGCGGCTCGCCCTCACGGGGCAACGTACGCAGATAGCCACTGACATAGCGCGCCGCCAGGCCTTGCGAACGCAGGCAGGCGATCATCACATGCGCATAGTCCTGACACACGCCGCGCCGCCCGCGCAGCACTTCCAGCAACGGCGTGGCAATTTGCGTAACACCCGGCGCATAGGTGAAGTCAGCAAAAATCTTGTGCATCAGCGCCTCGGCAGCGGCCAGCACAGGCCGGCCCGGCGTAAAGCAACTGGCCGCATAACGGCTGAATTCCTGCTTAACGCGCACATACGGCGATTCGGAACGATAGCGGCGCGCTTCCAGATCTTCAGCGTCTAACGCATGCGGCGCATAGACCAGTTGTTCAGCAACTTGATTCCACGGCAGGCTGTCAGCCGCATCGCGAGCCGGGCGCGCATAGACAGTGACATCCATGTGAGAGTCGACAGACAGGCTGTCATGCGGCAAGTCGATTTGCAGGCGCGTCACCGGATTGCCAAAGGCATCTTGCCCATCGACCCGGAACGCAGGCTGCGGTGTGACCACCACCTCGTGGCTCACCGTGGTCTGATGCGGCATGGCTCGTGGCGAGAGCCGCAGCACCTGATGCGAATGCACAACCTCTCCGCCATACACATAGCGGGTCAGGTGACGCACACGATAACGGTAGGGCGTATCGCTCACGCGGCCACCGTGCGCACGTCCATGCCCGTGTGCGAAAAGTGCCGCATGCTCAAGCGATCGCACAGACGCCCGGCTTCAAAGTTCAAGTTGACCAGCGCCTCAGCGAAGTTGGCACGCGCCCGGGTGCCCGCCGCGTTGGTTTGATCGAGTGGCAGCAGATCGGCTGCAAACAACACGCGCAAGGCGTCGACCAGTACATCTTCGCCACCGCCACCCAATGACACTGACAGCTTGGACAAAGTGCGCTGCACGCCGCGCCAGTGAAAGGCCAGTGCCCGCGGATTGCTCTCGTCAAACACCAGCAGTTGTACCGTCGGCGTGAGGCGCGGCGCAGCCATGTAACGCGTGCGATAGGTGATGGTGCTGCCGCCCACATCGAGCAGCCAATCGAGTTCACCGCGCAGCAAACGACGGCCACCGGCCAGGCGCTGGGCCAGCAGTGAACTGAGAAACTGTATGCGCTCGAGTTGCCGGCCCAACATCAGCAGCCGCCAGCCATCGTCCTGCGTCATGTCGTCGAGCGTGAAGCCGGCGAATGCAGCGATGCCGAGCAGCAAGCGATCGAGGGTCTCGCGCGGATCGGTGCGGGCCGCATCGGCTTCATGAAACTGCCGCTGCAGCACATTGAGCGAGCGCCAGTGTTCGGCGGACAAGCGACTGCGGGAACGCGTCGCAGCCCACGCCAACCGACCCAGATCGGCCGCCAAACCCAAGGCCTGCTCCGCATCAAACAAACTCTCTGAGGGCTCTTTGACCTCGTCCAGCAACCCTAAGCTTCGGCAACTGGCCAAGGCCGGCTTCCAGATGCCCGGATCGGGACGCACCGCAAACGTGGCGCGCAGCAGGCGGGTCTTGTCTTCGCAGCGCTCGGCATAGCGGCCCAGCCAGAACAAGTTTTCGACCAGGCTGGAAGGCAGTTCATCACGCGGCACAGTCAACACGGCCAAGGGCTGCTCGTCCTGGTCTTCATCGTTCTGCGCATTGCCTGACAACACCCAGATGTCTTTGCTGCCGCCACCGCGCTGCGAAGACACCACATCGACTGCGGCATCCGAGGCGATGCGCGCCATGCCACCCGGCATGACCTTGTAGCCCTGCGGTGTTGCAATCGCATAGGCACGCATGCCGACCGAACGTGCGCCCAGCGACGCTGAGCCGCCGCGCCAACTCGGTGCCTGCGAGAACTGCACGCGCTCCTGCGCCACATAGGCATAAGGCCGGGCGCGCAGTCGCTGCGCCAGCACTTCACGCTCGGTCGCACTGAGATCACCGGCAAACACCGGCTCGAAACGCTGATTGGGGAACGCGCCTTTGATGACCAAGCTGTCGAGGTGCTCGACCACGTAATCGAGTGCGGGCTGTTCGCCGCACCACCAGGTGGCCACCGACGGCAGCGCCAGTTTTTCGCCCAACATGCGTTCGGCAACGCCCGGCAGAAAGCCCAAAAGCGCGGCAGACTCGATAACGCCCGAGCCCAAGGCATTGGCCAACACGACGCGCCCGGCCCGCACCACGCCCAATAAACCCGGCACACCCAGCGCTGAATCAGCACGCAGCTCGACCGGATCGCAATAGTCGTCATCGAGGCGGCGCAAGATGGCATGCACGCGGCGCAGCCCGGCTAAGGTCTTGAGGTAGACCGTGTCACCGCGCACCGTCAGGTCATTGCCCTCAACCAGCGGCAAGCCCAGGTGACGCGCCAGATAAGCATGCTCGAAATAGGTTTCGTTGAACGGGCCCGGCGTCAGCACCACGGCCAGCGCCACATCGGCCGACTCACTGTTGGCCAGCAAGCTCGCGCGCAAACCGGCAAAAAAACCGCCGATGGCGCGCACGCCCAGATCTTTGGCCACCTCCGGATAAACGCGCGACACGATCTGACGATTTTCGAGGGCATAACCCGGACCCGAAGGTGCTTGCGTGCGATCACCCAGCACCCACCAGCGGCCGTCGGGACCGCGCGCCAGATCGACCGCATAAAGATGCAGCCAGGTGCCATCACGCGGACGCGTGCCACGGCAAGGCCACAGGTAATTTGGATGACCGAACACCAGCTCCGGCGGGATGCTGCCGTCGGCGATCAGCTCTTGCGGGCCATACAGATCGGCCAACACCGAGTTGAGCAGACTGGCGCGTTGCAACACACCGGCTTCGATCTGCCGCCACTCTGAGCCGCTGAGCAGCAGCGGCAAGGGATCGAGCGCCCACGGCCTGTCGCGGCCCTGCGGATCGGCATACACGTTATAGGTAACGCCGTTCTCGACCACCAGGCGCCGCGCCAACTCGACGCTGCGGCGCGTGGTGTCTGCGCCCTCTGCCAGCAGCCGCGAAACCAAGGGTTCCCAATGCGGACGCACTTTGCCGTCGGTGGCCAGCAGTTCGTCATAGCGACCGGGGTCAGCGGCATAAGCGCTGAGCCATCGGCGGTCGCGGGTCTGTTCGGCGCGTTTTGCCACGTTATTCCGGTAGGCGCAGGTCGAGGGTAAACGGGAAGTCAACGCTGGCCGCTACCGGTGGCACTTTGACAGTGCCTTGAGTGTGGCCGAAGCGGAAGAACCGTGCCAGCCGGCGACTCTCGGCCTCAAACGCGTTGACCGGGAAGGTCTCATAGCTGCGACCACCGGGATGCGTCACGTGATAGCGACAGCCACCCAGCGAACGCTGCATCCACGTGTCGACCAGGTCAAAGGTCAGCGGCGCATGCACGCCGATGGTCGGATGCAAGGCGTTGGGCGGCTGCCAAGCCTTGTAGCGCACGCCAGCGACAAACTCACCGGCTGTGCCGGTGGGGCGCAGTGGCAGTGCGCGGCCGTTGACCGCCACGGCATAACGGTCGGGGGCCAAGCCGGTGACCTTGACCTGCACACGTTCAACCGAAGAATCGACATAGCGCACTGTGCCGCCACCGCCGCCCTCCTCGCCCATGACGTGCCAAGGCTCGAGCGCGTGACGGATTTCCATATCGACGCCGCGCGTGGCGTAGTCGCCATAGCGCGGGAAGCGAAACGCCAGGTGCGGCGCGAACCACTCCGGCTGCAACGCAAAGCCGGCTGACTGCTGCTCGGCCAATACGTCGTTGAAGTCCTGCTGGACGAAATACGGCAGCATGAAGCGGTCGTGCAGTTCGGTGCCCCAACGCGCCAGACGCTGCGGTTCATAGGGCTGCTGCCAGAAACGCGCCACCAGCGAGCGCAACAACAACTGCTGCGCCAGGCTCATGCGCGAATGCGGCGGCATTTCGAAGGCGCGCAGTTCCAGCAGGCCCAAGCGTCCGGTCGAACCTTCCGGCGAGAACAACTTGTCGATACAGAACTCGGCGCGATGGGTGGTGCCGGTCACATCGATGAGCAGGTTGCGCAGCACGCGGTCCACGCGCCACGGCGGTACAGGTTCGCCGCGTCGCGACTGCAGTTCTTTGAAGGCCAGTTCGAGCTCGTACAGCGAGTCGTTGCGCGCCTCATCGACGCGCGGTGCTTGTGAGGTCGGGCCGATGAACAGACCCGAGAACAGATACGACAGCGACGGATGATTGTGCCAATAGCCAAGCAAGCTCTGCAGCAGGTCCGGGCGACGCAGGAACGGCGAATCGTGCACCGTGGCACCGCCCATCACGAAGTGGTTGCCACCGCCGGTACCGGTGTGCCGGCCATCAACCATGAACTTCTCACTGGTCAGCGTCAGCTGCTGAGCGGCGTCGTACAGATGCTCGGTGCGATCGACCAGTTGGTCCCAGGTCTCAGACGGATGAATGTTGACTTCGATAACACCCGGATCAGGGGTGACGCGCAGGTTCGCCAAGCGCGGATCGGACGGCGGCTCATAACCCTCGAGCACGACTGTCAGATCGAGTGCACGGGCACTGTCTTCGATGGCCGCCACCAGCTCCAAATAAGCATCCAAGTGCTGCAAAGGCGGCATAAACACGTACAGCACGCCGTTGCGCGGCTGGGCGCACAGGGCCGTACGGGTCAGCGCCGAAGCGGACTGACCCTTGCGCGGCGGATGTGCTTGCGGCCCCTGCGCCGACGGGTCATGACCCATGGGGCGCAGCTGCGCCACCAGCTGCGCATGCTGCGCCAGCGGCGGGAATAGATCAGACGGGTCGGGCTGATGCAGATAGGGGTAATCGGCACGCGCCACCCAAGGCTGCGAATCCAGCGGCAGTCGATACCCCAGCGGTGAATCGCCGGGCAACAGATAGCAGCGATCGGCGCGCAGAAACCACGGCCCGGTCTGCCAGTGCTCGCCGCCGGCATCACGTGCGATCGGCAGCACGTGGCCCACAACACTGCCCAAGCCATCGCCGAACACTTTGCGCAGGCGCTCGCGTTCCAGCGGGTCATCGAGCCGCGCATCCAGCGGATCGACGTTCACCGGCAGCTTGCGTTCGCGCCACAAGTAATAAAAAACGTCCTCGTAGGCCTCGAACACTTTCTCGGCGTCCAAGCCCAAACGCCCGGCCACGGCAGCCAGCAGCGCCGCGCCCTCATCGGGCGTCACGCCATAGTCGACCGTCTCGTCGGCATAGCGGCTGTTGTCACGCCAGATGGGCTGTCCGTCGCGGCGCCAGAAACAATTGAGCGACCAGCGCGGCAACTGCTCACCGGGATACCACTTGCCTTGGCCAAAGTGCGCCAAGCCTTCGGGCGCATAGCGGTCTTTGAGCCGGGCGAACAATGCCGCAGCCCGGGCACGCTTGGTGGGACCCAGCGCATCGGTGTTCCATTCGGCGCCGTCCGGATCATCCGCAGCGACAAACGTGGGTTCACCGCCCATGGTCAGACGCACATCGGCGCTCTGCAGCTTCACATCGACCTCGCGGCCCAGCTGCAGAATCTGCTGCCACTGCTCTTCGCTATAGGGTTTGGTGACACGCGGCGCTTCCCAGATGCGGCTCACCGACATCTCGTGCGAGAACTCAACCTCGGCCTCATCGACACCGCCGCTGATGGGCGCTGCGGTCGAGGGCTCAGGGGTACAGGCCAGCGGAATATGACCCTCACCAGCCAGCAGCCCTGAGGTGGCATCGAGGCCTATCCAGCCGCCGCCAGGCAAATAGACCTCACACCAGGCATGCAGGTCGGTGAAGTCCTTTTCGGGGCCGGCCGGCCCGGTGACTGGTTTGACGTCGGCCACCAACTGAATGAGATAGCCCGACACAAAACGCGCCGCCAGACCCAAGTGCCGGAACAGGGTCACCAACAGCTCGGCCGAATCGCGGCAGGAGCCTGAACGCAGCCGCAGCGTCTGCTCGGGCAGCTGTACGCCCGGCTCCAAGCGGATCAGATAGCTGATGTCGGCTGCGACGCGCTGATTGAGTCCGACAATGAAATCGATGGTGCGCTGCGGTTCGCGCGATATCGTCGCCAGATATTCGGCCAGCAAGGGCGTGGGCGGCGGCTTGATCAAAAACGGCGTCAATTCGCGACGCTCGACCGAACTGTAGCCGAACGGGAAGGTTTCGGCGTGCGGCGCCAGAAAGAAATCGAAGGGGTTGAGCACCGACATCTCGGCGACCAGATCGACCGCGACCCGGAACTCGCGGGTCTTTTCCGGGAACACCAGCCGCGCCAGGTAATTGCCCTGCGGGTCTTGCTGCCAGTTGAGGAAGTGCTCGGCCGGCGCCACGTCCAGCGAATAGGACAGGATGCGCGTGCGGCAGTGAGGGGCCGGGCGCAGCCGGATGGTCTGCGGACCCAGTCCGACCAGCCGGTCGTACCGGTAGTGCGTGACGTGTCGGAGCGCGACGTGTATCGACATATAAAAAACCGCCGGCGGTGTGCTGCAGGGTACCCGCGACTAACAATGCAAAGCTTAAACCAACCGCCTGACCGGCCTGCAGGCGATGCGGCTGGGGGTCGCCGCAAAACCGGCGCCTCAAACCGCACCATTATAGTGCAGACACAGCTTGCGCAGCACTGCAACGGCTCTGACCGGGCAAAGGCCAGGGCCGTTGGAAAACAGGCCTCACCAGCCTATACGACCTCTACCGTTTCGAAACGCAGCGACAAGAAAGTACCCTCAAAAAAAAAGCCCCACCAGAGGTGGGGCCTGAAGTTAGTGTGAAAGCGGGGGGTGTTGCTTCACTACTATCGAGACGTAGCGCGCAAAGCAGCACTGCGTCTCGAACTGCATAGTACACGAATTTGGGCCGCCAGCGTGAATATTAGGTGACTCATGCAGGCAGATGATCGGGACCTGCGCCGGCCAGCAGGGTCAAACCTCGTAATCGGCGACCCGGCGCTCGCTACGCAAGGGGCCGATCAGACGGCGGAACTCGAGGTGCAACGGGTGATCCTCGTAGCCGTGCAGGGCATCCCAGTTCTCGAACTCGCTATACAAAACCAAATCGACCGAATCGGAAGTGCCCTGGCAGACCCGGGCGATGTCAGCCCGCAATAATCCGGGAATTTGCGCGCACATGGACGCAACATTGCGCTTTATGCCAGCCATATCGACGGAGTTCGCATCAGAGCGCAACTCGTCCAGCAGCCGCCATAAGACCACATGGCGAATCATAAAAGCCTGCTCCGACTAGCTGGCAGCGGCATAGACCACACCATCG